>NZ_JBBWVD010000010.1:0-169660 GCF_041903745.1 Thiocapsa sp. C2-2m | reverse complement strand
TCGGTCGTCTTGAGCCCGAGTCCAGTCCGACCGAAGGCATAACCGACCGCGCTGTTGGCGAACACCACCGCGCCGATGCCGCCGGTGGGCTCGCGATACTGCTCCTCCCAAGTCGCCCCCCGTCTCGCGTCGCCCAAATCACCGACATGCGATCGTCGAAGCCATCGAGATCACTGTCGTTGCCGGCGGCCCAACCATGGAGCGGGTCGGCGAATGCCCCTGTGCGCTCTACAAACCGATGCCGTTTCACGATAACGATCATCATTGAAGGAAGCCACTCATGCACCGCAGCCTGGTTCTCGTCCTCCGCTGCTGTCTGAGCCTGCCCGGGCTCGGCTCGGCGGAGCCGCACCCGCGCATCGGGCTCGTGCTGAGCGGGGGCGGTGCGCGTGGGGCCGCCCATGTGGGTGTCCTCAAGGTCCTCGAGGAGTTGCGCGTGCCGATCAGCGCGGTGGCGGGCACCAGCATGGGTGCCCTGGTCGGCGGTGTCTATGCGAGCGGACTCGGCCCTGCCGAGATGGAGGCCCGCTTGGGCGCGCTGGACTGGGACGACCTGTTGCTCGACGAGCCGCCGCGCGAGGGCTGGCCGATCCGGCGCAAGGAGCGCGACCTGGAGACCCCGTTGAACATGAGCCTGGGTGTCGGCAAGGGCGGCCTGCATCTGCCGGGCGGGGCGCTGGCCGGGCAGAAGGTGGATGTATTCTTCACCGAGTTGGCGGGGAGTGCGGCGGATGTACCGCGTTTCGACGATCTGCCGATCCCGTTCCGTGCGGTGGCGACCAACCTGGAGAACGGCGCCATGCAGGTTCTCGACAGGGGTCCGCTGCCGCGGGCGATGCGCGCCAGCATGTCGGTGCCGGGGGTGTTCTCGCCGGTGGAGATCGACGGCAAGCTCCTCGTGGACGGTGGTCTGGTGCGCAACATGCCGGTGGACGTCGCTCGGCAGATGGGCGTGGACGTCGTCATCGCGGTCGACCTGGGGACCTCCTACCTGCCGCGGGAACGCCTCGAATCGGTGGTCGGGGTGATGGTGCAGATGCTGCAGATCTTTGTCGCCCAGAACCTGGATCACTCTCGGGATGAGCTGCGGCCGGGAACGGATGTCCTGATCAAGGTCGACTTGGGCGACGTCGGCTCACTTGACTTCAAGCGCTCCGCGGAGGCGATCCAGGCGGGCGAGCGTGCGGCCCGCGCGATGGCCGAACCCCTCGAGCGCCTGAGCCTGAGCCCGGCGGAGTATGCCGCCTGGCGGGCCTGGCTGCGCCGTCCGTCGGGCGAGGAGACGGCGATTGCGGGGGTCGAGGTGCGCGGTCTGCACTGGGTCGATCCGGCCCTGTTCGCTCCGCTCGCGTCCCGTCAGGAGGGCGGGCCGCTCGATCGCGAGCAGCTTCGCAAGGATCTGCAGACGGTCTATGCCCGCGGGGACTTCCTCAACATCGATTATCGACGGGAACCGCTCGACCACGGCAGCCTGTTGGTGATCGATGCGCGCGAGAAGCCCTGGGGTCCCGGATACCTCAACCTGGGTCTGGGCGTCGCGTCCGATTTCCGCGGCGACGTGCGCTTCGGGTTGCGCGCGGATTATCGGCGGACCTGGATGAACGCCTTGGGGGCCGAGTGGCTGACCAGCCTGCAGTTCGGCGACGCACTGGGTCTGGCCACCGAGCTCTATCAGCCCCTCGGTATCGACCGTCGGCTGTTCGTCGCCGCCGACATGGGTTTCGGTACCGACCCCTTCAGCGTGTTTCGTCAGGGCAGCCGAATCGCGCGCTACGAGACCCAGACCCTCACGGCCGGGGTGGACCTCGGGGCGACCCTGCTCGACGGCACCGCGGAGCTGCGCATCGGCGCCGCCTACGTCGACTCCAGCCTGGACCGCGACACCGGCGAGCCCGGAACCCTTCCGGAAGGGGGCGATATGCGCAGCGGTCCCCGCTTGCGGTTCGTCCTCGACACCCTCGACAGCGCCTGGCTGCCGCACCGCGGCCAGCGGTTGCTGGTCGACCTGCGCGCCACGACACCTTGGCCAGGTTTGTCGAGCTGATGGACAGCCATCTGCCGCAGTGGCGGCAGTCGCGGGACTCACTGAATCGTCTGCCATTGGGTCATGAAGAGTGGGGCTGCTGAGAGATCCCGACTCGGAAGCTGCTGCGACGGCAGTTGGCGATGCCGCAGGTCGACTATGCCGCGACGCTCCGCACGGTCGCAGCCTTGGTGAAAGATGCTGAACGGGCGTTGGGTACGCATGCCAGCGTGGGCGTCGGTGCTCCGGGCTCGGGGTCGCGCCTCATCGGTGTGCGTGGTGTGGTCCGGCTGCGGGGTGTAACCTGACGGCGGATCGACGGCGGCTTCACGAGGACAACCTAATGCACATTGCTCTTTTCGGCGCGACCGGGGGAACCGGGCGCCAGGTTCTGGATCAGGCCCTTGCGCAGGGATACGCCGTCTCGGCGTTGGTGCGCGATCCCTCGAAGCTCGTAGAGCGGACAGGATTGACCTTGGTCATCGGGGATGTCCAGGATCAGGCCGCGACAACCCGCTGCATCCAAGGTGCCGATGCCGTGATCTGCGTCCTGGGCTCGCACGGGAGCCGTGAGCCGATCGAGGCGCTCGGCACGCGGGTGATCTTGGAGGCGATGCACGAAACCGGCGTGCGTCGGCTCGTTGCCGTGACCTCGCTGGGGGTCGGAGACAGTCGCGAGCAGATCAGCTGGGCGTTCCGCGTCATCATGGACCTGACACTGAAACCCATCATGATGGCCAAAGAAGAGCAGGAACGGCTCATCAAGGCGAGCGGGATCGACTGGACCATCGTGCGTCCCGGCGGATTGACCGACGGCCCACGCACCGGCGCTTATCGCTTCGGGCGCGACCGCTCGATCAAAGGCGGTCGTATCAGCCGTGCCGATGTGGCGGATTTCGTGTTGCGGCAGTTGACCGACCCGACCTTCATTCACCAGACCCCGGCGGTGAGTTGATCAGCCGCGAGGTGACCGTCACCGAGGAACTATGAACATCGAATACAGCCCGATTGGCACCATCCACTCACCGTTCGCGGAGCCCACGGACATGCCGATTCAGCCGACCGGTGCGCTCGGCGTCTCGGGGACGATCGAGGTGCTCGATGCCTTCCGAGAGGGTCTGAAAGATCTCGACGGCTTCTCGCACCTGATCCTGCTCTACCACTTCCACCACAGCCGCGGATTCAATCTCCAACCGGTGCCATTTCTCGATCGAGAGCCGCGCGGGCTGTTCGCGACCCGCGCGCCGAAACGCCCAAACGCGATCGGATTGTCGGTCGTGCAACTGGACAAGATCGAGGGCGGCCTACTGTCCATCACGAACGTGGATATTCTCGACGGGACCCCGCTGCTGGACATCAAGCCCTATGTCCCGGCGTTCGACACGCCGAAAGACGTGCGCACCGGCTGGTTCGAGAAAGCCGCCTCGGCGGTCTCCAGCCATCGATCGGATGATCGGTTTCAGTAGGGTCAGAGGGCCTGGCTCCTCCTCCCGCACGCACTATACTCGGGGTGTCTACCGATGCGCGGGAGAACAGCCATGAGCACTCCGGGAGCGAACGACGGTCGGCTGGTCGGGAGGATCAGGTACTACTGGGACTCGCCGGCCGCTCACGCTCGCGGTGCTACTGTTGGCCTTGGTGTTCGGCATCTGGAACGACAACCACGCGGTGCGCGTCGGCGAGGGCCTGGACAGCACACCCCAGCGTCCCACGCCTGTCGAGCAGCTCGTCGCGGCCTGGCAACAGGAGCGAGCCGGGAGTGCCGTTGCGCCTGAATCGGTGGTTCTGGTCGCCACCTCGGGCGGCGGCACCAGCGCGGCCTATTGGACCGCGTCTACGCTGGCCTATCTCGAGCAGACATTCGCCGCGCCCTTCACGGAACGGCTCTTTGCGGTCAGCGGCGTCTCCGGCGGCAGCCTCGGTGCGGCGACCTATGTCGCTCTGAAGAGGGCGGGCTGCAAACGGGACGGGCCAATGCCCTGCTCGATCAGGTGCGCGAGACGGTCGGCCACGATTTTCTGTCGCCGGTCGTTGCCGGGATGCTCTTCCCGGACCTAGTGCAGCGTTTTCTCGAGCGCTCCTGGGAGACGGCCTTCGACGAAGAGGCGAGGGCGCTCTTCAAGGGTCCGTTCCAGGGCCTGTATGCCGGGTCCGAGGCGGCAGCTCTGCCGAGCCTGCTGCTGAATACGACCATCGTCGAGACCGGCCAACGCGGTGTCTTCTCGAACCTGCGCGTCGACGGACTTCCACAGGTGATCGATTTGCTGGAGCCTCGCTACGGTCTCGGCGAGATTCGCACCAGTGCCGCCGCGGGCGCCAGCGCCCGCTTTACCTACGTCAGCCCCGCCGGCACCGTCCGGATCGAGAACGGCGACAGGCTGCGGCTGGTCGACGGCGGCTACTTCGAGAGCTCGGGCGCCGCAACGATGGCCGATCTCATCACCCTGTTGGTGAACAACGGTGCCGCTCTGAAGCCGATTCTGATCATCATCGACAACGATACGACCGCACCGAATCTCTGCCGACGCCGCGACCATCGCGGCAGTGGCAAGCCGATACGTGGAGCGGCCCCTCGGCTGGTTGCTGTCGCAAGAGGTAAGAGAGGGCATGGACAACACCCTGCGCTGCCCATGAGGATGCACGTGTTTCGCCGTGCCTCAGAGGAGCTTCACCAGTGCGGCGATGGCGGCCACTTGGGCGAACATCAGCGGCACCAGCCATTTGAGCAGATCCAGCTTAACGTGTGCGATCTCTTTCTGCAGCCGCAGCTCGGTCGCATGCAGGTCGGCACGGATCTGCTCGATGTCGGCCTTAAGCTCGGCACGGAGATGCTCGATGTCGATCTTCAGCTCGGCACGGACCTGCTCGATCTCCCCCTGAAGGCGCAGCTCGGTCGCCCGCAGATCCGTGCGGACCTGCTCGATCTCCGCCTGCAGCCGAAGCTCGGTGGCGCGCAGCTCGGCTCTGACCTGCTCGATGTCTTTCTGCAGCCGCAGCTCCGACTCGCGAACATGACCTTGGGTGGCTAGATCAGGCAGGTGCGGGTAGCGTTCTTCCAGTCGCTCGAACGCCTCGGCGATAACGCGCGCACGGGTACGGTCGTCGGGTGCCGTAGTGAGGGCTTCGTAGAGTGCAACGCTTGAGCTCATGGCGCGACGATACAGCGATATGTGGACGGCTGCAAGATTCTGCTCGGGAAGGTCGTTTGGTCGGTCTCTCGCCTCGGATCAGCCTGCGCCTCCTGTCCTGAGGTGAACGCGAGTGGGGTCACTCCCGGCATCATGGACTGCTCGTGCCGCCGCCCCACCCCCCCACAAGCTACCAGGGTATCGGCTCTCCATGTCGGAAAAAGCCTCCGCTCGGCCCGTCATCCGGGAGCGTCGCCGCCCAGACGATGCCCTCCGCTCCTTCCTCCACCGACAATGGCGCCCTTTCACCGCCCAGATTCGTGCGGACCCAGCCCGGACAGACCGCGTTGACCTTGATTCCCGTTTCGCGCAACTCGTCGGCGAAGATCCGAGTGAGTGCATTGAGCGACACCTTGGAGAGCCGATAGCCCGGGCAGCAGCCGTTCATCTCGTCGAGCTGGCCCATGCCGGATGAGACATTGACCACGCGACCTCGACCATTCATCAAGGGGATCAACACCTGACAGAGTCGCAGCGGCGCGAGGGCGTTGGTCTCCATGCCGCGGCGCACCGTCTCCAGGTCCGCCCGAAAGACGCTGGCCTCCTCTGTTCCGGGCTTGGGGTCGGGGACGATTCCGGCGTTGTTGACCAGGGCGTCCAGCCGGCCGATCCCGCGAACGGTCTCGGCCAGGGCCTGAATCGACGCCTCGTCGGTCACGTCCAGAGGCTGGAAACGGACATCGTGACCGGCATCCGCCAGGGCCTGAGCGGCGGCTCGGCCTTCCGGCTCACGCCGGGCGGTCAGGATGACGGTGTAGCCCAAGGCCGCCAGTCGACGGCTGGTCTCCAGTCCCAGGCCGCGATTGGCGCCGGTCACAACAGCGACGGGTTGATCGGACATTGCGTGCTCCTCCGGAGACGGGCGAGACGCCGGTTGGCAGCCGAGATTGGCTGGGGTTGCTGCCGAGCTTCGACCCATCAGCGACCCGGTTTGTTCAGGTGCAAGACCCGCATGCCGTCGGTGCCGTCGCGATCATATCCGATCGTCGGCCCTCGCCGCGGCACCCAGGCGCCGAATCACCGAGCGCATGTTCGGCCGACCCCGGAGCTGCGAAGGCGCCGCATCCGACATGATCGGAGACGACATTCGCAGCGACATCGCGGGCGCGCAGACCGGCGGAACTAAGACCTTGTTGTTGCGCACCGGCAAGCTCCGGTCCGCGGATCTCGGAACGGACCGGCTCTCGGTCTCGTCGTACGCAGCCTGCGATAGGCCGTTGCCGAGGAGCGCCTCTATTGCCGGGCGCAGCCCTTTGCGTTAGCTTCGTACGCAGCACCTCCGTCATTGAGCCTGCTCAGATTTGCCCGCGCGTTTTCGACCGGCATCGCCGCCAGGACGAGAATGGAAGTCGTCGACAGCATTATTCGGGGATCGAAGATGATTGAACTGCCGCTTGAATCCCTGTCGCTGGAGGAAAAGCTCCACGCCATGGAATCCCTTTGGGACGACCTTTGCAGACACGCCGACGATGTTGAATCGCCATCCTGGCATCAGGAGATCCTGGCGCAGCGTGAATCCGCGGTTACGCAAGGAATCGACCAGTTCACAGACTGGGAGAGCGCCAAGCGCGCCATCCGGAAACAGGCCCCTTGAAGGTTCGGATTCTCTCTGCTGCAACCCGCGATCTCCTGCAAGGGCATGCCTTTTACGAGAAGCAGAGGGAGGGTTTGGGAAACTACTTTCTCGATTCCCTATTCTCGGACATCGATTCGCTCACCATCAGTGCGGGCATCCATGCGACCTATTTCGGCCGGTATCGGCGCCTACTGTCCAAGCGCTTTCCGTTCGCTGTCTACTACCGCGTGGAACAGGACAACGCCATGGTCTACGCCGTGCTGGATTGCCGCAGAAACCCAGCTTGGATTCGCAAGCGGCTGGGCTAATCGCCCGCATTTTCGATCCGTCCCACCTCGGCGCGCGGTTGCAGAAACTCTACCGCCTTTCCCGGTGCGATGAACGGTTAACTTCATGCGTATCCTTCTTCCCGAAACCCTAGTCCACATCGGAACGGCGGTGGCAGAAACCTCAGGTGTTGGGTTCGCCCTCGTCAACCGCGCGAAGCCTGACGTCGAGGTTGAGTGCTAGGCATCCTTCTGTTTCAGAAGTGCTTCTAGGTGTTCAACCTCGGCGAGGGCGGCTTTCTTCACCCGGGATTCGATCTCCTTGGCTTGGATTGCGGCTTCCTTCGTCTTTGCGTTCCGCTTCCTTAGCCTGTCGCTCCGCTTCCTCGGCAGCCGCGCCTCGTCGAGCTCGCGTTGGATCCCGCGCTGCTGACGCAGGAGCTCTTGACGCGCTTGATCCTGGATCCGGCAGTTGAACGCTTCGTGCCACGTGTAAGCGCTTGATCAGGAGTGACATTAAGGCTCCATTCGCCTTCACCCAGTCGGTGATCTGTCGGACGAGCGCGATCGTCAAGGCCGTCAAGACCTTGCATGAATCACGAAGCGATCAACTGCCGGATCTAGGTTTGCAGATCGGCCCAGCCGTCGAGAAAGCGCGAGGCGAGATCGGCGAAGACCAGCAACTAAATCTCGATCTGGAAGAGTCGCCGCGCCGCGTCGCGGGCCTTGACGTCGACAATGGTCAGCTTGTCGGAAAAGGTCTCGCGCTCGTTGTAGGGATTGATAATCTCGACCTCGGTGATCGGAGCGGGTAGATCGTCGACCAGCATGGCGTTGAGAAAGTGGATCAAGAGCGCGCGGTTGTCCTCCGAACCGAGCAGGGCCTTGAAGACGCAGTCGACTTTGGGATTGATCGGGTGGCGCATGGGGCGAGTGTACCGGGCCGAACCGACATTGATAGAACCTGTCCGCCGCGGGTCGCCGTCCAACCCCGGGATCGTCGACTTGCAGTCGACTCCCCGGCCGTCAGGCCGGCGCCCCCCGCCGCCGACCACGCGGCGAACGCGACCGGCCAAACGCACTGCGCATACCGCACCCCACGATCCAACCAGCCATTCCAGATCGCACCAATTCACTGCGTCGGCCGGCAAAGTTTGGCACAATGCCCAACGACCCAAACCGAGCAGGCGCCTGTTCAAGAGCGGATGGAGCTGCGATGGACCCAACAACGACACCCCTGCGGCCACCCGATCCCGGCCTGTCCCCGAATCGTGCGTCACACGACGGCAGCGAAGGCGCGGACGGCGGGTTCAGCGCGTCCTGCCGCATCGGCGCCCAGGTCATGATGGCTTTACCGGAATGCATCCCGGATTCACGGTGCCGGACCTAACGCACATCCCCCTCAAGCTCACCTACCGCACCGGTCGCGACGACCTGGTGCATGACTTTTTCGTACCCTGTCTCGAAACCGCTGTGCTGTACCGCCGTGCGGCGGGCTACTTCACCAGCGCCGGGCTCGCCTTCGCGGCCCGCGGAGTCGCGAGTCTGGCAGTTCGGCGCGGACGCATGCGCCTGGTCGTCTCCCCGCACCTGGAGCCCGACGACTGCGCTGCCCTGGAGCGCGCCCAAGAAAACCCAGCCGCCGTTCTGCGCTCCATAGCGGCCCGCAGCCTGGCGGAGATCGAAGACGCTCTGATCAAGGACCGGCTCAACGCTTTGGCCTGGCTCGCCGCCGCCGGATTGCTGGAGATCAAGCTTGCCATGCGGGTCAACCACCAAGGCGGTTATGCCCGAGGGCTCTTCCACGCCAAGACTGGCGTCTTCTCCGACGACAGCGGTAACCGCGAGCAATCCCCGCCAGACATCTTATCGGTAGACAGGGTTAGGCGCGCGCTGTCGTCGTTGCGGTTCCGTCCAGCCTCTTGGCGTGTCGTAACCCGACGGTCGGCGGCACATCCACGAAACTCTCCCGACATTGCAGACCACCGTGTTGTCATCGGAGATAATCGGCCCACCGTTGGTGCCCCAACGGTGATCCAACCATTGATTCCGCACTAGCATTCGTACCCGGACAAGGATTCACCAATGGCGAAGTTTCTCAACACCAGTGCGACGAACTACTTTCTGGAAGAGTTGATCAAGGCCGCCCGGGAGCGCCTGATCATCATTAGCCCGTTCCTCAAATTCAACGACCGTATCCGTGAGTTACTGGCCGATAAAGACCGCATGAAAATCGATGTGCGCATCGTCTATGGCAAGAGCGAGTTGGCGCCCCACGAGATCAATTGGCTCCGATCTTTGGCGTTCGTTCGCACAAGCTTCTGCCAGAATCTTCACGCCAAATGCTACCTGAACGAGCAGTCCGCCATCATCACGTCGATGAACCTCTACGATTTCAGTCAGGTTAACAACAATGAGATGGGCGTCTTCGTGGACCGCGACGAAGAGTCCGATCTCTACCGGGAAACCTACGAAGAGGCTCAGCGCCTGATCCGAGTCAGCGACGAGGTTCGACTCTCTGCCGAAAAAGTGGAACAGTCCAAAGACGAGATTCATGAGCCGGCAGCCGAGTCCGCGGATGACGGCACGTTTGAGAAATTGACCACCTCTCGGCTTGCCAAGGTACTTGGGCTTCGAACAGTAGAACTGAATGACAAACTGCTTACCGCGGGTCTACTGGAACGCGATGGAGACAATTTCAAGCTGACCGCGAAAGGTAAAGATGCGGGCGGAGAGTTTCGGTTTTCCAAGAAGTTCGGGCCGTATTTCTTATGGCCGACTGGCCTTCGCCTTGGGTAGTTTCTCCAAGGTTTTTCCTACTCTTGAAGATTCGCTGTCACGTCTTGTGACTTCAAAACGGCTCTTAGCCGAGCCAAGGTTCGCATGTTTTCATCGATGTCGTAATCAGGATAATCAGAGTTACTCGCCTTGAGGATGTAGCTGCCATCGGTTCGCTTCTGCACCACGCGGAGCAGGTACTGGTCGTCGCCGCCGACGTCTTGGCGCTCGATGACCACGATGCTTCCGGTTATCGCACCGGCCTTCGCTGGGGTGATCAACTCCAGCAGTAGATGGTCCCCGTCCTTTATCGGTTGCTTCCCGCCATCCATGGAGTTGCCAATCGCGCGGGCGACGAAGTGCCGCGCGGGATCCAGCCGTCCGTAGCCCGGCCGCACGACACAGGTTTCGTTCGCGTCCGTCCGGCCACTCCGAAAATGACCACAGGCGATACGCAGGTCAGGAAAGTAGGGAATCTCATCACCTTCGATGGTCTCCGCTGCGGGTTTGCGGAACGGGATGATCTCGGCGGACCGCACAATCGGCGTGTCCCGGGTCGGCTGCTCGGGCGTTGCGAGCCGCGGTTCATAGGCGGCCAAGCGATAGTCGACCAGTTCTTGGAGCATGTCCTGGAATGTAGCCTGCTCTTCGGCCGTCACATCGAAGGTTGCCTGAAACCGGCCGTCCTTGATTTCGAACCATCGCTTGGCGTCCGGGCTCCGGTTGCCGCCGGTTAAGGCGTTGATGGGGTTGCCTTTCCAATAGGTGAGCCATTTGCCTGGCGAGACTGCATCCAGGTCGCGCAAATCTTCTCGGATGTCGGCGATGAATCGGCGACGCCGCCTGAAGACGTCGAGTGCCTTATCCGCGAGGTTTTCAACACGGGGAGGCGTGCGAAAGCCGTCGATCTCCAGCATCGATTCCAACAAGACGGCTTTGAAGGATCGAACCATGGTTGTGGTCTCGATGGTCCCCAGAAATTCCCCGTGTCGCTTCAGACAGTCTGTCTCGCTTGGCGTCAGGTCTTCTTGGGCTTGCACGAGCGCCCACCACTGGCCATGGAGGCGACGCAGCGCCTGCATGCTTGATCCACTGCGATGAAATTCCGCCAGCGTTGGTCGACGGCCCAGCGATTCCTTGAGCGCCTGATAGTCGGTTTCCGGTCCCTTCCCCTGAAGCTCGATCAGGAAATTGATGATCGATAGGTCGTAGTTGGCATAGCACCCGGTCGGAAGTTTGAGTTGACCGTCACGAACTGCGCGTCCGAATGCGGCCAGATCACGATACCGGGAACCGACGTCGAAGAGGGCCTGCGGCTTATTGAGAAACCCTTGATGGTTGCCGATGAAGTCGAGCACAACGAGCCGTTCTTTTCGAGCGTGTAGGCGCAGACCGCGGCCGAGTTGTTGGAGGAAAAGCACCTTGGATTCGGTGGGCCGGAGCATCATGACGGTGTCGATGGCGGGCAGGTCCACGCCCTCGTTGAAAAGATCGACAGAGAAGATGACTTGCAGCTCCCCTCGCTCCAACTGCTCCAAGGCGGCGCTGCGGTCCAGCTTCGATCCCTGGTAGACGCCGGCCGCGCGAATGCCCTCGCGGGCGAAGCGATCGGCCATGAAGTCGGCATGGGCGATGGAGACGCAGAAGGCCAAGGTGCGCTGTTGCGCCTTGTCCCGCCAGTGTCGCAGGGCATGTCGGGCGCGGCCGAGGGTGGCGAGCTTGTTCGACAGGGAGGTCGGATCGAAGCGGCCGTTGCGCCAGGGGATCTCCCGGTAGTCCACCGTCTCGTCATAGATCCCGAAGTAGTGGAAGGGGCACAGCAAGCCCATCTCGACGCCGTCGAACAGGTGACGGCTGTAGACGAGGTTGTCGTCGCAAAGGCTGAGGATGTCGGACTGGTCGGTTCGCTCCGGCGTTGCGGTCAGGCCGAGCAGGAAACGGGGCCGGAAGTGCTGCAGCAATCGTCGATAGCTAGGCGCGGCAGCGTGGTGGAATTCGTCGACGACGACATAATCGAAATGCCCGGCGTCGAATAGACTCAGGTGCGACTGCTGCCCCAAGGTCTGGATCGAGGCGAATAGCAAATCGACGCCCTCGTCCTTACGTGTCCCGGTGTAGCGTCCGACACGGGCGCGGGGCCGGACGCGCTGAAAGCTCGACTCGGCTTGGAGCAGGATCTCTTCTCGGTGGGCGACGAAGAGGACTCTCTCGGCCTGCAACTGATCACTGTCGAAGGCGGCGAGAAACGTTTTCCCCAGTCCGGTGGCCATGACGACCAGTCCGCGACGGTAACCGGCTTCCCGTGTTGCCGCCAGGGCGGCCAGGGCCTCTTGTTGGACCTCGGTCGGCGAGGGCGCAGGGTCATCGGAATCCTCGCTGCCGGGTGCGATCGGCAACCGCTGGACCTTGCGGCGTTCCTCATAGGCTTCGATCCAGTCATGGTCGAGCTGACGGACAGCCGGGTGATCAAGCAGGATCCGATACTGTTCGCGGATCTCGCGGAAGCGGCTGCTCGCAGGATCGGCGGGATTGGTCGCGTGGTCGACCCGATAATTCCATTCAAGCCCGTCGGTGAGTGCGGTTCGGCTGATGTTGCTGGAGCCGACGAAGGCCGCCCCCCAAACCTCGCTGCCATCGGCGTCATGCACGCAGATGTAAGCCTTGAGATGAAAGCTCTGATCCGCTGCCTCGAAGATCCGCACGTCGGCGCCGCGCTCCACCAACAACATGAGCCGGCGCAAAGCTTGGGGGTCGGTGACATCCAGATAGTCGCTGGTCAGGATCCTCAGGCGCGCGCCCCGGATCTCGACCGCATCGGCCAGCGCATTGAACAGCAGGCCCAATCCGCTGGATTTGATGAAGGCGACCGCGAGGTCGATCTGATTTGCTCGCCGAATCGCGGCAAGCAGGTGCGGAAGAAACGGATCCTGCCAACCGCCCGTGGTTAGGTGGCGGATCACGCTGGCTCCCTGGTCTGCAACAGCGTATTGAGCCAGCGCTCCGACTCGCGTCCCGGCCTGACGTCACCGGTGACCCAAGTGTCGACTTCGATCAACTCCGGAGTCTGTTTCAAAAGGTCCACCAACCCCGTCTCGTCGAGATCGGTAAAGTGCCGTCCGTTGCGGATCTGCTCGCCCTCGCCGTACTTGAACGATGCGTAGAGAAAACCGCCCGGCTTCAAGGCGTGGGTCAGCCGTTGCATGACTGCCGGTAGTTCGGCGCCGGACACGTGAAGCAGACTAGCGCAGGCCCAGATGCCGTCGAAGTGGCGAGACCAATCGATCTCCTGGAAGCGCATCACGGCCACCGGCATCTCCAGGTACGCCTCGGCCAGCGCGGCAATCGCGGGGGAGGCATCGAAGGCCGTCACCGTGAACCCGCGCTCGAGGAAGGCCCGCGTATCTCGACCGGAGCCACATCCGGCATCGAGGATATGCGCGCCCGAACGCAGACGCGGCAGGAAACGTTCGTACAGTGTGCTCATGTCGACCAATTGCGTCTCGCGAACGAAGACCTCGGCCTGTTGGGTGTAATAAGCGGTGGTTTGGTCTTCCGTGCCGAATATCGAAGGATGCATGAACGAAGGGGCAAGCGGCATCAGGTGGGGTGGGTTGATGATAATCCACAAAACGGCGGGGTTCCTCGATTCCAGTGGCAGTCCGTTTGGGTTGTTCCTCTGATTGATGCGGCCTGACGATGCTTAATACCGGGATCCCACAAACACGCTCTTGCGATGCCAAGCCAACCTCTTGGGATCGGGCTGCAGACCTCGGGTGCCGGGAAGGTAGAGTCTTTCGCCGTGGTGCTCGACGAGATTTCGGCCGATTGGCGACGCTTCTTCGAAGTGACCATGCGCGACCCTCACCAAGTAATTGCCCGCGTGAAAATCGACCGTCCAAAGTCCGCGGTCAAACATCCAGTGTGCATCGGGCGTGAGCGCGAGACCGTTCCTCGGGTCGTCGTCTCCGCTTTCGGCGTGTTGGTGGATGTGTGCCGCCTCGACCAAGTATTCCTTCGTGGTATTGAGCCGGTAGCCGGTCAGCGCACAGGTGAACTGGTAACCCGTCAGAACCGAGATTCGGAACTTCGAGTCTCTGCCCTTGGCCAGGCTTTTCTTATATTCGGCGGCGTCTTGCTTGATGGCGGCGATTGCCTCAGTGGTCGGCTCCGGAATGCCGAGTTGCTGGCAGAGTGCGATCTGCTCGCCCGGCTCGAAGTAGGCGGCGACCAGTTGGGCACGGGCGGCCCGGCGGAAGGCTGGATCCTGAAGGGCTTCCCAAAAGGATTCATCCATATGGCAGAGGCGGGTTGTCTCCCTCGCTCTTGACGGCTGGCGCTCGTCGGTAAAACGCTCCCAAATCCGGTCCCGGTGTCCGCCGAGTGCGTGGAAGGGCAAACGCATGTCGGGTCGGTTGAGCTGGCGGTGGTAGACGACATCCCAGTAGCAACCGAAACGAAAAAACAGCTCGGGCGAGTATGGGATCCACCGGCTTGCGATGTTGCCGACTTCGATCATGTCCATGATCGTGAGGAGCAGCAAGGGTTTATGCGGAGCAACCCCGCGTCGCTCGGTCCGGGCGACGTTGAGGTTGGCGAGTCGGTTAAGCCAGGTTTTGCGGTTGTCCATAGTGCCCGTCTTCAAGTTGTTCGCTGCGCTCGCTCCCCGTCGTTAAGTCCATGAGTGACGAGGGTTTGTCGGTAGGGATCCTGCTTTGATTTCGGCGCGCCGTTCCTGGGGGCGGGTGTTGCACCCGTTTCCGATGAAACGCAGCCTGATCTTCTGGTGGATCGGTTTATCAGCCCTCAGCGGCAAGTCGGCATACCTTGAGCAAGTGCAGGTAGACCCCGTCCTCGATTTCGCTGCCTGTTCGGATCTTACCGTCGGCGACGAGGGTTCCTTGCCATGCCGGGCTGTCGCGTCGCCAATCGACGCCGGCGAGCCGGGCGATCAGCTTCGGTTGCTGTGCGGGCGGCTCGGCCAGGACTCGTGCGCCGAGGCGTCCCAGTGCGCGGAGCACGCCGGCGTTGGCCAGGACGGTCTTTTCTCGTACCTCGCCCCCGCCGATCCGGCGAGTCGTAAAACCTTGCCAATCCGGGAGCGTGTCCGCGAGCAATTGCCAATAGCCAGCCAGTTGCTCGGCGGTTATCGGGGCCGCGCTCTCTCTTCGCGCTTCTACGAACGGGCGGCAGGCTCGTGCATAGGTCTTGACCGTAAAGAGTCTTCGCGAGCGCGGGGCGATGGTCGTCTGTTTGAGGTCGACAGCCTTCGTGAGAAAGGGCGAGAGGGTAACGCTATCCCGGGCAATCTGCTCGCGATGCGCCTTGCGCTCCAGCCGGCGTGCCTTTCCGGTGTTTGCCGATCCCGCGCACTTGGTCAACGCGCGTCGGCGCTTCCCGACATCTTCAAGCTCCCGGATCGGGCTGATCAGGATTGCGGCGCTGAGATCGGCGAGCTGATCGTCCGATACGCCAGCCTGTGTGATGGCGGCGAGGCGGTGGAGCCCATCCAAGATCTCGATCCTGGCGGCCGGATCGAGCCGGAGCACTCCCATGTTCGGAGCCGATTCGGTTGGCAGAAACTCCAGTCTTCCGAGAACGCCGAGCAAGATGGGTTGGTTGAACAATCGCTCCGGCTCGGTTTCACAGCGCTCGGCGAGATCACCTACGAGGCGTGCGTCGATGGGCTCCGACGGACGTCGTGACATGCGTGAGAGTGATTCGGCGCTCAAACGGATCAGCATCCCGACCGGCCAGATCGCTGCGTATTGGGGCCGGCCGGCCTGCGTGCCCCGGATCGCCGAGAATTCGATAAATGTGGTGAGCTGCTCCGCCGATTGGGTCGGCGTTGATTGCCGAGACGTCGGTCGCTTACGGACCTTGGACACTGCAGCCGAGTCATTATCGATCCGGTTTCGCACGATTACAGCCCGTCCCTCTTCGGCGCGGTGGGCGTATCGGACGAGGCCGGATCCGGTGTCGCTGCGGCGGCTACCGACCTCCGCTGATCCGGACCCGATTCCGCTCGTTCTGCTGTCAGGCCCTTTCGCTTCGTACCAAGCCGCTGGACGCGATCTATCGCGTCGTCGGGGTCATCATAGAAGCTGCGCCGAATCAGCTGTTCGATGCGCTTGTTGAGACCGGCGCGCCGAGCACTGTTGCGCTGCTGACGTGTGAGACTCAAAAGGTCGCGCGTCATCTCGTAATGCAGGCGGTCGTCGCCGCACAGAGCGCGCAGGTCGTCCATCTCTTTTGCGCCGATCATGAGGTTATCGTCCAGGGGACGGCCCGGGTAGGGCTCGCCGGTGGCCTCGTGATAGAGCGAGGGCAGGGTGTCTTCGAGCTCATGCTTCTCGATGACCCAGATGCGGCGAATCTCTTGGAGATCCTCCAGGCCGATCAGCTCGATGTCGCGGACGGACCCCGGACCCCGCCGGCGAATATGGGTCTGAGCCGCGAGCAGCTTCTTCAGCCAGGCGCCGCGCGCCTCTTGGGTGTAAGGGCCGGGGATGATCCGGCCGTCTTTCATGAGTTGGACGGCGCCGCTCATGCGGCGGAAGTCGCGCAGGTGCCGGTCGGTTTGGCTTCGACCCTTCGCATCTTTCGGTCCATTGCGAAAATCGAGCGCATTGCGCAGGTCCAAGAGCGGCATCATCCAGTCTTTTTCGTCGTCGTTGCGGATCATCGCGGCCATGGATCTGTCTTGCTCGACCAGCGTGCAGACCCAACAGCCGAAGCGGGAATCCCCGCAGCTCGGGGTGGAATTGTCGACGACCAGCGGGCACTCGCCGTCGGCCGAGGCGCCAGCATACATGCCGAGCAGGTCTCGGTTGTCATGGCCCCACGGGTTCTGGGTCTGCATCAGGTAGAACCAGACGTCGTCGTTGCTCCAGTCCTCGATCGGCGAATAAATCAAAGACCCCGGAAGGGACGCATTGGGGCTGAGGCGGTCACGCTCGCGCCCCTTCTCGTGCTTGCGCATGGTGGCGGCGCGGCGGGCGCTTTCGGCCTTGCGGACGCCGAGCGCGATGATGGTCGAGCCGTTGGCCGAGACGACGCTCTGGATGAAGTCGTTCGATGGCGCGATCTTGAGCCGTTCTGTACACCAGCGGAATTTGTGCCGTGGTGCCGGATAGCCCCGGCCGATCAGGTTGACCCAGAAGCGATCCTGCAGCTTCGGCGTCAGCATGCGGGCTTGGAGCGGCATACCTTGGTCATCGGCGGCAGCGCGCATGCGGTTGACGGAGTTGCCGACCCAGGCCGAGACGATGGGGTTCTCGACCAACGTGTCGGTGGAGATGACATGGACGGTCTTATGGCGACGCTCGGCCGGTAGCTCGGCGATCGCGGTCCAGATGAGCTGAAGGGTCGCGGTCGAGTCCTTGCCGCCGGAATAGCCAACGATCCAAGGGATCTGGTCCGCGGTATAGAGGGCGCGAATTTCATCTTTGAGTTGAGTGATGGTCGCGCGGAACCCGAGGGCGTCGAAGGCCGAGCGTCTGGATTTGGCGCCCGCGGCGGGCTGGATCCGGTCCCCGGGGATGTCGGTCCGGGTCGGTTGTTCAGGCGCGCTCATGTCGTCTCGAAGCTCAGATTCGTCGACCTCACCTGTTGTCATTACGGCATACCGCCGACCGGCTCGCGAGCAGCCCGGTAAGTGTTCTCGACGTTCTGCTCCTCGGCGTCCAGCGGTAACCCCAAGACCTGCTTGATCACGTTCGTGGTCAATACAAGGTTGATAGTCCCCCTGACGACCTTGCCGCCGATGAGCGCACGCCCGTCCCAGAGCCGTGTGTTGCTGCGTGACCAATCGATCCGACTCAATGCGACGAGACGGTCTCGCCAGTCGTCGGGATGCCTTTGCAACAAGGCGTTACCGGCCCGTCCCAAGGCTTGCAGGGCGATCCCGTGGGCGTGGACGAAATCCTCTCGGACCTCGCCTGCGGCCAAGGTGTCTTCCTTCACCTGGATCCATGTCGGCATCTCCCGCGCGATTGCCTCCCAAAACTCGCGTGCCAAGGCGGCATCGTCCGCGAGGTTGCCTGTGGTGATGCCGTTCACCAAGTCCGCACAGGCGTTGTAGAAGGCGGATAGCGTGAAGAGCTTCCACGAGCGTTTGGAGAGCGAAGTCTTCTGCATGTCCACGAGATTCCGGAAGATCTCTGACTCCATCACGACCAGTTTGGCAAGGCGCGCCTTGTCGTCGCGATGCTCGTAAAGCAGATCCAATGAGCGGCTTGGGCGGATGGCGTGGCGGTTTAGATCGGAAAACACTTGCCGGCAGCGCTCTAGCCCAGTGTCTCGGAAGAACATCACGGCGATGGTTTCCTGAGCCAGCTCGGGCCGCTGTTTGAGCGCCTCGATGATGGCTGCGCGGCGGTGATGGCCGTCGTTCATCACGAAGCGTGCATCCATAGGGAGGCGGAGGACGCCGAGCCTGCTTTCACCGGGGAGAGGATCGAAGCTCAACTCGGAATCGATTGAGACCGTGATTGCCGAAAAGACGTAGTCGTCGGGGTTGTCGAGGATGTATTCCGAGATCTCCGGGATTCGCGCGGGATTCAGAGCACGTCGGGAACGCAGCTCGGGCGGCAGATCGTCTTCGTGAAAGACGGAGATACGGCGCAGCATGTGGAGCGTCCACATGGCGACGTAGTACTCGCGGCCCGCTTCGAGACCGCGAATCACCGGGAACGTGAGGGTGGGCGATGTATCCATGGTCGGCTCGACAGGTTGATGAGCGAGGTTAACCGCAAGGCCGCGGCTTGTGCGGCAGAGTATGTTTCTTGTGAAATGTTTGACAAACAAATAATCTCTAATCCTAAATGAGCTGTCAACAAATAGTTTCCGCCGGGAGCCGCCCATGCCCGTCTATCTGGACTGCAACGCCACGACTCCGCTTGCGCCCGAGGCCCGAGAAACTCTTCTCCTTTACTTGGACGACGACTTCGGCAACGAGGGCAGTCGGACCCATGAGCTCGGCGCGCGGGCCAAGCAGGCGGTGCAGCGCGCGCGTGACCAGGTCGCTGCGGCGGTCGGCGCGAAGCGCGACGAGGTCGTCTTCACCAGCGGGGCGACGGAGAGCAACAACCTCGCGATTCTCGGGTTGCGCGCGGAGGCGGATACTGGGCGGAGTCATGTCATCACGACCCGAATCGAGCACAAGGCGGTGCTGGAGCCCTGTGATCTGCTGGAGCGGTCCGGGTTCTCGGTCACGCGGGTTGCGGTCGATTCAAGCGGCGCGGTGGATCCGGAGGCGATCCGTGGGGCGCTGCGGGCGGATACGGTCCTGGTGTCGGTGATGCAGGCGAACAACGAGACCGGGGTCCGGCAGCCGTTGGAGGCGATTGCCGAGCGGCTCGCCGACCATCCGGCGTATTTCCACGTCGATGCTGCCCAGGGCTTCGGCAAGGATCCGGAACCGCTGCGCAATCCGCGGATCGACCTGGTCTCGATCAGCGGTCATAAGATCTTTGCGCCGAAAGGCATCGGCGCCTTGGTTGCCCGGCGCCGGGGTTACGAGCGGATACCGCTTCAGCCCCTGATGGTCGGGGGTGGTCAGGAGCGGGGATTACGACCGGGTACCTTGCCGGTTGCGATGATCGCGGCTTTGGGGACCGCAGCCGTGAGCGCGGTGCGGGATTGCGCTCGGCGCCAGGCGATCTGTCGGGAGATCCGCCGGCAGGCGTTGGATGCGCTGATGCCGCTCGGCCCGCGCCTGACGGGTGATCAGTCTCTGGTGATGGATCATGTGCTGAATCTGGCCTTCCCCGGGTTGGACTCCGAGGCGCTCATGGTGGCTCTGAAGGATCAGGTGGCGATCTCGAATGGATCGGCCTGTACGTCGAGCAGCTATTCGCCGAGCCATGTGCTGAAGGCGATGGGGATGAGCGACGACGAGGCGAACGGCTGTGTGCGTCTGAGTTGGTGCCACCTTACGCCGGCTGTTGATTGGGAGGCGGTGGCCGGGCGGATCAGTGGGTTGCTTTGAGCCGGGTTCGTAGCAATCGGCAGCGTTGGCGTGCGAACCTTGCGGTAACGGAACCAGGGGCCATAGGCGACAAGCGGCTTGAGGCGATTTCCGGGAAGACTTGGGGCGAACGGCTTCCCGGGCACTCTTCATAACGTCCGTTTATCGCTTTCCTTGTCAATCCCTTCAGAACAGAACATACAAGGGGCGACTGAAGTCGCCCCTACAGGGTGGTCGTTCCTTTGCCGGAGATTCCTACGCTCTCTGACTCGACCAGGACACCAGGCGGGTACTCGCCGCAATCCATGACCAAAACCGACTCGCCGCCTTTCATGATTACCCCGGGCATGCTCGCTGATGTCGCCGAGATCGCCGAGCGTTTGGGGCGCTCCGCCGTGGCGGCCGAGTCGGCCGGTGCGCTGCGTCTGCGGCGCGTCAACCGGATCCGGACCATTCATGGGTCATTGGCAATCGAGGGCAACACCCTGAGCGAGCAGCAGATCAGCGCGATCCTGGAAGGCAAGCCTGTGATTGCGCCGCCTCGCGAGATCCAAGATGTCAGGAATGCGCTCCTGGCCTACGAGCATTTTCAGTCGTGGAATCCGGACAGCGAGGAGGATCTGCTTGCGGCTCATGCCCTTCTGATGACGGGTTTGGTGGAGCGTCAGGGCGCGTATCGACATGGGGGCGTTGGCGTGATGTCGGGCGATCATGTCGTTCACATGGCGCCGCCGGCCGATCGCGTGGCGATCTTGATGGAGGACCTTCTGGCCTGGCTGAGCAGGGCAGAAGTGCATCCGCTCATCGCGAGTTGCGTCGTTCACTACGAGCTCGCGTTTATCCACCCGTTCGACGACGGTAACGGACGGATGGGCCGCTTGTGGCAGACCCTGATCTTGAGCCGGTGGAATCCGTTGCTCGCCGATTTGCCGGTGGAGAGCATCATTCATGCGCGTCAACAGGACTACTACAGAGCGCTGGCCGAGAGCAACGCCGAGGGTGCCTCGACCCTGTTCGTCGAATTTATGCTGGGGGTGATTCGGGAGGCATTGATGTCCGCCTCGACCGAACAAGCTGCCGAACAAGGCACCGAACAAGCTAGCGAACAAGCTCTGAATCTGTTGGCGCGGATGGGCGAGGGCGACTACTCGGCCAAGTCGCTGATGGCGCTCATGGCACTGTCGCATCGGCCGACGTTTCTCTACGACTATCTGCACCCTGTGCTTGCCGGTGGATGGATTGAGCTGACGCGTCCCGAGATACCGAAGAGCCCCAAGCAACGGTATCGGTTGACGCGGTCGGGACGGCAGCTCGTGTTGGCGCTCGGGGAGCGTGATGGGGGGCGAGCTTAAAGTCGGACGTCTGTTTGGATCGAAGGTATCGATCCTGCCGCCATGGGCACTTCGACGGTCGGCGCTCGGGGCGACTGACGGCCGCCTTGGAACCACGCGCGCGCCGAACCAGCCGAGATCTCGATCGGCTCCGGAATCTGGATCTCGGTCCCGACCCAACCCCCGGCGTCAGGCCCATGAGCGCAGCCTCCAATTACGGCCGCGATCAGGACGGTCAGAGCGCCCGGCAGGTGCTTCATGCCTCGGTCCTCCGACGAAAGTCAGGGTTCATTCAAAAGATAGACTCTCCCAACCGCGACAGGATGGATGTTCGCTGGTTCATCTGAGTCCGCTTTCGAGAAAACGACGCAGATCACGCTGGGCGCGGGTTACACCAGACTCCGGTACGCGGCTCGAGATCTATGGTCGCGACCTGTTTCTGAAAGCGTTCGATCGATGCCCCGCAGAATGACGTGCATGGGGAAGCCGGCGGCAACGATGCGGGCGTGTCGGGGCATACCGATCTGCTGTTATCCCGAAGGAAAAGATGGAGCGATGATGGCAGGAAACCGTCGTCTGTCCCCTGTTTTTCGGTCCCCGGTTTTTCGTTGCTTGTAACCCCGGCCATCGTGGCATGCGTGACACCGCAGAGCGGGTGTCACGAGCGACTGATGTTTTGGGTGGCCGGTCTTACGAGCGAGGCCATCTGGCGCTCAAGAATACGCGACTCGGAGCCGAGATGGCTGGCGGTCGGGTGCGCCCTCAGGCGCCGCGCCGGTTACGCATTCGGATTGGCCGTTCGGTCGGCCAGGCTGTTGAGGTAGCGGCGGGCGTCGGCGAGGACCTGCTTGTTTTTCAGGAGCAGTTGCCAGCGGGTGCCGCCCACCTGCCGCCACAGCATGGCGGATCGGATGCCGGCGAGCAGGAGTGCGCGCACCCGGTTCTGGTTGTCGGGATTCTGCAGATGCAGCGGGTCGCCGCGGACGATGATGCGAGGCTCCAGGGTGCTGATGGTGTCGGTGTAGATCGCCGCGAGATGGGCCAACATGTTCGGATGCAGGAGTGCAAAGTGCTCCTGCTTCGCCTTTGCCGCCTCAATGCCTTCGCCGATGCGCGCGAGGAAGTCGGGGCGCGCCGCGAGGGCCCGCTCCAATTTCATCAAGAGGACCACGTAGCGGGTCAACTCCAGGTTGCGCTCCGGTTTGCCGGTGAGCTGCGCAATGATCTGTCGCGCCCCGTTCGCGACCCGACCCGGCTCGCCGAAGACCGCACCCACGTCGTCGGCATTGACCTGCAGGAGGCTGTAGATACAGGGATCCATGGCGTCGGTGTCGGCCGAGCCGGAGCGGGCGACGCGCATGACACAGTTGACGGCCTGATAGATACCGGCGAGCGCGATAAGGCGGTCGAGATTGTCGTGGGGCATTCGGCTGGTGATCTCCTGAGGAACTTGACGGTCATTTGAACCCGAACCAGGCGGTTGCGCCAAGTGCCGGTTCCAAACCGCGTCCCCGCTAAGGGCCGAGGATGCACCAAACGTCGAACCCACGCGAAAGTTAGCATCTCGCTTTGGACGCGGTTTAAGGCGAATTCCGAAAACCTTCATGCCAAGGGCGTAGGTTGTGCCGAGCCGTGCGAGGCACAACCAACCGTCGGTGCAAGTTGTGCCTCCTATCGTCAGCACAACCTACGGGTATGGAAGTTTGCAGAAATCGCCTAAACGCGGCTCAGCGCCATCCCGCGTCGATGATCGCGCCGCCGAGACAGACGTCGTCGCGGTAGAGCACCACCGACTGACCCGGCGTGACGGCGCGCTGCGGTTGGTCAAACTGAATCCGGCAACTCGACTCGCCGGCCTCCACGACCTCGCAGTGCTGCAGGGGCTGGCGATGGCGTAGACGCGCCAGGCACCGAAACGGCGGTTCTTGCGGCGGTGCCCCGGCGATCCAATGCGGCGCGGCCGTATGCAACCCGGAAGACATAAGCAGCGGATGGTGCGTGTCTTGAACCAGCACCAGGGTGTTGCGCTCGGCGTCCTTCGAGGCGACGAACCAAGGCGCCTCGCGACCGCCGTGGATGCCGCCGATGCCGAGTCCCTGGCGCTGCCCGATGGTGTAATAGGCAAGCCCCCGATGCTCGCCGATCGCAACCCCTTCGGCGGTCTCGATGGGGCCTGGCTCGCGCGGGAGATAGCGGGCGAGGAAGTCCCGGAAGCGACGCTCGCCGATGAAACAGATCCCGGTGCTGTCCTTCTTTTCTGCATTGGCGAGTCCCAGACCCCTCGCGATCTCCCGAACCTCGCGCTTGGTCAGGTCATGCAGAGGGAAGAGCGCGCGCGCCAACTGAGATTGATCGAGCAGATGCAGGAAATAGGTCTGGTCCTTGTCGGGGTCGGCGCACAGACCTAAACGCGCGCCCTGCGCGTCGCGTGTGACCCGCGCGTAGTGGCCGGTGGCGATGAGGTCGGCACCCAGCCCCAAGGCGTGCTCGAGAAAGGCGGCGAACTTGATCTCCCGGTTGCACAGCACATCCGGGTTGGGGGTGCGCAAGGCCCGATATTCGCTCAGGAAGGACTCGAAGACGCGATCCCAGTATTCGGTGGCGAAGTTGACGGTATGCAGCCGGATCCCGAGTCGTTCGGCGACGGCGCGCGCGTCGGCCAGGTCCGCGGCGGCGGCGCAGTAGCCGGGATCGTCGTCCTCTTCCCAGTTCTTCATGAAGAGCGCCTCGACCGCGTAGCCCAGATCGAGCAGTCGATGGGCTGCGACGGCCGAATCGACACCGCCGGAGAGGCCGACGATCACGCGGGTGGTGCGAGGCTTGTGCAATACGGCGGTCATCGCACAATTGTACCGGCCGCGTCGATCCGCGTCGCGAGCGGCTGCGGTCGGTCCCGCATCGAAGGTCTGCGCAAGCCTCGAAGGCGGTGTTAGCATGACGGCTTTTGGGCGACGAGAGCACTCCACATGGCCAACGACAACATCAAGATCCCTTCGGGCGGCGAGAAGATTCAGGTCAACGAGGACCTCTCTCTGAAGGTGCCGAACAATCCCATCATCCCTTACATCGAGGGCGACGGCATCGGCATCGATATCACGCCGGTGATGTGTGCGGTGGTCGATGCAGCGGTGGCCAAGGCGTACAAGGGGTCGCGCAAGATCCACTGGATGGAGATCTACGCCGGCGAGAAGTCGACCCGGGCCTACGGCGAGGATGTTTGGCTGCCGGAGGATACGCTTGCTGCGGTGAAGGATTATGTGGTCTCCATCAAAGGCCCGCTGACGACGCCGGTCGGCGGCGGTATCCGTTCGCTGAACGTGACCCTGCGCCAGGAGCTCGATCTCTATGTCTGCCTGCGCCCGGTGCGTTATTTCACCGGTACGCCGAGCCCGCTCAAGGAGCCACAACATACCGATATGGTGATCTTTCGCGAGAACTCCGAAGACATCTATGCGGGCATCGAGTGGCAGGAAGGCACGCCCGCGGCCAAGAAGGTCATCGATTTTCTGCGCAACGAGATGGGCGTGACCAAGATCCGCTTCCCCGAGACCTCCGGGATCGGCGTCAAGCCGGTCTCGCGCGAGGGGACCGAGCGTCTGGTGCGCAAGGCGCTTCAGTACGTGATCGACAACGACCGCGACTCCCTGACCCTGGTGCACAAGGGCAACATCATGAAGTTCACCGAGGGTGCCTTCAAACAGTGGGGGTACGATCTGGCCAAGTCCGAGTTCGGTGCCGAGGAGATCGGCGGCGGACCCTGGTGCAGCTTCAAGAACCCGAAGACCGGTAAAGAGATCGTGGTGAAGGACGTGATCGCCGATGCCTTCCTGCAGCAGATCCTGCTGCGCCCGAAGGATTACGACGTGATCGCGACGCTCAACCTCAACGGCGATTACATCTCGGATGCCTTGGCCGCGCAGGTCGGCGGCATCGGGATGGCTCCGGGGGCGAATTTGTCCGACACCGTCGCCATGTTCGAGGCCACGCATGGGACCGCGCCCAAATATGCCGGCAAGGATCAGGTGAATCCAAGCTCATTGATCCTGTCCGCCGAGATGATGCTGCGGCACATGGGTTGGACGGAAGCCGCCGACCTCATCATCAAGGGTGTTGAGGGCGCGATTGCGGCCAAGACCGTGACCTACGATCTCGACAGACTGATGGACGGGGCGACGAAGCTGAGCTGCTCGGGCTTCGGCGATGCGGTGATCGCGCGGATGGATTGACGGGCGCGGGCTTACGATCTTCGAGGAAAACGGGGCGCGGAATGGAGATTCCGCCCCCGGCTGTCGTCGGATGTCAGTGCAAAGTCGCCTCCAGGGGCCGACAATCGCGAGCGCTCAGCCCACCGCGATCAACTGACGCGATGCACATTGGCCGCATGCAGGCCCTTCGGTCCCTGACTGATCTCGAACTGGACTTTTTGTCCCTCGCGCAAGGTCTTGTAGCCATCCATGTCGATGGCCGAGAAGTGGACGAAGACATCCTCGTCGCGGCCGTCGGGCTGCACGAACCCGTAGCCCTTGGCGTTATTGAACCACTTGACAACACCGGTAATCATTTCAGGGCTCCTCCAGGAGTTGCAGGTCTCGCATGGGTGGTCGTTGTTGTTGTTGTCGTTGCCTGACGGGTGCCTTGAAACCTCGGAACCGCGCCATAACTGCGTAGTATAGTAAGGTGATTTCGGGGGTCAATCCGACATCCGCCGAGGCGCTCCGAGTTGCTCCCCGTCGCGGGTCGGTCCGGTCGAAACCCGAACGCAGGTGTCACGACTCAACCCGGACTCGAAGCGATGCCAGACCGTGCGAGCGACATCGCAAGCCTCCTAAATTTTTCTAGAATCCCCAATCATGAGTGACGACCTTCCGAGCGAGGAACGCGAATCAGGGCTGACCGTACAGGAGGCGAGACCTAAGCTTCGTCGGCCGCCCCTTTTCAAGGTCCTGTTGCTGAACGATGATTACACCCCGATGGAGTTCGTGGTGCAGGTCCTGGAGACCTTTTTCGCAATGAATCGCGAAAAAGCCACCCAGATCATGCTGCATGTGCATACTCGAGGTCGAGGGGTGTGCGGCGTTTTCACCAAAGATATCGCCGAGACCAAGGTGTCGCAGGTCAATGACTTTGCACGCAGTCACCACCACCCCTTGCTCTGCACGATGGAAGAGGCTTAGAGCCCGACACACCTGTTCGCTGCAGCGGCTCACACCGTTTCGTCAACCCTGCTTGGATTAGGCCAATGCTGAGCAAAGAACTTGAATTTACGCTGAACCGGGCCTTCAAGGAGGCGCGCGTGAAGCATCACGAGTACATGACGGTCGAGCATATGCTGCTGTCGCTTCTGGATAATCCGACCGCCGCGAAAGTTCTCAAGGCGTGCGGGACGGACTCCGAGAAGCTGCGCCGCGAGATCACCGCCTTTATCGACGAGACGACCCCGCTGATCCCGGACAGCGAAGATCGGGACACGCAGCCGACGCTCGGTTTTCAGCGCGTCCTGCAGCGAGCGGTCTTCCATGTGCAGTCCGCCGGCAAGAAGGAGGTCACCGGGGCGAATGTCCTCGTGGCACTCTTCAGCGAGCAGGACTCGCAAGCCGTCTATCTGCTCAATCAGCAGGATGTGACACGGCTGGATGTCGTCAACTACATCTCGCACGGGATCTCCAAGGTGCCCGGCGAGAGTCAGGACGACGAGGCGCCCGGCGAGATCGACGAGCCGCGCGGAGAAGAAAAGGAGGGGAACAGTCCGCTCGAGAGCTTTGCGACCAACCTGAACGAGATGGCACGTCAAGGTCGGATCGACCCCTTGATCGGTCGTGCTGCCGAGGTGGAGCGCACCGTTCAGATCCTCTGTCGGCGGCGTAAGAATAATCCGCTGTTCGTCGGCGAGGCCGGCGTCGGCAAAACCGCGATTGCCGAAGGTCTGGCGAAGAAGATCGTCGACGGCGAGGTCCCGGAGGTTCTAAACGACGCGGTCATCTATTCATTGGATCTCGGCGGCCTGGTGGCCGGAACGAAATACCGGGGTGATTTCGAGAAGCGGCTCAAGGCGGTGCTCGCACAGCTCAAGCGTCAGCGTCACGCCATCCTCTTCATCGACGAGATCCACACCATCATCGGTGCCGGATCCGCCTCGGGCGGGGTCATGGATGCCTCGAATCTGATCAAGCCCGTGCTGGCGTCCGGCGATCTGCGGTGCATCGGCTCGACGACTTACCAGGAGTATCGCGGGATCTTCGAGAAGGATCGGGCCCTGGCGCGTCGCTTCCAGAAGATCGATGTCGAGGAGCCCTCGGTCGAGGAGACCTTCGAGATCCTCAAAGGTCTCAAGAGCCGCTTCGAAGAACACCATCAGGTGACCTATACCAACCCCGCATTGCGCGCGGCGGCGGAGCTGTCGAACCGTTACATCAACGATCGTCATCTCCCGGACAAGGCGATCGACGTCATCGACGAGGCCGGCGCGCACGTCCAGCTCAAGAGCCCGGCAAAGCGTAAGAAGCGCATCGATGTCGGCGACGTCGAGGCGATCGTCGCCAAGATGGCGCGCATCCCCTCGAAGAAGGTCTCGGCCTCGGACACCGAGTCACTCAAGAACCTCGATCGCGATCTCAAGATGGTCGTCTACGGTCAAGACGCGGCCATTGATGCCTTAACCTCTTCCATCCGCATGAACCGCTCGGGCTTGGGGACCGAGGAGAAGCCGATCGGCTCCTTCCTTTTCACCGGGCCGACCGGTGTGGGCAAGACGGAGGTGACCCGTCAGTTGGCGCGGATCCTGGGGATGGAGCTGCTGCGCTTCGACATGTCCGAATACATGGAGCGGCACACGGTCTCGCGTCTCATCGGCGCGCCCCCCGGATATGTCGGCTTCGACCAGGGCGGTCTGCTGACCGAAGAGGTCAACAAGCATCCGCATGCGGTCTTGCTGCTCGACGAGATCGAGAAGGCCCATCCCGATGTCTTCAACCTGCTCCTGCAGGTGATGGACCACGGGACCCTGACCGACAACAACGGTCGAAAGGCGGACTTCCGCAACGTGGTCCTCGTGATGACGACCAACGCGGGGGCGGAAGAAACCGCACGCCGCTCGATCGGCTTCACGGAGCAGGATCACTCGACCGACGGCATCGAGGCGCTCAAACGCTATTTCACGCCTGAGTTCCGCAATCGGCTCGACGCAGTGGTGCAGTTCGGCTCACTAAGCGAGCAGACGATTCGCAGCGTGGTGGATAAGTTCGTATTCGAGCTCGAGCAGCAGCTCGTCGAGAAGAAGGTGAGTCTCACGATCGACGTCGATGCGCGTGCCTGGTTGGCCGAGAAGGGCTACGACCCGAAGATGGGAGCGCGCCCGATGGCCCGGGTCATCCAAAACCATATCAAGAAGCCTTTAGCCAACGAGCTTCTCTTCGGAGATTTGGTCACCGGCGGCAGCGTGCGCATCCATGTGGAGGGGGAGGCGCTTGCGTTCGACATCAACGGCGAGCCTCGCACGCTATGAGCGACGGCCCGGAGACAGACGTCGCCCGGTGTTCCGACCCCTTATCGCGTCTCCGACGAAGGAATGCCGGTCGACGCGCAAGCCATTGAAACAGCGGCTCTCCCTGCGATGGCGGTCGAGCGACGACGCCGACATCGCTACTCGCGTCGCGTCTATCCGGGGAGGCGCTGCGCGGCGTTTCCGCGATATTTTCGTCTCGGCTTGATCTATCGCGCTCGATAGACGATCCGGCCTTTGGTGAGGTCGTAGGGGGTTAGCTCGACAGTGACCTTATCCCCCGTAAGGATACGGATGTAGTGCTTTCGCATCTTGCCGGAGATATGAGCCGTCACGGTGTGACCGTTCTCTAGCTCGACCCTGAATACAGTATTCGGCAGGGTCTCGGTCACCGTGCCTTCCATTTGGATAACGTCGTCTTTTGACATAGTTTTCGTGTGTTGTACTGCGTGATCGGATCCGGGCCATGAAGCGCCGGGAGTGTACCACAGGTTGAGTGTCCCGAAGGGGGCGGCAGGGATCGAATCGCGGGCCTCGCTCGTAAGACCGGCCACCCGAATCATCCGTAACTCGTGACACCCGCTCTGCGGTGTCACGCATGCCCCGTAGCGCTCTGCGCCACGTGACAGGATGGCCCGAGTTACGAGCAAGGCCGAATCGCGCCGAGCCGAGTGTCCGAAACATGTTAACCGAGGTCCAAGGGTCGAGTGCGCTCGAACCCGCACCAAGTGTGCCCGTCCCACGCCTCGATCGGGCGGAAACGCGCTTTATACCGCATCTTCGGTGAGTTCCGAAGCCAGTAGCCGAGATAGAGATAGGGTAGGTCGCTGCGCCGAGCCGCTTCGATCTGCACCAGAATGGCGAAGGTTCCCGGCGAGCGTTCCGAGAGCGTCGGGTCGAAGAAGGTATAGACGGCGGAGAGCCCCTGCTCCAGAACGTCCGTCACCGCCACGCCGACCAGCCGCTCCCCCAGCCTCATCTCGATGAAGCGGGTCGACCCGCCCCAGCGTTCAACCAGAAAGCGTCGGTAGCTCTCTTCGGAGGCATCGTCCGCCATGCTGCCTTCCGGGTGGCGTTCCCTCAGGTAACGCCTGTAGAGGTCGAAATGGCTCGACTTGAAGGCTGCCGGGGTGTCGAGGAGTGTCAGCTCGGCCGAATTACGGCGCCAGTTGCGACGTTGCGAGCGGTCCGGGACAAACTCCGCAACCGGCAAGCGCACCGGAACGCAAGCCGCGCAGCCGCGACAGGCCGGTCGGTAAACATGCGCGCCGCTGCGGCGGAAACCCTGATCGACCAGGGTCTGGTAGGTTGCGCCGTCGATGCGGGCCGTGGGGTCTACGAAGAGGGTCCGCGCCAGGCGCTTGGGCAGGTAGGAGCAGGCGTGCTCGCCGGTCAGATAGAGGGCGAGATGGCGTCCTGCAAGGTGACCGTCGGCGGCATTCATGGCGTCTCCGCCGTGCCGTCGAAGAGGGGTAGATGCTCGCGTCCGTCGTCCCAGTGTCGATCGAGCGTATCCGGAGCGGGCATCCGGCAGAGTCGATCCAATCGACGCACCAGCTCGTCGCGAGGGATCTCGACGGCGCCCAACCGGATCAGATGCTCGGTGCGCATCTGACAGTCGATCAGGCCGAATCCCCAGTGCATCAGGCGCTCGCACAGATGCGCGAGCGCGACCTTCGAGGCGTCGGTCGCCCGGCTGAACATGGACTCTCCGAAGAAGGCGGCGCCGACGGCGACCCCGTAAAGGCCGCCGACGAGCCCGCCGTCCTGCCAAACCTCGACCGAATGCGCGATCCCGCGTCGATGCAGCGTTTCGTACGCCATCACCATCTCCGGCAGGATCCAGGTACCGCCGTGTGTGTCTCGTGGTTCCGCGCAGCCGCGAATGACCCCGCCGAAATCGCGATCCATAGTGACCCTGAAGGTCTGTTTGCGCAGCCGTTTGCGCAGGCTGCGCGGTACCTTCAAAGACTGCGGAAAGAGCACGGTGCGCGGGTCCGGGGACCACCAGAGGATGGGGTCGCCCTCGCTGAACCAGGGAAAGATGCCGCGTCTGTAGGCGTTCTCCAGCCGCTCCGCGGACAGGTCGCCGCCGAACGCCAGTAGGCCGTTGGGCTCGCGCAGGGCGTGGCGAACATCCGGGAATGCGGATCTGTTGCGGGGATCAAGTCGCGGAATCATGTCGGATCGTGCTGGCCCGCAACGCAACGGCCGCAAGGTCGTCGTCGCGGCGGTAAGGACTGTGAGCCTGCATCTCGGCGATGTAGTCGTCCATGCCTTCGGCCTCGAGGGTCACGAAGCGCGCGATGGCGTCGCGGAAGGCGGGGTCGGCGATCCAATGGGCCGACCAGGTCGGGGTCGGCAGGAAGCCGCGGCTGACCTTGTGCTCGCCTTGCGCACCCGGCTCGAAGCGGGTCAGGCCCTTCTCGATGCAGAAGTCCAGGCCCTGATAGTAGCAGGCCTCGAAATGCAGGCTATGGAAATCCTGAAAGCACCCCCAATGGCGTCCGTAGAGCGAGCGTGCGCCGACCAGGTCGAAGGCGGCGGCGACGATGTCGTTGCCGAATTCGGCCAGCACCAGCAGGAGACTCTCGCCCATCGTCTGGCCGATGGCCTGGAAGAAGGGCAGGGAGAAGGTCGGGATCCCGCCGCGCTTGTCGAAGGTGTCGCAATAGAGCCGATGGAAGGTGGCCCATTCCGCCTCCGTCACCGCGTTGCCCGGGATGCGTCGAATCCGCACGCCGGACTCGACAACGCGTCGCCGCTCGCGCTTGACCTTCTTGCGCTTCTCGGCCGTGAAGGTCCCGAGATAATCCTCGAACGAGCCGTAACCCAGGTTGTGCCAGTGAAACTGGCAGCCGACGCGTCTGAGCAGGCCCTGATCCTCGAGCAACGCCTGCTCGTCATCCGCCGTGAAAAGCCAATGCATCGAGGAGACTCCCGCCTCTTCGGCCACCCGGATCGCGCCCTGAATGAGTGCGCGTGCGTACTCTCGGCGCGCGGGAGAATCCCCGGTTAGGAGCCGCGGACCCGTCGCGGGGGTGTAGGGCGAGGCCATGACCAGTTTCGGGTAGTAGTGCAACCCTCGGCGCCGGTAGGCGTCCGCCCAGCTCCAGTCGAAGACGAACTCGCCGTAGGAGTTGAACTTCAGATAACAGGGTGCGGCTGCGAGAAGACGTCCATCCGAATCATGCAGCGCGAGATGCCGTGGCAACCAACCGAGCGATTCGCCGACGCAGCCGTGACGCTCCATGGCATCGAGAAACTCGTGCCGCAGGAAGGGGCTGTCGTCCCCGGCGAGCCGGTTCCATTGGTTCGCGGGGATGTCTGCAATCGCCGAGTGGGTCGTCAGTCTGTACATGGGCATCGATCGAAAGGCCGGGCCGGTATCAGGCACATGAGGGCGCCCGATCGGTGCCCAAGGTATCGGGCGCTCCGATCCGCTACTGGCCCCCGGCCGCCAAGGCGTCCAGATATTTTTCGGCATCCAACGCGGCCATGCAGCCGGTGCCTGCCGAGGTGATCGCCTGACGATAGACGTGGTCCATCACATCACCCGCGGCAAAGACGCCCGGCACGGAGGTGGCCGTTGCATTGCCGTCGATGCCGCTGATGACCTTGATGTAGCCGCCGGCCATTTCGAGCTGCCCGTCGAAGATCTGCGTGTTGGGCTTGTGACCGATGGCGATGAAGACGCCTTGGAGATCGATGTCCCGGGTGGAGCCGTCCGAGGTGCTCTTGATGCGCATCCCGGTGACTCCGGTCGCGTCGCCGAGGATCTCGTCGAGCGTGTGGTTCCAGGCAATCTTGACGTTGCCGTGCTCGGCCTTCTCGAACAGATGCTTCTGCAGGATCTTCTCCGCGCGAAGGGCGTCGCGTCGATGCACCAGGGTGACCTCGGAGGCGATGTTCGACAGATAGAGGGCCTCTTCGACCGCGGTGTTGCCGCCGCCGATCACCGCGACTTTCTGATTGCGATAGAAAAAACCGTCGCAGGTGGCGCAGGCCGAGACCCCGCGGCCGCGGAAGGTCTCCTCCGACGGCAAGCCGAGATACATGGCGCTCGCGCCCGTGGCGATGATGAGTGCGTCGCAGCTGTAAACAGCCGAGTCGCCCGTCAGCTTGAAGGGGCGCGTCTTGAGATCGACCCTGTTGACGTGGTCGAAGATGATCTCGGTCTCGAAGCGCTCTGCGTGGCGACGCATCCGCTCCATCAGCTCGGGTCCCTGGACGCCGTCGGGGTCGCCTGCCCAGTTGTCCACGTCCGTCGTCGTCATCAACTGGCCGCCTTGTTCCAGACCCGTCACCAGGACCGGGCTCAGGTTGGCCCGAGCGGCGTAGACGGCCGCCGTGTAGCCGGCGGGACCGGATCCCAGGATCAAGAGCCGGCAGTGCTTGGTTTCGCTCATATCTCGATTCTCCAGTTAAACCGCGCCCGGTGCGTTATGCGTCATGTGTTGGAGTGGCTTGGCCGCGCCAGCTCCGACGACTGTCGGAGCTGGCGCGGTGTTCACGGGTTTTTTGTCTCCTCGTTACTCGCGGTCACGCGGCGGACCAAAGGCCCCAGTGTGAGGCCTTGCACCAGCACGGAGAAGACCACGATGATGTAGGTCACGCTCAGGATCAGATCGCGAGGCTCGCCCTCCGGCAACGACAGTGCCAAGGCAACCGAGATCCCGCCTCGCAGACCGCCCCAGGTCAGGATCGCGAGGAAGCCCGGCTCGAAGTGGCGCTTCCGGCGCAGCAGCTGAAAGGGCAGACCGACACTGGCCAGTCGCGCGAGCAGTACCAACGGGATCGCGAGGAGACCGGCCAGCATGAATTGCCCGGTGATGCTGATTGCCAAGACCTCCAGTCCGATGATCACGAACAAAACGGCGTTGAGGATCTCGTCGACCAGCTCCCAGAAGTCGTCCAATCGATAGCGAGTGGCCTCGGTCACGGCGATGGCGCGGCCCCGACTGCCGATGATGAGGCCGGCGACCACGATGGCGATCGGTGCCGAGACGTGGGCATGCTCGGCGATGGCATAGCCGCTCATGGCCAGGGCCAGGGTCACCATGATCTCGACCTGATAGTTGGCGGTCTTGCTGATCATATATAGCGCGATCCAGCCAATGGCAAAGCCGAACGCCAGCCCTCCGAGGATCTCGGTGGCGAAGATCATCAGCGTGTCGCCGAACCCCGGGGTCGTCTCGCCGGCAGCGAGACCTGCCAACAGCATAAAGACCACGACCGCAACGCCGTCGTTGAAGAGCGACTCCCCGGTGATCTTCATCTCCAGCGACTTCGGCGCCTTTGCGTTCTTCAGGATGCCGAGCACCGCGACCGGGTCGGTAGGCGAGATGAGCGCACCCAGGAGCATGCAGTAAATGAACGGGATCTCGATTCCGAGAGCGAAGAACAGGAGCCAGCTTCCGCAGCCGATCAGGACGGTCGCGCCGATGACGCTCGCCGAGGCGAGGATCGCAATCGCCCACTTGTGCCTGGCGAGCTCACGCAGATCGACGTGGAGAGCGCCCGCGAAAAGCAAGAAGCCCAACATCCCCTCCAGCAATGCCTCGCTGAAGTCGATGCTGGCCAGCATGCGCTGAACCTCATGCTCCAGCTCCCTGGCGAATGGAAAAGGCAGCAAGAGCGCGAGCGAAAACACCAGGGCGATCAGCATCAGGCCGATCACGTTCGGCAGCTTGAGATACCGATCGTTCAGCCAGCTGAAGAGCGCCGAGAATCCGATCAGGACGGCGAGAACGTCGAAGATTCGCATCGTTTGTCTCCTTGTTTCGCTGGGCCGAGTCGTCTGCGACTCCGCTCGAGCCTTCCGCGGTTCGCTGCCTCTACTCCGCGCGAGTCCCGGAGTGATTGCCGGTGCGCCGAGGCGCCGCGCTTGGGATCCGTTGCGGGGCGGCCGTAGGCGCGCACGGTGCGATTATGCCGCGTCTTCTTCGGTTCGCGCGCGATTACCCGCATCGGTAGCCGCCCCCGGATCGCGCAATGGCGCTTCATGCGGACGGGGCGGGCCTGCCGGGAAAGGCGGCGATGCTCACTTGACACCTTGCGGTTGGCAGTCTAAAAATCAGGATTACAGGCAATTGCAAAATATACCGAGCGTCGATTATGAGGCTTTGGCAAGACGGTTGCGTCCTTTGCATCCTCGTGGTGTCAGGGATCCTGTCGGGCTGCGCCACCCAGCGTGGCGACGGCCTTGAAGGCCCGCGGGCGGACGTGGTGTTGGCCGGGTTATCCCAAGTCGGAACGCCCTATGTCTATGGCGGGAGTAGCCCGGGCGAAGGGCTCGACTGCAGCGGGCTGACCTATTACGCGCATCATGTCGCCGGCGTGCGGATCCCGCGTGTCTCGACCGAGCAGCTGCGCACTGCCACACCGGTTCCCGGCCGCCAGCCTCGTCCCGGCGATATCCTCTTCTTTCGGATCGCGCCGGGAGAGCATCACGTCGGACTGATGGTGGACGAGGAACGCTTTGTCCACGCCTCGACATCGCGCCGAGAGGTCCGGCTCGATCGACTCGCGACCCCTTACTGGCAGACCCGATTTCTTGGGGCCGGGACGTATCTCGACTGATTCGCCCGGTCGAACGTGGCCTTCTGCTCGCGTTTTTCGGCCCAATGTTGCACAATGCGCGGCAGCTTCCGGTCGAGCCGGGGGTGTCGATGTCACCACAATGAATGATTCGAAGGAGTTGACAACCATGTCCGATAAGCCAATGAGCACGAGCCGTCGCGACGCTGTCAAGGTGATGCTGGGTACCGCTGCCGCGATCCCGGTCATCAATTTGGTCGGCTTCGGCACCGCGCGCGCCGAGGTGCCTGCAAACGCAGTCGCCGCGAACGACCCCACCGCGGTCGCGCTCAAGTACAGCGCCGATGCGACCAAGTCCGACCGTGCTGCCGCGGCTCGTCCCGGTCTGCCGCCCGATCAGCAGATCTGTTCGAATTGCCAGTTCCATCTCCCCGAGGTCCCGGGTGCGACCGCAGAGTGGCACGGCTGCAGCCTGTTCCCCGGCAAGTTGATCAACGTCAACGGCTGGTGCGCGTCCTGGACCCTGAAGGCCGGCTGATCCTGTCGATCACTAGCCTCGGATTGTCCGTAACGGGGCCGTTTGGCCCCGTTTTTCGTTGCATGGTCCATCTCGAGACGCCCGGCGCGCACGAGCTTATGGCACACCCGACGCCCCTGCCGTCCCTCGGCACCAATCAGTTTCCAAGGTCTCTTAAGGAGCCACGGAGCCAAGGAGACGCGGAGGGCAGGAAGGAAAAATCTCGAATTCTCCGTGCCCTCCGCGTCTCCGTTAGAGGTATCTTGAGCTGGAGCCAGGGTGCCGGCGTCAACTGATCGGTGGCAAGGTCCGATTGACCGACCTTCGGGTCCGAGTTATGCATTGATTTCGAGAACGCGATCCTTCCCTGTCGTTCTCCGGTGACCATCATGACCTTCTCGCAACACCCATCCTCTTCGAGCTCCGAGATTGCCGAAACCTTCGGAGGCTCCATCCGTTCCCGCGAAACCTTAGCCCCGCGCTGGCGTATGGCGCTGTTGCGCGGCATCGTCTGGGGCCTTATCGGGATGATCTATGCGCCCTTGTTTACGGGTCTTGCAGAGTTGTTCCATGGCCTCGGCTTTGGCCACGGGACTTACATCGCTGCCGCAGCCCTGGCGGGTGCGGTCGGGGCCGCGCTCTACGCAGCGCGTGAGGTGGCTCTGATCGCGACGGGCATCGGTGTTCTGGTCGGCGTCCTCGTCCTGACGCTCTTTGCCGAGCGAGTTGCGGTTTTCCATGTCGTTTTGGTGGCGGCCGCCGTTGCGGGTCTGGTCGGCCTGACCGTGAGCTTTCCGGCACGCTGCTCGAGACATGTCCCGGGGAAAACCATGGCGGGCCTGGCGACGGGTGCGATCGGCGGCGGTTTTGTGGCGCTGGTCGAGCCGTTCCACGCGAATCCCTTCTCCTCGTTCGCGGTCCTGGCCTTTCTCGTCAGCGTCAACGGCGTGCTTTATGTCGCGACCGTGCGCTGGTGGCTGTCGGTGTCGCATCGGATGCATTGCGAGTCGCGGCCCTGCTACATCATCGAGTCCTTGGTGATGGCGACGCTGGCCGGTGTGGCTGCCGGCAGCGTTTGGATGATGATCGGACCTCTTGTTGATTTCGAGAGCGGGTTGTGGCAATCCGCGAGCGCGGCCATGCATGATCGCATCCCGATGGCGATCCTCGGGGGCCTGTTCGGTGGCGCGATCGCAGGACTGCTGCTCGAATTCTTTCGGTTTTCCTGGGTGCACGACATCTAAAGACATGGCGAAAACAGCCTCGAGTCGGAAATGGCTGGATCGGCAGCACAGCGATCCCTACGTCAAGCGCGCGCAGCGCGAGGGCTATCGTTCGCGCGCAGCCTTCAAGCTGCTCGAGATCCAAGAGAAGGATCGGATCTTCCGTCCGGGGATGCGGGTGTTGGATCTGGGTGCCGCACCGGGCAGCTGGTCCCAGATCGCCGCGCGCCTTGTCGGCGTGCGCGGCAGCGTCGTTGCGCTCGATCTATTGCCGATGGATCCGCTGCCCGGCGTCGTCGTGATGCAGGGCGACTTTCGCGAGCCCGAGATCTTGGCTCGACTCTGTGCGACCTTGGGCGGCGAGACGCTCGATCTGGTGCTCTCGGATATGGCCCCCAACATAACAGGCATGACAGTCGTGGATCAGCCGCGCTCGATGCACCTTGTAGACTTGGCCTTGGATCTTTCGCGGTCGCGTCTGCAACCCGGCGGGTCTCTGGTCGTCAAAGTGTTCCAAGGAACGGGTTTCGACGACATCCTGATCGAGCTGCGACGGAGTTTCTCCAAAGTGGTCAGTCGTAAGCCCAAATCATCGCGATCCCAGAGTCGGGAGCTTTACCTGGTCGCCAAAGGCTTTCATCGTTGAGGCGTCGATGCTAATTTCAGCCGTTCGACCTCGACACCATCGCGTCGGTCCACCATCAGCAGGGGCAAGCAAGCCGTGAATGACATGGCGAAAAACATACTTCTTTGGGTGGTCATCGCCGTCGTGCTGATGTCCGTCTTCAACAATTTCACCACCGCGCCGACGACCCCGCGGACCCTGAGCTATTCCGATTTCATCGAGCAGGTCAGGCAGGGCGAGGTCAAGGAGGTGACCATCCAGGGTCGCACGATCGAGGGGATCAGCGGCTCCGGACAGCGGTTCACCACCTTTAGCCCGGGCGACGACGGCCTCGTGGGCGATCTCCTGAATCATGGTGTCGTGATCAAGGCCGCGCCACCGGAGAAACAATCGGTCCTGATGCAGGTCCTGATCAACTGGTTCCCGCTCCTGATCCTCATCGGCATCTGGATCTTCTTTATGCGGCAGATGCAGGGCGGTGCCGGCGGTCGCGGTGCTATGTCCTTCGGCAAGAGCCGCGCCCGGATGCTTTCGGAGGATCAGGTCAAGGTTACCTTCCAGGATGTCGCGGGTGCTGAAGAGGCCAAGGACGAGGTCTCGGAGATGGTTGATTTCCTGCGCGATCCCGGCAAATTCCAGAAGCTCGGGGGCAAGATCCCGAAAGGCGTACTGATGGTCGGCCCCCCGGGAACCGGCAAGACCCTGCTTGCCCGTGCGATCGCCGGTGAGGCGAAGGTGCCCTTCTTCACCATCTCGGGCTCGGACTTTGTGGAAATGTTCGTCGGTGTCGGCGCCTCGCGGGTGCGCGATATGTTCGAGCAGGCCAAGAAGCACGCGCCCTGCATCATCTTCATCGACGAGATCGACGCGGTCGGCCGGCATCGTGGTGCCGGTCTGGGCGGCGGTCACGACGAGCGCGAGCAGACCCTGAACCAGCTCCTGGTCGAGATGGACGGGTTCGAGGGCAACGAGGGCGTCATCGTGATCGCTGCGACCAACCGTCCGGACGTGCTCGATCCTGCGCTGCTGCGTCCGGGCCGGTTCGACCGTCAGGTCGTGGTCCCGCTTCCCGACGTGCGCGGTCGCGAGCAGATCCTTAAGGTACACATGCGCAAGATCCCGGCGGCCGAGGACGTGAAGGCGTCGGTCCTGGCGCGCGGCACGCCAGGGTTTTCGGGTGCGGATCTCGCCAACCTGGTCAACGAGGCGGCGCTCTTCGCCGCTCGGTCGAACAAGAAGATGGTCGACATGGACGACATGGAGAAGGCGAAGGACAAGATCATGATGGGCGCCGAACGCCGGTCCATGGTCATGTCCGACGACGAAAAGCGTCTGACCGCCTATCACGAGTCGGGGCATGCGATCGTCGGCCGACTGGTCCCCGACCATGATCCGGTGCATAAGGTCAGCATCATCCCGCGCGGTCGGGCGCTGGGCGTAACCCTCTTCCTACCGGAGGACGACCGTTTCAGCTACAGCAAGCAGCGCCTGGAGAGCAGCATCTCGAGCCTCTTCGGCGGACGTCTGGCCGAGGAGTTGATCTTCGGCCCCGAGAGTGTGACGACGGGCGCCCAGAACGATATCCATCGTGCGACCGAGATCGCGCGCAACATGGTCACCAAGTGGGGCCTGTCCGACAAGCTGGGTCCGCTGACCTACAGCGAGGAGGAGCAAGAGATCTTCCTCGGGCACTCGGTCACGCAGCACAAGAGCGTCTCGGACGAGACGACGCATCTGATCGACGAAGAGATCCGCAATGTCATCGAGCGCAACTACGAGCGTTCCCGCGGTCTCCTCCTTGCCAACATGGACAAGCTGCATGCCATGTCGGACGCGCTGATGAAGTACGAGACCATCGACGCCGTACAGATCGACGACATTATGTCCGGGCGACCGCCGCGTCCGCCGAGCGACTGGGAGGACGAGGAGGCCGGTGGCCGCCCGGCCGGTCGCCGCTCCGATCGCGCTCGACAGGCGGACCCCGAGCCAGGCGCCGACGACGGGACGCTTGGACGACCTGCCAGCGAACATTAGGCACGGAGGGCGGTATGTCGGGACGGCGTTATTTCGGGACGGACGGGATCCGAGGACGGGTCGGGGAAGGGATGATTACGCCTGACTTCGTCCTCAAGCTCGGCTGGGCGGCGGGACGGGTCTTCGGCCAGGGCAATGGCGGGAAGGTTCTGATCGGCAAGGACACGCGGATCTCGGGCTACATGTTCGAGTCGGCCTTGGAGGCGGGTCTTGTGGCGGCCGGCGTGAGCATCCGGCTGCTCGGGCCGATGACCACGCCGGGCGTCGCCTATCTGACCCGCACCTTTCGCGCGTCGGCGGGCATCGTCATCACCGCCTCGCACAATCCATATCAAGACAACGGCATCAAGTTCTTTTCGGCCGACGGCGATAAGCTCCCGGACGACGTCGAAGAAGCGATCGAGATGGAGCTTGAGCGGCCTCTGCGTACGGTCGACTCCGCAGCGCTCGGTAAGGTGAAGCGGATCGACGACGCCAACGGTCGCTATATCGAGTTCTGCAAGAGCACCGTTCCGACGAGTATGAATTTCCGTGGTCTGCGGGTCGTCGTCGACTGCGCCAATGGCGCGACCTACAACACCGCACCCTCTGTCTTCGAGGAGCTCGGCGCCGATGTTATCCGCCTCGGTACCGATCCGGACGGTTTCAACATCAACCGCGATGTCGGCTCTACCCATCCGGACGCCTTATGCCGAGCGGTCGTGCAGGAAGGCGCCGAGCTGGGTATCGCCTTCGACGGCGACGGCGACCGCGTGCTGATGGTCGACGGCAAGGGACAACTGATCGACGGCGATCGGCTGCTCTATGTCATCACCAAGGCCCGTCTTGCGGACGGGGCGATGCGCGGCGAGGTCGTCGGCACCCTGATGAGCAACCTGGGCTTCGAGCACGCGCTGCAGAGGATCGGCGTCGGATTCGTGCGGGCGAAGGTCGGCGACCGCTTCATCATGGAACATCTGAAGCGCTCGGACGGCATCCTCGGCGGCGAGCCTTCCGGGCATATCATCTGTCGCGATCGCACGAGCACGGGTGACGGGATCGTCGCGGCTCTGCAGGTCCTCGCCGGTTTGAAGCGACTCGACACGGGTTTGCATGAGATCTGTTCCGAGGTCGAGCCTTATCCTCAGATTCTGATCAACGTCCGGTTGAACGCCAAGCGCGATATGGTCGGGCTGCCCGCCGTGCAGGATGCGCTACAGACCGCGGAGCAGGCGCTCGCGGGCCGAGGGCGTGTTCTGCTGCGTCCCTCCGGTACCGAGCCGCTGATTCGCGTCATGGTCGAGGGCGTCGATGCGAGCGAGGTCCGACGGCTTGCCGAGTGGCTGGCCGATGTCGTGCGTGCGCAGATGGCTCCGTCCTCGGCCGAGTGCGCCTCTTGAAGAGCGTGACCGGCGTTCGGCCGTGCTCGTGACTCCTGCCATCGTGGCACATGGCGCAGAGCGCCACGGGGCATGCGTGACACCGCAGAGCGGTTGTCACGAGCGTCTGTAGGTTTGGGTGGCCGGTCTTACGAGCGAGGCCCGGCGTTCCGTTCGGGTGCCCGTGTCGATCTTGAGCGGGAGTCTCGAAAACCGGACTATCAGACCAGCCCGGGCGGCGGCCCGGGCTTTTTTGCGCTCCGCACCCGTCGGCCTTCTTACGCGGGGACGATCCGCATCCGTTGAAGACGACTGCATGGTTTTTGAAAGGAGTCCGTGATGACGGCGACCAACTCGATCCATGGCATGTGGTCGACCCGACTGGCCTTTATCCTGGCCGCCAGCGGTTCGGCCGTGGGTCTCGGAAATATCTGGCGTTTCCCCTACACCGCCGGTGAGTACGGGGGTGGGGCTTTCGTATTGGTGTATGTCCTCTGTGTCGCCCTGATCGGCGTTCCGATTATGATGGCCGAGATCATGCTCGGCCGCCGCGGCAGGCGCAGTCCCATCAACACGATGCGGGCGCTCGCGAAGGAAGAAGGCCGGGCGCCTGCTTGGCAACTCTTGGGTTGGATGGGGATCCTGGCGGGCTTCCTGATCCTCGCCTTCTACAGCGTGATCGCCGGTTGGACGATGGGCTATATGTTCCGGTCCGCAAGCGGTATGTTTACCGGAATCGATGCCGCGGGCTCGGGGGCGATGTTTGCCGGCTTGATCGGCGACGCCGAGCGTCTGCTCGCCTGGCATACCATCTTCATGGTGATGGTCGTGCTCGTGGTCGCTCGCGGTGTAGCCGGCGGGCTGGAGAAGGCCGTGCGCGTCCTCATGCCGGCGCTGTTCGTGCTCCTCGTGGTCATGGTTGGATACGGCGTGCAGGCCGGTGATTTCGACACGGCGGTCGCCTATCTCTTCGAGCCCGATTTTGCCGAGTTTCAGGGTAAGGCCGGCGAGGCGATCCTCAGCGCGATGGGGCAGGCGTTCTTCAGCCTGAGTCTCGGGATGGGTGCCATCATGATCTACGGGTCCTATCTAAAGCGGGACTCCTCGATCGCACAGAACACCATGATCATCGCCGGGCTGGATACCCTGGTGGCCCTGTTGGCCGGTCTTGCGATCTTCCCCATCGTGTTCGCCCACGGCCTAGCGCCCGACAGCGGGCCGGGGCTCATCTTCCAGACCTTGCCCATCGCCTTCGGAGACATGCCGGGCGGTGCCTTTTTTGGGACCCTGTTCTTCGTGCTCTTGCTGTTCGCGGCCTGGACCTCGGCCATCTCGCTGCTCGAGCCGCTGGTGGCCTGGCTGGTCGAGAATCTGAGCTTCAGCCGGGTGCGAGCATCCGTGCTGGGCGGGCTCTCCGTCTGGCTGTTGGGCATCGCCTGTCTGTTGTCGTTGAACGCCTGGTCCGAGATCACGATCTTCGGCAAAGGCTTCCTCGATCTCTTCGACTTCCTGACCGCGAATATCCTGTTGCCCTTAGGCGGCGTCCTGATCGCAATCTTCGCCGGTTGGATGCTGTCGCGTGCCTCTTCCGTCGATGAATTGGAGATGGGCGACGGCTGGTTCTACCGGATTTGGTGGTTGCTGATCCGTTACGTCGCCCCCATTGCCGTCGGGATCGTTCTGTTGAATGCCCTCGGAACGTTGAAGTGGATCGGGCTGGGGTGAAGCGGACGGGGATCACCGGCGCGAGAGCTCGGTCGGCTCGGTGCTGGATGGGTTGATGTGCGCGGATTAAGGTGATTTCCGCAAACTTCCATACCCGTAGGTTGTGCTGACGATAGGAAGCACAACTTGCGCCTACGGTTGGTTGTGCCTCGCACGGCTCGGCACAACCTACGCCCTTGGCATGAAGGTTTCCGGAATTCGCCTAATTTCTTGGATCGAGGGGCTTGGATCGAGGGGCTTGGATCGAGTGGAGAAGTGCAGAGATTCCGAGACCGTCCGAGATCATTTTCGTTGTCGTTGTTGTAGTCGTATCGATGGTCGATTACGACAACGACAACGACAATGAACGGTCTCGACACAACTGCCGTGCTGCACTAGTGGCCTGGGTCAATGCTCGTCGAGCGACGGAATCCAGATCTTTTCATTCTCTAAACCGCGTCAGACACACGGCTTCGGATGCCCTTGAGGGGCAGGCCCTGTTTAAACGTCGGTTTTTCACTCTAGACGCGGTTTCGCTGTGGCTATCGTCAGAAAAAGTGCTCTGGTGCCTTACTCGGCATCGCAGATGTTCGACCTCGTCTACGATGTCGGCTCCTACCCCAAGTTCCTGCCTTGGTGCGACAAGACACGTGTCATCTCGGAGACCGACGAGAAGATCTGTGGTCAGATCGAGGTCGCCCGCATGGGGATTCGGCAGACCTTCAGCACCTGCAACCGATTCGAGCGCGACCGGCGGATGGATATTGATCTGCTCGACGGACCGTTCCGAAAACTGGTCGGCGGATGGCGTTTCGTCCCCTTGCGCGAAGATGCTTCCAAGGTCGAGTTGGAGCTGGAATTCGAGTTCTCGGGTCATTTGATCGACAAGGCGTTCGGAGCCGTCTTTCACCAGATCGCAAACACGCTGGTGGATGCCTTTTGTCGGCGTGCCGAAGAGGTCTACGGTGACTGACTACCTCAAGGTGTCCGTGGCCTATGTCGGTGCCGACGACCAAATGCTCCGTCCGCTCGAAGTGCGCATCGGCACGACGGTGCGTCAGGCGATCGAGCAATCCGCGGTGCTCTCGCGGTGCCCCGAGATCGATCTGGCGGTCAACCAGGTCGGCATCTTCGGAAAAGCGGCCAAACTGGATCAGGTCTTGGATGACGGTGATCGTGTCGAGATCTATCGCCCCTTGATTGCCGATCCAAAGGAGGCGCGTAAACGACGCGCAGCCGAGGGGAAGGTCTTGCGCAAGGGTGGCGCAGATGCCGATCCGAACTCAGGGACCTGAGTCGACGCATGAGGGAACGCCAAGCATCCGCTGATGCATCGCGATCCCAGCGGCCTCTTCGACCGGGCGGGCTTTACTCCTTCGGCTCCAAGCCGATCGTTTCCAGGCCGCGTTTGATCAGACCTTTAGGTTTTTGATAGTCGGGAACGGACACGACCATTTCCTGCGGTTCTCTCGCTTCGGCGCGCGCCGGATTCGGGCGAATATCCCCCTCGATCCGCGCAAGGCTATCATCGTTCTGAAAATACAGGGTCAGGTAGCGGATCTCCATGGGGTTGTGCCCACGCTGGAGGGTATAGGTGTAGTCCCAGCGATCGGTCTGGAAGAAGTCCGTGAGTAAGGGCGTACCCAACAGAAACTGGACCTGGCGCTTGTTCATTCCGAGCTCCAGGCGATCGACCATCTCCTCGGTGATGATATTTCCCTGTTGCACCGTCATCTTGTAGACGAACGGGAGGTCCTCCAAGACAGAGCCCCGGTACTCCTCGGGTTTTTTGTCACGGGAGCAGCCGGCCGTTGCGAGCGCGACGAAGGCTCCGAGTATCGAGATATAAATCAACTTTCGCATGTCTTGAAAACAGCGCGTTTGCATTGAACCCAGGCATGATACAGCAGCGCCACGATCCGATCATCGGGGCGACGAATCAGAAGACAAATCGGGTAGACCCGCGCGCGCCGACGGATCTGCCCCAGACGGGGAGATGGGAATTGGAAATCGAGCAGATCAAACAGGCAGGTCTTAAGGTCACTGCGCCGCGGGTCGCGATCCTCGCCATTCTCGAGACCTGCGGCAAGCGACATCTGAGCGCCGAGGATGTCTACAAGGAGCTCCTCAACAACGGCGAGGAGATCGGGCTCGCGACCGTCTACCGCGTCCTGACCCAGTTCGAGGGGGCGGGGCTCGTGTGCCGGCGTCACTTCGAGACCGGGCAGTCGGTCTTCGAGCTCAACAGCGGCGACCACCACGACCATCTGGTCTGCATCAAGTGTGGCAAGGTCGTGGAGTTTTGCGACCCGATCATCGAGGAGCGCCAGTCCAAGATCGCCGCGGAGCGCAACTTCCGGATCGAGGATCACTCGCTCGTGCTCTACGGGATCTGCGAGGAGTGCGAGAAGACGAAGAAGCGCTGATCGCAGCGCTTGCGCAGCAAGGTAGGCGCCGGTCTAGATGGCGGGATCCCGCTCGCCACCGTAACTCTTGACGTGATCAAAGGTGCCGTCCGTGAACAGCCCGGACATAATCCCTCCGGCCGGCATCAGGTGCTCGCGCATCCAGCTGTCGTGATCGATGGCGCGCCGGTGCAGCTCTTCGGGATCTGCAACCGCAGTGAAAGCGCCGGGGAAGACGGCGGTGCCTTGATGCGCGGATTCGATCATACCGGTTTCTGTGTCCGGTTTCGTCGAATCGCAACAGGCAGGTGTAACCTGGGCTCTCCCCCTTGGCATCCATTGCGACTTGAGTGCCCCTTTTTATCCTGGGCCGACCAGCTGCGCGACCACCGCGTTGACCTGTTGCAGCCGCCGTTGCGGCTCGGCCATGTCCCGGTAGAACCGCAGCTTGTCCCCGCCGTCGAGCTTGAACTCCTTTGGCCTTTGCTGAATCAGGCGGATCAGGTTGTCGGGGTCGATGGTCGGGGATTCGTCGAAGAGGATCCGCCCGCTCGCCGGCCCGGCTTCGATCTTGCGGATCCCGTACGGTTGGACCTTCAGCTTCAGCTCGGTGATCTCGAGCAGGTTCTTGGCCGGCTCGGGCAGCAGTCCGAAGCGATCGATCATCTCCACCTGCAGCTCCCTGAGATCGCCGGCCGTGGCGGCGCTCGCAATCCGTTTGTACATGACGAGCCGCGCATGCACGTCGGGCAGATAGTCGCTCGGTAAGAGGGCGGGTAGGCCGAGGTCGATCTCGGCGCCGTGGCTGAGGGGCCTGTCCAGCTCGGGCGTGCGACCGGCCTTGAGCGCTTGCACGGCCCGCTCCAAGAGATCCATGTAGAGCGAGAATCCGACCTCGTGGATCTGACCGGATTGCTCGTCGCCGAGCAGCTCGCCCGCGCCGCGGATCTCGAGATCATGGGTCGCCAGCGTGAAGCCGGCACCCAGATCTTCCATCGACTCGATCGCCTCCAGTCGCTTTTTGGCATCCGCCGTCATCGCTGTGGTCGGCGGCGTGATCAGATAGGCATAGGCGCGATGGTGCGAGCGCCCGACGCGTCCGCGCAGCTGATGCAACTGCGCCAGGCCCAGCTTGTCCGCCCGGTTGATGACGATGGTGTTGGCGCTCGGCACGTCGATGCCGCTCTCGATGATGGTGGTGCAGACCAGCAGGTTGAAGCGTTGGTGATAGAAATCGCGCATCACCCGTTCGAGATCGCGCTCGCGCATCTGTCCGTGCGCGACCTGCACCCGCGCCTCCGGGATCAGGGCCTCGAGCTTCTGCGCCTGGTTCTCGATTGTTTCCACCTCGTTGTGCAGGAAATAGACCTGACCGCCGCGCTTGAGCTCGCGCAGCACGGCCTCCTGGATCAGGCCGTCGTTCCAGGGGCTGACGAAGGTCTTGATGGGGTGACGCTCGACCGGCGGGGTGGCGATGATGGACAGATCGCGCAGGCCGGACATGGCCATGTTGAGCGTGCGCGGGATCGGCGTGGCCGTGAGGGTCAGGATGTCCACCTCGCTGCGCAGATTCTTGAGCTGCTCCTTGTGGCGCACCCCGAAACGGTGCTCCTCGTCGATGATCGCCAGCCCCAGATTCTTGAATTTCAGGTTGGGCTGCAGCAGCTTGTGGGTCCCGACCAGGATGTCGACCGTGCCGTCGGCCAGACCTTCCAGCACCTTCTTCTGCTCCTTCGCCGTACGGAACCGCGACAGGCTCTCGATCTTGATCGGCCAGTCGGCGAAGCGGTCGGAGAAGTTCTCGAAATGCTGTTGGGCGAGCAGGGTGGTCGGCACCAGCACGGCGACCTGCCGTCCGCCCTGCACGGCCATGAAGGCCGCCCGCATGGCGACCTCGGTCTTGCCGAAGCCGACATCGCCGCAGACCACGCGATCCATCGGCTTGGCGTCTTCCATGTCGGCGATGACGCCCTCGATGGCGCGCAGCTGATCCGGCGTCTCCTCGAAGGGGAAGGCGGCGGCGAAGGCGGCATAGTCGTCGCCCGGCGCCGGGCAGGCCACGCCCTCGCGGGCGGCTCGCCGTGCGTAGATATCGAGCAGCTCGGCGGCGACATCGTGCGCCTTCTGCGCGGCCTTGCGCTTGATCCGATCCCACTGCTCGCCGCCGAGCCGGTGCAGGGGTGCGTTCTCGGGCGAGGCACCCGTGTAGCGCGAGATCAGATGCAGCGAGCTGACCGGGACATAGAGCTTGTCGCCGTTGGCATATTCGAGCGCGAGGAACTCGGTGGTCATGCCGCCGACCTGCAGGGTCTGCAGCCCCAGATAGCGCCCGACGCCGTGCTCCTCGTGTACGACCGGCGCGCCCTCGGTGAGCTCGGTGAGGTTGCGCACGATGGCGTCGCTGTCGCGCTCGCGCGCTCGGCGCCGCCGCTCTTGGCGCACCCGCTCGCCGTAGAGCTGGGTCTCGGTGACCAGGGCGATGCCGCGATCTTCCAGCAGCAGACCGCGCTCCAGCGGCGCGACGGTCAACGCCAGGTGAAGATCACCCTCGACGAAGGACTGCCAGCCATCGACCTGACGGGCGCGGATGTTGAATCCGGCTAGGTGCTCGGCGAGCACCTCGCGCCGCCCGGTACTCTCGGCAACGAACAGGACCCGGCGGTCCGGCGCGCTCAGGAAGTCCTGCAAGCCCTGCGCGGGTTGCGCCGCGCGCGCCTGGATGGCGAGCGGGGGCAGGGTGGTGGTCGCGAAGTTGTGGAAGGCCGCATAACCCTTGCGCCGATCCGGCACCTCGGGGGACTGATAGAGCACGCCCGACAGCCGGTTGAGCGCCCCGGCCATCTCGTCGGGCTGCAGATAGAGCTTGGCCGGCGGCAGGAGCGGGCGCTCGATATCGTGACGACGCTGCTCGTAGCGCTGAGCGACGCCGGCGATGAAGCTCGTCGCGGTCTCGCGGCAGGCGTCGGACTCCAGGGCCAGGACGCCCGCGGGCAGATAATCGAAGAGGGTCGCGGTGGTCTCGAAAAAGAGCGGCAGATAGTATTCCAGGCCGCCCGGCGTGCGCCCCTCCGACACCTCGCGATAGACCAGGCTGGCTTGCGGGTCGCCCTCGAAGCTCGCCCGATACCGCTGGCGAAAGCCGGAGATCGCCTCTTCGGTCAGCGGAAACTCGCGCGCCGGCAGCATCCGGACCCGTTCCAGCTTCTCCTGCGAGCGCTGGGTCTCCGGGTCGAAGGTCCGGATGGTCTCGACCTCTTGATCGAAGAGATCGATGCGCAGCGGGACCTCGCTGCCCATCGGGAAGACGTCGAGCAGCGACCCGCGCACCGCATACTCGCCGTGACCGATGACCTGGGAGACGCAGGAATAGCCGGCACGCTCCAAGCGGCGCCGGGTCGCATCCAGGTCCAGCCGATCCCCGACCGCAAGGACCAGTGACTGCCCGTCCACATACTCGCGCGGCGGCAAGCGCTGCATCAGGGTGGCGACCGGGACGACCAAGACGCCCTTCTCCAGCCCCGGCAAGCGGTGCAGCGTCAAGAGCCGTTCCGAGACCAGCTCAGGAAGCGGCGAGAAGACGTCGTAAGGCAGGGTCTCCCAGTCCGGAAAACCCAGCAGCGGGAGGCCGCTCCCGGCCAAAAAAAATCCGAGCTCGGCGCGCAGATGGGCGGCGGCTTGAACATCCGGGACGACCGCGAGGATCAGCCCCTCATGCGCGCGGGCGGCCTCGGCGATCGCGAGCGCGATGCTCGCGCCGTACAACCGCCCCCACAGCAGACGCTCGCCCGGTCGACCGGGCAGCGGCGGACCGAGCGGAGACGGCATCTTGTTCAGGGCCACCGGGTGCATGGACGGCATTACCTCGGGAGGACGACAGGGCGAGGATTCTCGCACAGCCTCGGCGCGGTTGCAGTGCACGCGGTCCCGCGGTCGCTACCATCGGGTGTGAAAGCATCCGGCTTGGCGCCCGTTGACGGTTCCGCGGTCGGTTCCGCGCCCGTATGGAGCGTCGCGCGCCGCCGACCCGGCGGGCAGCGCACGAACGGGGCAGTGGGTCCTGAGTGTGTCCGGTCGGACGGTTTGACGTTTCCGGATGCCGCGTCGGGAGGCTGTTGCAAATACGCGATCAGCGGCTTATTCAAGTGTAAATTCAACATGCGATCTGCAGCCGAAACACCATGGAGCTTGCTGCCAAACCCAACCCTGACCCGCGGGCCGTTCTCACAAAGGCACTGTTGAACGCCGGCCGCACGCTGGGGCTGTCGCAGGAGGCGCTCGGCGCCATCATCGGGCGCGACCGCAGCTCCATTGCCCGCGGTCTCGATCCCGACAGTAAGGCCGGCGAGCTGGCCTTGCTGTTGCTCCGTTGCTATCGCAGCCTTTACTCGTTGGTCGGCGGCCGGCAGCAGGACATGCGTCACTGGATGCATACCGCTAGTCGCGACATCGGCGGTATTCCGGCGGAACAGGTACACTCGGTCGCCGGCTTGGTGCGCGTCGTCGAGTATCTGGACGCTTCGGGACGCGCTTTGAGCCGAGTCTGCTCTACGGTTCGCGCGGGCTCCCGGCCCTCCTGGCCGAGGTCGCCTACTATCGCTTCCTGTTCTGGACCGGCATGGAGGTTCCCCCGCCGTCGGGCCGGCTGCTGACCCAACACACCCAGTTCCGTGTCCGTCGGCGAAGCGAGCGCGGTGTCCGCCTGCAGGCGCCGCCCTGCGCTGCCTACGAGGCACAGCTCCGTCACCCAAGCGACTACCGCGACTGTCAACGTCTGGGGAGCGCACTACGCGAGAGCGGTGTTGGTGCCTTCGAGCTCGTCTCCGCCCGCGATCCGGAGCGCGGCATCAATGTCGCGCTGCTCGGGCCGGAGGCATTGACCAGCCGCGCCCCGCTCGGCGTTCGTGCCTGGTTGTGCGAGACCCGTGCCGATCGCATCCTCTTCGTGTCCGAGGATGAGCCCGAGCTGCATGTCCTTGCATTCGATCTCTTCACGATCGACGGGGGCTCCCGGCGGGTTGAGGACTGTGCGGTCGCATGCCACCGCGAAACTGCCCGGCAATCGGATGTGCAGTCGCGGGCTCATGTCGGTCTCCGCATCTCAGATCCTTTGGGCGACCATCAAGGCCAGGTCGCCCAAACCGCTTTCGGGTGCGGCGAGTCGGCCTTCGGCTCGGTAGGCGCGTTTGGCGAGGTTGGATGGGGCATGGATTGAAGGGGATCCGACAGGGCCACCTGTTTGCTCATCGGTTTGAGTCTATGAGCTTAACAGGTTTTTCCGGGAGCCCATCCCGTCGAAGGAGTGGTCGGAGGAGGGGTTGGCGGCGGTCGAGACGCGCCGCCGATAGCGATCAACGCCGGGGCGCGCTATTCCCCCGGCGTCTTGAGCGGAAACGCCTTCGCATAGCCTGCGCCGAGTCGAGGATCGTCACGCTCCGCAATCACGGCGCCCAGGCGCTCCCGCAGCCGAGCGTTGTTGCGATAGGTGCCCAGCTCGGTGATCGCGACCTCGGCGCTCGCGCGATCCGCATCCGCCACGACGGAGACCAGCCAGTCGAGCGCCGCCTCGCTGCGGTGCAGCGCCGCCGCCCGCAGCAGAAGGTGCTCCGCGCTGCGCTTGAAGGGCTCGGCGTCCCAGCGGGCGCGCAGCAGATCCAAGGCGCCGTCGAGCCGCGACTCCCCGAGCGCGAGTGCGGCGAGACCGTTGATCTCCAGACTCGGCGTGACGAGAAATCCGCCCACAAATTCAAGCGCATCCTCCCCGGCCACCTGCAGGAGTGCGGCAAGACAGTCGCCCGTCACCTCCGGCTCCGGATCGCCGCCGAACGCCTTGGAGCGCAGCACCGCCTCGGCCGCCAAGGGTTGCGTGCAGGCGATCGCACGCGCCGCGCCGCTGCGGGCATGCGGCTCCGGGTCGTGGAGCAGGTGGACCAGGTGGATCAGGGCACGCGGATCGCTCGTGGCCGCGAGCCCGATGGCGCAGCTCACGCGTAGATCCACGGCCGTATCGACGCTGCCTCCCCACACCGGCTCGGGTTGGCGATAGCGGATGCCGGCGATGTAGAAACCCACGTCCTGACTGTCCAGTGCGACCAGTGCGCGCGCGATCGCACCCTTGGCCGTGCAGCCCGGATCGCGCTTTGCGGGATCCTCCAGGAAACGGCAATAGGCCGCGATCAGGTCCGGCTCGAGCGCATAGATCAGCCGATCACCGGCCAGCTCCGCGGCCTTGGCGACCATCAGGCGATGCCGATCGGCCAATGCCTCCCGTGCCGCGGCCAGCACGCGTTCCGGGGTTTCCCGATCACAGAGAGATCGGAAGGCATCGATCTGTTCGCGGATGTCGCGGCGTGAGGCCATTTACGGACCCTATCGAAGCGGTGCCATGAGCACGGGCGTAGCGGGCTTGTTCGCGCTCATTGGCTCTCCGCATGCTGATGATACGGCGCGCTTCGCCGCGGGGCGACCAGACGATGACGACGATGCGGGCATCGAGCTTGCGGACTGTGATGTATCGACACTCATCGTAATTCCGCCGCAGGTCTTTTGGTGCGAAGTGTCGATCCGCGAATACCTCGGCGGCGCGGGCGCAATCGAGGCGGCGCTCCAAAAGCGCTCCAAAAGGGTTCTGCGTAGCTTACCCAGGTCGAAATCGATCCGCACCGGATGTATCGTAGCGACAACAAAGGGTGTGTCAGGCTGCTCACCTGCCAAGGCCCCGTGCAGGCGCGTGCACCCCAGTATCAGCAGATGCTGATTGCGCTGGTGATCGATCTGGGCATGTTGGGCCCGAGCGCGCGGGTGAGTGTGGATGACCTCTACTCCGGGGCGGTGCATCGCAGCGTGCGCTCCGGCGAGCAGGCCATGCAGCAGGCCAGCTCCCGCTTTTCGTCCGGCTTGGGTGCGGCCGCGAGCGCGACTGCCTCCCGGTCGGGCGAGAGCTTCGATGCTCGCTTGCAGCGGCGCCTCCCCCGGCGGTGGGTTGATCTCCTCGGCGAGCAGTGCGGTGACGCTCACCTCGGGTAAGGTCCGGTCGGGGCGCGCCGGGGCCTTGAGCGTCACCCGCACGGCCTCGAGCTGCTGGGTCACCGGGCGCGCCGGGCGGCCGCTCGCCGCCGGACGCTCGAAGGTGATCTCGGTCAGGACGGGGGCGGTGTCAACCGCCCGGCCCCGGTCTGCTTCACCGCCATGGCGAGCGCCTTGGGCTGGGCGATCAGCACCACCAGTCGCTTGCCGCGGGTCACCGCGGTGTAGAGCAGGTTGCGCTGCAGCAAGGTGTAATGCTGGATCGCCAGCGGGATGACCACCGCCGGGTACTCCGATCCCTGGGCCTTGTGGGCGCTGGTGGCGTAGGCGAATGCGAGGGCGTCGAGATCGCCGGTCTCGTAGGCGACGGGGCGCCCCTCGAAGTCGATGGTCAGGATTCCTTCTTCCAGATCGATCGTGCGGATCCGTCCGATGTCGCCGTTGAAGACCTCCTTGTCGTAGTCGTTCACCAGCTGGATAACCTTGTCGCCCCGGGCGTAGGTCCAGCCGAAGCGCTCGATGCGCGCGGGGGGGGGCGGATCCTGCGCGAGCCGGCGCAGATGGCCGGCCACTCCGCGCTCGGCGCGCTGCAGGGGCGCGAGGAAGAGGGCAGGGCGCTAGGCGATCGCATCCGCGGTCCTGAAGCCGATGCCCCAAATATCGAGCGCCAGCCGGTAAGGATTCTCGCGGACCTTCTCGACCGCGGCGTCCCCGTAGGTCTTGTAGATGCGCACCGCGCGCGCCGTGCCGACCCGGTGGGACTGCAGAAACACCATGACGGCACCGCTGAGCGGCTCGGTTGGGGCGGGGGTCGAAGAATGGGCGGTCAGGTGTCCCGACTGCGACGAGAAAAACTCAGGTGAGCCCGGAATACATCCGTGCCATCCTTTTGGCGCGCGTCATTCCGACATAGACCAGCTTTCGCAGGTTTTCGTCCAGCTCGCGATTGACCACGATCGCCACGGCATCGAACTCCAGGCCCTTGGCCCGGTGCAGGGTCATCGCGAAGATCCGGGCATCCTTGCGGCTCAAACGCTCGCGGTGATTGACCGTCGCCACCTTCAATCCGGACTCGCGAATCTGCTTGGCCAACTGATCACGCAGCTTGATGGTCGGGGCCATGACGCCGATGGTGTTGTCGGCGTTCTCCTGCAGGCACTGCTGGATGAACTCCAGCACGCCGTCTCGGATGGCTTCCATGGACGCACCCTGGATCCGTTCCGGCGCCGGGCCGTGCATCAGCGACTTGTAGCGCGTGATCTCGTCGCTGCCGCCATCCAGGTCATCGATCTCGATGCCCTCCAACAGCGATACCGCCTCGCGACGGATCTCCTCGGTCGTGCGGTAGTTCAGGTAGAGTTTCCGTGCGCGGCCGCGGATATCGATGCCGCAACTGCTCATGCTGGCCTTGTTCTTGGCGTAGATCCGCTGGTGCCCGTCGCCGACGAACATCAGATCGTTCGGGCCAGGGGCGACCAGGGCGCGGATCAGCCGCAGCGCCTGCGGACCGAAGTCCTGGGTTTCGTCGACGACCGCATGCGCATAGCGGGGCTCGGCTTCCTTGGCCAGGATCGCGCAGGCGTCGCGATAGGCATCGTCCGGCTCCTTCAGACCCTTGGCGCTCAACTGGAGGCGATAGTTCTCGAACAGCTCCCAGAGTGCATCGCGCTTCTTGCGCGACAGGATGACGCCTCTGCCGCGTCTTGGCGCCTCGCGGTAGGCGTCGCGCGTCTCCAGCCCCTGGGCGAGCACCACCTGCTCGAACTCCTCCCTGACGAGCTCGCGCGACACGCCCAGCGCGCTGTCGAAATCCACCATCACCGCATCCCAGATCGGCGCGCATTTGGCCTCGTAGTCGAAGGCGATCTCATGCTCGTAGCGCTGGGCCTTGAGCAACCGAAAGACCAGTGCATCGAGGTTGATCACCTCGATCCGTTTCAATTGCTCCGGGCTGCAGATCGACCTGAGTCCGTCCTCGATGTCGAGCGCCAGGTTGGTCGTGAAGGTGGTGAAGAGCAGCTTGCGTTCGGTCAGAACCATGCCGGAGGCGAGATGTTTGGCCCGATGCATCGCCAGGACCGTCTTACCCGTCCCCGCGCCGCCGAGGATGCGGCTCGGTCCGTTCAGGCTGCGGCTCGCCAGCCGGCGCTGGGTCGGGTGCAGGAAGACGCGCCATTGTTCCAGGGGAGCGGAGAGGATCTCCTGGAGATCGTTCTCCCCCTCGACGACATAGAACCGGGAGCGGCTCTCGTCGCGCTCCGCCGCCGTGGCGAAATCCTCGGTATCGATCTGTCGATCGACGCGCGTCTCCCGCGACGCCAGGATGCCGGACAGCGCATCACCGGCCAGCAACAGAAACAGCCCTTCGTAAGCCTCGACGGGCAATTCATCCTGCATCGCATCCAGATCTCCCTCGGAGCGGATCGTCCGCACCGCCGGGAGCATCGCCTCGGGCACGCCCAAGGCCATCAGATCGCGGTCGGAACAGGCCCCATAGCAGGGCTCCGGCTGGGATGCTTGAGGCGCCACCGAGCGTTGCAGGGTGCTCTCGACGAAACCGACATTGGTCAGTGTCAGCGCACCATTGACCGGGTTCACGCTCATGGTTCTGCGGGTCGCCCAGGCGTAGGCGTCATCGTGTTGATCGATGTGCAACCAGATGAAGACGTTGTCCTTGGGTGCCCGAAAGATGATGCCGCGATAGTTCTGATCGACCCGAACCGAGCGGAAGTTCTTGTCCTTGGCCCCCTGGATGGTCTCGTAGTGGATGCCGGGGCTGCGCGGATCGGTCTGAAACTTGAGCATGAACTCCAGCGCCTTGGTCTGCACCGCGGCCGGCAGCGCGGTCATGCGCTTGATCACATCATTGCTGACGATGATTTTGACGTCTTCGATCATGATCCTTGTCCTGTCAGCGCCGCTTCGACGGCAAGCCACCAGTCATCGCCTTCTTCGATCACCCGAAAACCGGCGGCCTGCCACGCCGGGCTGAAATCCGTCTGCCCGGCACTCAGAAAGACGACCCGCGCCTGCTCCCACAGCGCTTCGGCCATGCGATAGCCGCCATCATCCTCGATCTCCGCGCCGATCTGCTCGGGCGCCGGTCGGCCGCTGTTGGCCAGAGACAGAAAGCCTGTCCTCAAGCGGTCCAGGAATTCGTTCTCATCGAGAATCCGGTTCCAGTCCGCGCCGACCCTTGCCGGGCGAACGGCCGACGGCGCCAACACCGACAGCGTCGCCCCGGCGTCGAGCAGGCTTTGCGTCAGCAGTGCCACGCCGGGAACGGCCTGCAGGAGATTGGCGAGGCGCAGCCACTGCCGCCAATGCCGGCGTCCGAATTTGAAGTCTGCGCTCCCCGCCGCATCGTCCAGCACCAGAGCGCCGGCCTGCGGGTAGGCCGAATCATCCTTGCCGGTCATGAATTTGGGTTCCGCGCTCCCCACCCACTGCAGGGGCATCTTACCCGGGCTGTGCAGATGCACGGCGCGCGCCTCCGTTCCGAGCCAGTCCGGCAACGCGCGGAGCACCGCGTCGTGGCGAGCCTTGACCAAGGCGTCGATCTCATGCGGCCGTCTTGTCGATTTGATCAGCAGGTATCGACCCGTCTCCCGCAACTGATCCAGCGGATCCCGCTCTGTCGAATCCGCCTGTCCCAGCAACCGCAACAGGAGTGCAATGGCATTGGACGCCAGTTCCTTCGGCGAAAACGGCGGCAGCCGATCCAGCGGGATGGCGCGCCCCGTGTCGGTCTCCAGCACATCCAGCGGGCCGGGCAGATCCGTGCCGGTCTTCAGTGCATGCGCCGCCTCGATATCCTCGTAGGTCACCGACCAGACCCGATAATCGCCGCGCAGCATCAGGGTCGCGCGCTTGCGCGCGTCCTCGGACAGCGTCATCTGATGGAACTCCCAGCCATCCACGAACACGGCGATCGGTCGCATCGGGCTTGCGGTCTTGGTCGGCGTGATCAGGAAATCGGGCTGGCAGAGCACGTGACCCGAGGCCGGGTCCTCGATGGGCCATTGGGTATCAACCCAGTAGGTGTTGGCACCCAGCGTCAGCAGATAGGCCGTTTTGCCCGCCTTGATGTCCTGCGTCACCTGGACGACGGGGAAGCGGCTGTTGTCGGAATCCAGGTGCCCGCTCAGCGCCTTGATCGCGGGCAGGAAACGCCGTTCCAGTTCCGACCCGAACGCGGGATTGATGTTGATTTCGGACAGACAGGGCACCTGCGTGCGCTTGAAATCACCCTGGACGAGCTCGTCGAGCATCTCCAGTGCGGCGCTGCGTGAGATGTTCTTGCGGTGTCGGCCCTGGCGATACTGGAAGACGCATTGGTAGCAGCCATCCACCCCGTCCTTATCCCGACAGCCGCAATCACGGATAACGGCATGGGCGACCGCGAGCACCTCGGTCAGGGTGTTCGCCTCCCCGGCCAGCATCTGCTGCAAATAGCCGGTACCGCCCGGCACCGAATCATAGATGAGGATGTAGCTTTTGCCGCTGCTCGCGTCGGCGGCTGGCTCGCTCCCCGGCCCACTCCCGGGCTCGGCCATGGTCTCGAAGCGCAGGTGGTCGACCTTGCCGCCGAAGCGTTTGCGCAGCCCCAACTGCAGCGCCGACATGAAGGAATAGGTCGTGCGATCCCCGGAGCCAAAGCCCCTGGGCACCAGGATACGCAGACACTCGGACTCGAACTGCCGATACAGGAAGAGCTCGCTCAGCAGATGCTCGCTGCCGGTCGCATGGCGATGCCGGCAATCCGGGGTATGGGCCTGCTCGCGGGTGTCGTCTTGCCCCGCGCGAACGGCACGTTGCACCTTGCCACACTCGCCACACAAGGCGAATCCGGACTTGGTGCTGTCGTCTCCGGCAATGATGGTGGAGGGCAGGGCCGGGTTGGCCACCGATGGCTGGCCCAGATTCAGATCGTGAAAGACCGCCCTGGCGATGAACTCGAAGCCGTAGATCGCCTGACTCGACTCCAGACGCCAGGCATTGCGCACATCGCCGGCGTCGAAATTCATCAGCAGTCGCCGGGCGTAATAGCGGGGGTTGCGGGCCTCGTCCGATTCGGTGATGCGCGTCCGGTCGGCACGATCGATATTGGCCACGGCGCGCCGCAGACGCAGCAGCGGGCGGACCTGGCTGGTGTCCGCCCAGCCGGTATTGCCGCAGTGCGGACAGCGGTCCTGGTGCGCGGCCGGGTCGGTGAGCGGACTCAGGACGTGACAGCTCGGGCAAAAGCGATGCGCCAGCGGCGGTTCGACACTCATGTCCACCTGGTCGATCTGCACCTTGCTCTTGTGTGCGAAGAAGGTATTGAGCGGGGCGAACTCCGCGAGCGCGGCGTGGGCCGGGCGGCTGTAGCGATGCACCGGCGTGGCATAGGGCTCGCCGGTGGCCGACTTGGCGCCGTGCACGATGGTGGTGAGCGACACCCCTTCCTCCGGAAAGGCATAGTTCGGCAAGAGACCGGCGTTGGTCATGGCCTCCAGCAGATGCTCGTTGTTCATCTGCTGGATGCGCTGGCCCAGACCGGCGCGCTCCGTCTCCAGAAGCGCGATCTCGGCCAGGGTCTGCTCGTCCTCGGGGCGCTTCTTGAGTCGGCCCAGCTCCTGATTGATCTTCTTGCGACGGGCTTTCCAGGATTCGCGCTCGGCGTGCGCCTCCTCGAAAAAGGCGAGAAACCGCGCACGCAGGTTCTTGTGCTGCTCGCTGCCGGAGATAAAGCCTTCGAGCTTCTCCCGCGTCTCGGGGGTCAGGTGACTGCCCAGCATCCGACAGAAGGCGTCGAACAGGATCGGTTCGTGGCGGTTGACGAAGTCCAGATAATTGAATGGAAAACGTCTGATGTCGCCGTCGCCGCTGGCGACCTGATCCAATGCCTCGCTGAGCTTATCCGGCAGCGCCGGCGTGCCCTCCGCCACCCAGTGATCGAAGAAGAAGGCATAGAGCTGCCGGCGCAACACCTCGGCGGCGCCCAGATAGATGGCCGGCGCCTCCACCGCGCCGTGCAGCATCTCCAGCGGGTTGGCGAAATAATACTGGTCGTGCCCATCCGGGGAGGCATCGGCGATGGCGAAGACCGCCGCGTTGCCGTCCAGCCGACCGGCGCGACCGATGCGCTGGATGAAATTGGCCTGGTTCGGCGGCACCCCGCCCAGCATCACACTGGCCAGGGCGCCGATATCGATGCCCATCTCCAGCGTGGGTGTGGCCGAGAGCAGGTTCTCGAACCAGGGCTGGGTCTCCTCTGGCTTGGCCATGAAGCGGGTCTGCAAGGCGAGCCGTTCGTCGCGCTCCAACAGACCGGTGTGCTCGTGCGCGATCACCCGCGTCAGGTCGCCGCCCTTGAATCGGCTCTGCCACCAGTCGGGCGCGGCTACCGGATCAGGCCGCAAGCGTTCGCCCGGGCTGTTCCAGGCCGGCAGACCGTCCAGCGCATCGGCGGCCTCCTCGGGCACCCACAGGGCCTGCGCCGCCGACGGCGTGACCAGGCGGCGCAACTGCTGATGGAGGTTCAGCCGATCGGCATTTAAACCAAACACCCGCGCCTGCTCGCCGCGATGATCCATCTGCACGAAGCGCCCGAGACCGGACTGCTCCAATGCCTTGAGCAATTCCTCGTAAGCCAGGGTCAGGATGCCGGGGGAATAGAGGTTGATCCCCAGGGCCAGTTGCGCCCAGGTGAGCAAGGGGTTACCGGCGCGTTCTTCGAGATTCAGAAAGTCGTGTCGTCCGGCCTCGCGCGTGACAAACCGCGGCGGGGATGACTTGCCGCGATGGGGCATCCAGCGCTTGCGGTGGGGGGCGAATTCAAAGGCACCGAAGTCCCCGGTTTCGGCCAGTTTCTCCAGGTCCAGATGAAAGACACCGCCGGCACGGATCAGCGCCAGCAGGGTGCCGAGGACCCAGTGGAAAAGGCACTCCTCGTCGAGATGCTCCAAGCCGCCGCCGGCCTCGCGCAGAACCGGCAGAAGCCGCGTGTTCACGGTCCGGAGTGCGTCGAGATCCGGAAACAAGACCGCCACGCCGACCTTGCTCAGGGTACGCCCCCGATCGGAGCGATAGGTCAGCTCCTCGACGGCGCGCCACTGCAGACGCCGGCACAGCAGGTCCGGCAGCGAGGCACCCTGCGGGAGATCGTGATGCAAGAGCAGATGCTTCCAGTCCCGCAGCCATTCCATCGCCGGCGGGATGAAGCGGGCCACGAAGTCGCGCGGTGTCATGGCCAGCGGGCTGGCGGAATCCAGATAGGAGCGTCCCAGCCGTTCCAGGGCCTGATCCCAGGGCAGCGTCGGCGGCAGAGTGGCCAACGCCTTGGCCAGACCGGCGCGCATCAGATGGCCCTCGGTCTTGGACTCGATATAGCCCGCCCGGTGGGCGGCGTCCTGCACCGAATCCGAAAACAGGATCAGCTTTTTCTGATGATTCAACGGTGCCGCCCACAGCCGCTCGACGGCATGCGCCGCGATGCTCGTGGTCTGGGCGCCGATGATCAGCAGACGGTCGCGTTCGCCGCACACCGGGCAGATGTCGTCGTGGACCGTCACCTCGCGCCCGGCTTGCCCCCCGTCCTTGTCCTTCAGGCGCTTCGCGCGCGTGGCCGAGACCCGAAACACCGGCAGGATGTCCTCGCCGCGGCAGTGCGGGCACTGGGTCACCTGATCATGCCCAAGGGCGCCGCATTGGCCGCAGAGGGTGTGCGCCAACACCGGTGTCATGGCGATCCGCTGGCCGCCCGCCATATCGGCACGCGGATAGATGCGCGCCAGGAAGGGATCCCGATTGCGCGCGAAGAAGGCCGCATAGATCTTGTCTGGACTCTGCTCGACCCGGCTCTCCTGCGGCGCTTTGAGCGTCAGCCAGCCGGTCGCCCGGCAGTTGCTGCATTGCACCACCGGCAGCCGCAACTGCTCGCGCCGGCTCAGGACGCTGGCCTCGGAGGCCAGCTCGATCTCCTCCGGTTTCGCGCTCACCGTGGCCAGTACCCGACGCAGCTCCTGGACCCAGATCTGCACGCGCAGGGTGACCAGGTGACTGAGCTGCCCCGTAGGCGTGTCGGCTGTGACCGATTGCCCCGCATAGGGTGCGCGTGCCCAGGCGACCAGGGTCAGCAGCGCGATGATGATCCCGTCGGCGTGCGGACGCAGCCCGGCACTCAGGGTGCGCGTCATCCTGTCGGCGATCTCGTGGACGCTGACCGGCGCCTGGGTGGCGATCCGCAACAGGGTCTGGAACAGCAGGTGCTTTTTGAGCTCCTCGCCGAGCCGTACCCGCCCCTCGGCGGTTTCGATCCCGGCCATCAGCACCGCAAGCAGACCGGGATCATTGAAAAAGGCCGGCAAAAAGGTCGCGACCGCCTCCGGCTGGCCGGCAAAATCACGCGCAGAAATGGCCCGCAGTACGCCGGCATCATCGGCCAGCAGGGACTCCACCACCCGGTCGCCGATGAAGGCATCGAAGCCTTGGCGGCGCTCGGTGATCACCGCATCCGCATCGAACTCGGTGGCGAAGATCTGGCCCGCATAGTCGCGCAACGGCCGGGTGCCGCCGGCATCGCCCTGGCCCGCATCGCCCGGTCCGGCATCGCCCAGCGTCGCCGAGGTGCCGATGCAGATCAGCCTGCAGTCGTCGCACTTCAGGCGCTGGCGCAGACGGCGAATGAGCATGGCCAGATCCGTGCCCTGGGCGCCGTCGAAGGTGTGCAGCTCGTCGACGATCAGGTAGCGCAGTGTCTCGGGGGCATTGAATCGCCACAGGGGCTGATCCCGCGGGCGGATCAGCAGGAAGTCGAGCATCTTGTAGTTGGTGAGCAGGATGTCCGGCGGGTTGTCCCGCAGCACGTCCTTGTCCGTGATGACGTGGTCAGGCCCCATTGCGGGATGATCCGGCTCCGGATTCTGCCCGGCCTTGGCGGGCCGATAACGCGTCTTACCAGATCCGACGAACAGTCCGACGCGGATGCCGGCGAATGCCGGGGTTCCGTGCACCAGCTCGGCGATGCGTCCGGCTTGGTCGTCGGCCAGTGCGTTCATTGGATAAATGATGATGGCCTTGATGCCGCGGGGCTGATCCGGCATCTGCCGAGCCCGTGCGACATGATCCAGCACCGGGTAGAGGAAACACTCGGTCTTGCCCGAGCCGGTCCCGGTCGCAACCAGGGTGGATTTGCCCGCCACCGCACAGCGCTGCCAGGCCAGCTCCTGATGGAGATGGGCCGGGTGCTCGGTTCGGAAGTCCTTGAAGAAGTCTTTACCGGCAGTGCCGGGGACAAAGGGCATGCCCAGTTGGATGTAGGGGCCTTTGACCCAGGTGGGCTCGTCGATCAGGCGGCGGACGGCGTCCTTGAACAGTGCCGTGGAGGGCTCGAACTGGGCGCGCAGCGTCTCGGCGACACCGCGTCGAACCTCGTCGACGACCAGCGATGGAAGCATAACCGGAGCCCTGTTGCGCTCGATGCGAGAGCATTTGCTTTGTCATTTTGCCCACGAAGCGTATCACGACAAAGAATGGGGCAAGCACTGCCTCAGGGCCGTCCGTGGGAAGCTCGCGTTCACATCCGTTCTATTGACTCGGTCAGTCGATAAACGCCCGTCGATGGATTGCGGCCAGGCTCTCCCTCTTCCTTAGCCTCGTCGTCGAGACGTCGTGCGCGCCGAGCGGCATCCGCAATGCCGGTGGACAAGTGCATGAAATCGAGGTGCTTGTCGTAGGCGGCGATGTACTGCTGCTTGAAATACTCGGGCTCCGACACCTGCCCCTCGCAGACAAGCAGCAAACGCCGCCTTGGGTTCCTTCGGGCAGTCCCACGAGCAGGTCGGCGTTCCCGCTTATGACGACCGCCGCCCACCGGCTTATTGTCCCCCAACCTTTGGAAGGTCGCCGAGAAACGGAATCGCGCCGTAGCGTCCCTGTAAATAGCCGCGCTCGATGTTTTCGCCCTTTCTGGGTCGAAAGTCGGTTAAAGGGTACAAACAGGTCGCGCCTTGCGGGTCCTTTTCCGTCAGCCAAATCTGGTCGCGACGCATCGACGGATCTCCCGCGATGGTTCCGAGCAGACTGGTATCGTGAGTCGTGAATAGGATCTGAGCGTTTCGCGGGTTCCGCTCCGGATCGTTGAACTGCCGCAGGATTTGAATGGCCAGCAGCGGATGGAGGCTGGCCTCGAGCTCGTCGATCATGACGACGGTACCGAGTCGAAGCGCGTCGAGAATGACCGGACCCACGCGAAAGAGGGTGACTGTTCCCTGTGACTCCTCTTCCAGCGGCAGCCAAGCGTCTTCAACGCTGCTGCTGTGACGCACCATTATCCGCCCACGACGCGGACCCCACGGGGGATCACCGGGGGCTGTGGGCGCGCCGGGATCTCTCTCCAATTTGATGTCCAAGATATCCACATCCGCTGCGCGCAGCAGGTCGCGAAAAAGCTCAATGCTTTGGCTTTGCGCCTCGTCTTCTTCGAAAAGAGATTGCTGCGGATTCTGTCCGAGCCAGGCTTCTATCCCCCGTGTGAGTAGCGGATTTCCGGCGAAGCGTAGAGCGGAAGGCCGGCGACCGGGCACATTGACCGCGTTGAGATTTCGGAACCAGCTGTAAAGGGATGCGAGCTGTTCATGGCGAAGCTGAACAGCAGCTGATAAAAAGAGCGCGTTGGGTCGCGTCATCTGCTCGATCAGACGATTCTCCCCATGCAGGTGCTGGCTGAACTTGTATTGACCCAGCTCGCGCACGAACCAGACCTGCTTTCGCTTTCCAGGCCAGGCGAATAGCCACTCCTCTAGAAACTGCTCGTCGTCCGCAACAAACCCATACTGGTACCGGATGCCCGACACCACGAGCGAAACCTCGAAGAGCGAAGACTCTGTGGCCTTTTCACCCCATGCAAAGGGATCTCTCGGAACGCCTCCGTCCGGCGGCCAAGCTCGATGGGACTGAAGAACCGCATTGCGCATAAATCCCAAGGCGGAAAGGACGTTGCTCTTCCCGCTGGCGTTTGCACCGTAGAGTGCAGCCGCCGGCAGCAGTGGATCGGAGCAGCCTTGGATGCGGCGGGGGCGCGGATCGGCGGAATCGTCTTGCCTGCCCGCGCGCATGGTCAACGCCTGCTCGTCCCGAATGGAGCGGTGGTTCTCGACACGAAATTCGATGAGCATGGCGGCTTAAGTCTAGCCCGAAAGGCGATTTTACGACAGTTAGCGCAGGAAAAATCGCGCAAAATGCAGCGTAAAGATGCTAACGGTCGACTTTATCAGAACTCAGCAGCTTGGGACACTGCGCCTGTGGTCATCGCGTCTGGCGGGGATTTTAGGAAACGCTGACCCCGCAGAAAGGTCGCCGATAGCGATTCCGTGGTACGTCCCCTATTTTCCATGACGACCGTTGGAGTCGGCGCTGTTTAAGATAATAAAAAATATATCATTTTAAACCGCGTCCGCACGAAGGCCCGTGGATGCACCAAGCATCGAGCTCACTCGAAAGCGAACATCTCGCTTCATGAAAAGCGAGTCATTCGCCCTCTCGCCCCGTCTCCCCGGCCAAGCGCAAGACCTCTTCGAGCAGCGCATCCGAGAGCCGATAGCCCTGTCGCGACAGCGCTGCCGACACCGACTCGACAGACTCCAGCAGGCCCCGCTGCTTGGCGGCCAGCAGCACGCCGGCAAGTCCCACGACGGGGATTCCGCGACGCCGGGCAATCTGTCGTCCGCGGCGCTCATCGATCAGGAGGAAGCGACATTGCGTTTCCTGCGCCAACAGAATGGCCGCTGATTCCCCGGCGTCGAGTAATCGACCGAGACCGGCCATGTCCGCCTCGCAGCCCCCGGGAAGCGCCCGCGGCTCGATGAAAGCGTCGGCGAGCGCGGCCGACAAGACCCGCGCTCCGGGCCGATCGGAACCCACGCACAGCTCGGCAAGCACGGCCCCGGGAACCACCACGGATCCGTAGAGCGCGAACAGCAGCGCCAGGCGTTCGATCCGGGCCAGGGCGATCAGTGGCCCGGCGTCCGCGACGACGATCCTGTTCATTGCAGAATGGACATCAATCCGCCGTCACAAGGCGGCGCCCAACGCATCCGCCAACTCTTCGGCCGGATAATCCACCGCAGCCAAACCGAGCGATCCCAGCAGATCGATGAACCCATCCAGCGAGAGCCCCGCAACCTTCGCGGCCTGAGCGAGCGTCAGGTGGCGGTTCTCGAACAGCGTCAGTGCCAAGGCGCGATGCACGCCTTGGTCGAGCAGCCGTCGGTCGAACGGCACGGCGAGAATCGCGGGTCGGCCATGTTTGGTGATGAGCGCAAGCTGTCCGAGCTCGGCGTCCCTCAGCAGATCGCCCGAGCGGGTACGCAGATCCCGAACCGAGAAGACATCGAGCGTTTCCATGAGGTGCCTCGCATGACTGTGCCCACGAAAAGTAGCACAAAAAACAGTCCAGAGCAGGGTGTCGTCCCGTTCAACCTGGTGCGAGATTCTCCGGAAATCTCCTTGTTTGCTCTTGGCCGCAGAGCGCGTCGACATCCCGCGGCTGGTCGCGTGACGATCTGGGATGATCGAGGCCGCGAGGTCGGCATCGGCTAGATTGTCACAACCTGCCGACCTCCAACCCAGGTGGCGAGTACTCTGGGGTAATCCTTCGACAGATTCTCGGGCGCCACCTCATACAGGTCTTTCTCGTAGATCACGATATCGGCTTTATAGCCAGGATAGAGTTTGCCTATCCTCGTCTCGCGTGTCGTCGCATAGCCACCGACAGTGAAGCCTTCGATCAAATCGCGCATGGTCAAGGGTGGGTTGGCCTCCGGCTCCCCCGCGCCGGTCAGGGCGATGCGCATGATCTCCGTCGGCCAGCATAGATCGGGAATGTTGGAGGCATAGTCCGTCGAGAATGCCAAAGTGACACCAGCATCGCGCAATTTGCGGTAGGGGTAGGATCCCCGTGCATGCTCGCCGTAGTAGAACGCGGTCTCCTCCTTTTGAAACTCCCAGTGCAGGGATGGCTGAACCCCGGCGATCACGCTCTCACCCAATGCACTCATGCGCGCAATCTGCTTATCCGTAATCAGCCCTAGGTGATAAAGGGTGTGCTTACCCCGCAATCTGCCGCTCTTTTTTTGAACGGCTTCGATTGCGCTCAGTACGGCATTAATGGCGAGGTCTCCGCCGACATGATAATGCATGTCGAGACCATGCTTTTCGGACTCCTCAAGGATCCGATAAATATTGTATTGCTTTCCGTATCGCTTGTCGTTGATCCAGATCGCGTGCAGACCATGGTTGCCCTGCGTGTTCTTCCAACTGGTCCAGGCGCCGCCTTGCCCGGCTGCCCCGTCCACGAAGAGCTTCAGGCCAGCGAAGCGGACCATTGGGCTACTCTGCTCCGTTTGGCGGAAGTCCATCATGTCGTCAAGGCTAAAGAAGGTGTAGGCGTAATTGATTCGCAAGGGAAGCAGGCCCTCGAGGTCCAATTCACGGCACAACTCTGCCTCCATGGTGCGTCCCATTGGCCCGCCCATGAGATCTACAATCGATGTGTAGCCCATCTTAGCCCACTGGTTCAGCAACCCTACGGCGTAGGGTTTAACTCGATCATCCGACACTCCGGGAAAGATAGCCGCATTGCCGACAATGGCTCCGGCTGTCTCCCGCAGCATGCCGGTGGCCTTGCCGTTTTCACGGACGATCACTCCCCCCGGAGGATCGGAAGTGTCATCGCCAAGCCCGCTCATGCGCATGGCTACCGAGTTGACGATATAGCTATGTCCCAATTGATCGGCGATCATGACAGGACATTGATCACCGGTTAACGCATCGATTTCCGCCAAGTCCCCCAGGCTCCAGGCGCCGAAGTCTTCGAGCTTGAACCCGTGACCCATCACCGGGGTGCCCGGCTCCTGCTTTTCGCATTGGGTGCCGACGAGCTCCGCAATCCTCAGCGGGTCTTCTTCGCCCGGGGTCGGCACCAGGATACTCCCCGCTACGGCCATGGTGATGAGGTGAACGTGACTGTCGTTGAAACCGGGGTAGACCGCAGCACCGGCGAGATCGATCTGTTGCGCATCAAGGTGGCGAGCCGGATTGACGTTGATGCCCGCGACAATACCATCGCGGATGAGAAGATTGTCCACCCGGTGATCCGAATCTATATAGATGGCACCGTTGATGAACAGGGTTTTTGATCGAGGCTTAGGGTCGGCCTGAAGGTAGGGCGATGCGCTCAACATCAGGCTGGCGGTTGCACTGGTGGCGATAAATTCCCGGCGGGTGATACCGTCGCTGTCGAATGTTTTCATGCGACTGTCCTCGGCTGGAACTCGTTGTATGGCCGTCAACTCTCAGTTGGAGGCCCACTAAGTCAACGCATAACTGCGCATAAGGTTTTGACCGCAATGGTATGGATTTAACGACAAAGCATTTGCAATCCGCACCCATCGGGAGACTTTCGGCGGTGATACTTGTGCTCTTTTGTCGGCCACTGACATCTCTTTGTGCAGCCCAAGGGCCGCCTATTGGATGACCGATGTATGGGACGCCAAGTATGTGACCCAGTTAACATCACTGATTCTTGCTGTCAAGGAGTAAACGCAGGCTTCACGGCGTTAGCCTGTTCATGACGGAAAACCGTGATCTAATGGGCTTAGACCTCTTTTCCTCGCTGGTCTTGGCTTTAATCATCGGTTCGTCCCGGCTTTTAGTGTTGCCCGACCGGACGCGACACTCCGGCCGCACAGCCGGGTATGCCGACTTTAGTCGGCCACCCGCAGACGGGCCACGTCAGTCGTTCGAGCGCACTCGCGCGGCGGACTGAAGTCCGCCTCCCCAGGTGCCGACTAAAGTCGGCGAACCCAGATGCCGACTGAAGTCGGCGAACCCGTGCGGCGACATGGATACTGCCGATGCGGCCGGAACGATGATCGAGGCCATGATCTTGAATGCACGGCCCGGCCTAGGTAGCCCGTAGCCCTTAGCCCATAGGTAGCTCGCGGCGCCCGGGAAGCGCCCGCGGCTCGATGAAAGCGTTGGCGAGCGCGGCCGACAAGACCCGCGCTCCGGGCCGATCGGAACCCACGCACAGCTCGGCAAGCACGGCCCCGGGAACCACCACGGATCCGTAGAGCGCGAACAGCAGCGCCAGGCGTTCGATCCGGGCCAGGGCGATCAGTGGCCCGGCGTCCGCGACGACGATTTTGTTCATTGCAGCATGCGCATTAAGCCGCCGTCACAAGGCAGCGCCCAACTCATCCGCCAACTCCTCGGCCGGATAATCCACCGCAGCCAAACCGAGCGATCCCAGCAGATCGATGAACCCATCCAGCGAGAGCCCCGCAACCTTCGCGGCCTGAGCGAGCGTCAGGTGGCGGTTCTCGAACAGCGTCAGTGCCAAGGCGCGATGCACGCCTTGGTCGAGCAACCGTCGGTCGAACGGCACGGCGAGAATCGCGGGTCGGCCATGTTTGGTGATGAGCGCAAGCTGTCCGAGCTCGGCGTCCCTCAGCAGATCGCCCGAGCGGGAACGCAGTTCCCGTACCGAGAAGACGTCGAGCTTGTCCATCAGGTGCCTCGTATCATGTGTCCTCTAAACCTAGCACAAAATAACGGTCACGCGCTGCTTGAAAGTCGCGGCGGCAAGCTGCTCAAGCTCTTTTTCCCTTCGTGGGTGGAGGCTTACGGCGAGCATCGTGGTCGGCTCTTCGGTGGCGTGCTTGACGAATATCACAGCGGTCCGCCAAGTAAAGTCCATCGGTCAGTGCTTGCGAGACTCGGGTTTACCGACATCAGGAGTAGTGAGCGCGCACCTTAATCTGCGTGGCAACCACGAAGCCGTCGCGCCAGACATCGACGGGGTTGGTTTGATCTTCATGCGACCCGTCGAGGTTCGCTCATGTGCCTCTGAAGAGGTCCGCAAGCCCTCTCGCCGGCGTCTTGACCGACCCTCTGGGCTTCGCTACCCTCAGGCCGTTAGGCGTGGGATCGCATCGGCAGCACGGCTAAGGTCTTGCGTGTGCCACACAGACCGACCTCCGCCTCCTGAAACTCCACTCACTCGCATGCAGGGTCGATGATTAGAGCTCACTCTCAACGCCTCTTGCAGCCGTACTCCGCGCAAGTACAAATCGCTGAATCCGATCAAGCTCGGGCACTCTCGATGGATGGTGATTTATGGGAGTTCCAGTTCATCTACGTTCATGCTCGTGGCAAAGAAAGCAGCGGTGCGCAGCGCGGCCGCTTCGTCAGGGCGGCACACATCCGGCATTGCGATCTGAAAAGGATCATCGAGAATCCCTCCACGAAAGACGGCGACGTGGACCCGCGCATCCTCGATTTAGTGAGGTTCTTGCTCGGAGTCCGACTGCCGTTCGAAGCCGCCGATCGTTATGAATACTGGCTTCTTGACCCGAAAGACGACTCTCCGCTCGCCTTGATTTTCTCTTGTGTCGATGCGTCGGAGATGGCGTCGTTTCCACGACTCACTGATTGGACTGCACTCCCCGCGGCTGTGATGCCTATCGAAACGAGCGAGGCAGAGCGCAGCAGATCATATGGACCCGTGAACTACCGTTTTGAGCGGTGTGTCGCCGAGCGCGCCGGTACCAAACCGAGAGCGCGATGGTTCACCAGGAGGTATACCGAGAGTGAGGAATTTCCGCCTTTTCTGATACGCGAGGATTGGCAAAGCGAAGAGCATCACGATCTTTGCCAACGCTATTTGCATCGCCAAGCCCCCCGGTTGTTGATGTTGCATTGGGTGGGCTCGGCGGACCGGCGGAGAATGGAGTTGGCGGCAAGGGCGAACGCGCTGGACGTCGTGCGCTTCTATCCGCTTTATCCCGAAATCGCCGATAACGAGGTGATGGATAAGATCCGCATCGAAGCTCGGCTGCGGATGGCGGCTGGGGAGACGGCCTATGCGATGGGGCGCCGGGATGGCGTGCTGTACCAGTGACGGGGACGCCTCCGGCCATACCTTGACCCATCTCTCGAAAACAGACTTTCTCTCAATGGTGCTCTGTCGGATTGGCAAGGTGCTCAAGACACTCCGGTATCGTCATCCTAAACGATGGCGTATCCGACATCGCCTTGTCAGAACCCGCGCTGCAGCGACGGGGCTGACATGGCGGTCGCCGGTTACCCGAGGCGCTCGCGCAGTTGAGGTCCGAGAGCAGGCTGGATCAAGCGGCCATCTCGTCGCACGCGGAACGGCCGACTGCGCCGAGGACGCCTATGCGTCGGGGCGGTCGCGCAGGGTTTGATTGTCCGGGCGGCTTCGGTGATTTCCGGGAAAAGATCTAACGACAGTGAAGGAACTAAGAGCGCGCTCGAAGACTCTCCTCGTTGTCGTTGTCGTTGTCGTTGTCGTTGTCGTTGTCGTTGTCGTTGTCGTTGTCGTTGTCGTTGTCGGATTCCGGACCACAACGAAACATTCCGCGACGGTTTGCTCGAGACTTGCGACCGAAGGGACGGGCTGCTTTCCAGTCAGGCGCAGTCGGGGGCTGCCCATTCTCGGAAATCGCCTTGAAGGCCGGCGGTGAGCCGACCGGGTGTTTCGCCGACGGCCTGTTGGAGGGAAGGCGACGATCCTCCGAACGCGAGCGAACGCAAAGAAGTCCTTTGGTTCAACGGCAGTTGCCGCGGTTTTCGCGGTTTGGCTCTGCCTCATAAGTAACAGTTATGCGCGCCGAAAATGTATGAGTCGCGCCGCATATGCTGAAGCGCTTATACTCAGTCCTCAGTGTCGCCGGGAGGCAGGGAGTAGGCGCCACTAGCCCGGTGGAACGGATGGAGATCCGTTCCTTCGTCATCCCCAGTCGACCTGATGCTTGGGCGGATCGGGTCACCGTTTCCTCGTTGTACCCGAGGTTCACCTGTATGGAGTCACCTTCCAATGATCGCAAGTAACCCGTTCGCGATTGTGTCCGAGAACCTTTCGCTAGATCCGGGCGTCATGCAAGCGTACGTCGTTCTGATGGTCCTTCTGGTCATCGGCGGCACATTGCTCGACGTCGTGCATAAAAAGAGTGCCAAGTACTTCTTCGAGAAGGGGCAGTCGCTGAAGAAGATCGCCAAACGTGAAGTCGGTGGCGGAGAGAAGCTCGGCATCGCCCTGAGCACGGTGACCGGCGAGGTGTTGACCTCGAGCGAGTTCAAGAATCCCGACCGTCGTATCTCTCATCTGTTCATGATGTATGGCTTCATTTTCTTCGTCGTGACGACGGCTCTGATGATCTTTGGCCTGCCCCTTGCCGAGGGCGAGGGAGCGGGTCTGACGCCCCTATTGTGGCATCTTGGCGCGCTGTCGATCTGCATCGGTGGTTACTGGTTCTGGTTCAAGATCCGCGTCGATGTGCGGTCCGAGGGTAACGAGTGGCACAACGTGCACCAGTCCGACCTGTTTATCGTCTCGCTCTTACTGACGGCGTCCTTCGCGCTGATCTGGTCCTTGCTGCAGGGGACGTCCGGCGCGACCTCCGTGCTGAGCATCATCGCGTTTGTTCTCTTCATCGTCGCGGCCACCACGCTGTTCAGCACCATCCTCTGGTCGAAGTTTGCACACATGTTCTTCAAACCCGCGGCTGCGTTCCAGAAAAAGGTGGCGGTTGCGGACGGCTCGCGCGACAAGCTGCCCGAGATTCCGGATCTGTCCAGCGCCGAGTGCAAAGCGCGCTACCCGGACATTCCGGAGTACATGGGTGCGAATCCGCCGAACATGGGGCTCGGCATCAAGCGCGAAGTACCGGCCAACTATTGATTTTGAGCTGCGAGCTCAAGCCACGAAGAGGAAACGAATATGCCAACCTTCGTCTACATGACGCGCTGTGACGGTTGCGGCCAATGTGTCGACATCTGCCCCTCGGATATCATGCACATCGATCCGGTGGTGCGCCGCGCCTACAACATCGAGCCCAACATGTGCTGGGAGTGCTACTCCTGCGTGAAGGCCTGTCCGCACAATGCCATCGACGTCCGCGGCTACGCGGATTTTGCCCCGCTCGGCCACTCGGTCCGGGTTCAACGCGACGAGGAAAAAGGTGTCATCGCCTGGCGGATCATCTTCCGCAATGGCGAAAAGGACATGAATCTCCTGGCGCCGATCACGACGAAGCCGTGGGGGAAGCACATTCCTCAACTGGCGGACGTGCCGTCTCCCAGTCAGGAAATGCGCGATAGCGAGCTTCTGTTCAACGAGCCGAAGTACATCCGGTTCGATGAGGGTGGTCTGCACACGCTCGAAAAGGCCGGGCTCCAACTGAAAGTAGGGGTTTACGAATAATGGCTTACAAGACAATCGTTGAGGACGGCATCGACATCCTGGTGTGCGGTGCAGGACTGGGCGGAACAGGCGCTGCCTTCGAGGCCCGCTACTGGGGTAAAGACAAAAAGATCGTGGTTGCCGAGAAGGCGAACATCGATCGCTCCGGCGCGGTCGCCCAAGGCCTGTACGCGATTAACTGCTACATGGGCACTCGGTTCGGCGAGAATAACCCGGAAGACCATGTTCGCTACGCGCGCATCGACCTGATGGGCATGGTCCGGGAGGACCTCCTGTTCGATATGGCGCGTCACGTGGACTCGACCGTGCACCAGTTCGAGGAATGGGGCCTGCCGTTGATGCGCAACCCGAAGACGGGCGCGTATCAGCGCGAGGGGCGCTGGCAGATCATGATCCACGGCGAGTCGTACAAGCCGATCGTCGCCGAGGCTGCCAAGAAGTCCGCCGATAAGGTCTTCAACCGTGTCTGCGTCACCCATCTGTTGATGGACGAATCCAAGGAAAACCGCGTCGCCGGTGCCGTCGGGTTCAACGTGCGTACCGGTGACTACCACGTCTTCAAGTCTAAGACGGTGGTCGTCGCGGCGGGCGGTGCGTCCAACATCTTCAAGCCACGCTCCGTCGGCGAAGGTGCCGGCCGTGTTTGGTATGCACCTTGGTCGTCGGGCTCCGCCTACGGGCTTATGATCGGTGCGGGCGCGAAGATGACCCAGATGGAGAACAGGATCGTTCTCGCTCGCTTCAAGGACGGCTACGGCCCGGTCGGAGCGTACTTCCTGCATCTGAAGACCTATACGCAGAACGGCATGGGCGAAGAGTACGAGTCCAAGTGGTTCCCCGCCCTGGAGGAGATGGTCGGTAAGCGCTATCTGGACGTCCAGGCGTCGCACCTTTCGCATCGCCCGATTCCCACCTGTCTGCGGAATCACGCGTTCATCAACGAGGTCAACGCCGGCCGCGGTCCGATCCATATGGTGACGATGGAGGCGTTTCAGGATCCGCATCTCGAAGAGATCGGCTGGCACAACTTCTTGGGCATGACCGTTGGCCAGGCCGTGTTGTGGGCAGCGACGGATGTCGACCCGAAGTATGAGAATCCGGAGCTGACGACCTCCGAACCCTACGTGATGGGTTCTCATGCCACCGGATGTGGAGCCTGGTGCTCCGGTCCCGAAGACCTATCCCCACCCGAGTACTTCTGGGGCTACAACCGCATGACCACCGTGGAAGGTCTGTTCGGTGCGGGTGACGCTGTCGGCGGAACACCGCACGCATTCTCGTCCGGTTCCTTCACGGAAGGCCGGCTCGCGGCCAAGGCGGCCTGCAAGTATATCGACGACGGGAAGGGCGAGGGCATCCGCGTCTCCGACGATCAGATCAACCGTCGCAAGGAAGAGATCTACAAGCCGATGGAGCACTACAAGGTCTATCGGAACGAGATCACCGGCGGTTCGGTCAACCCGAACTACATCAACCCGCGTCAGGGCCTGGATCGCCTACAGAAGCTGATGGACGAGTACTGCGGCGGGGTGACCGTTAGCTACATGACCAACGAAAAGCTGCTGAATATCGGGCTGAAGAAGCTCAAGCTTCTCGAAGAAGACCTTGAAAAGCTTGCGGCGGAGAATATCCACGAGCTGCTGCGGGCCTGGGAGCTGAAGCATCGTCACCTCACCTCCGAGGCGGTTATGCATCATACGCTGTTCCGCAAAGAAACCCGCTGGCCCGGTTATTACTATCGCGGTGACGTGATGAAGGTCGACGACGAAAACTGGCACGTGTTGACGGTGTCCCGCCGCGATCCCGAGACCGGTGAGTACTCCATGGAGAAGGCGCCGTGTTACCACTTGATCGATGACGCGCCCGAGGCGAAGGCGGCGTAAGCCCCTTCTGAAATCGGGGTCCCGGGATCGGGGCCCCGATTCGTACTCACACTGAAGCTCCGCATGAGGGTAGCGCTGTGCAGTGGGTGATGTGTGGTCGTAGCAATGCCATCGATAGAAGCGGCGTCTACCGCAAAGGTTGCATCGCTGAGAACGCGCCGGCTTGAGCAAGATTCCGGTAATGAAATGTGACCGCTCATATGGCGACGCGATATGAATATCCTCGATAAAACAGACGAAGAGATCCTAGAAATCGCACATCCGCTTTGGGACGAGCTCATCAGCTATTCCAACAAAGGCCAGTACGGCAAGTTTATTCGAAAATTCTCGTATGAGTTGCTGCTCGGCTTGAACGAGGTGGAGCTCGGTAAGCAGTTTGCTCACAGCTCCCTGTCCCGGAACCTGGTCGAAGAGCGCGATTTCCTCGGTCTCATCAGGCGAGGCGAGCATGTGACTGTGCTCTATCGCGTGCGAAGCTCGACAATGGACGGGGAGTGGCTGGGGCGAATGGTCCTCGGCTATGAGAAAGGGGAAGTGCGAATTTTCGCCGCATCGATTTTCTAGAGCCATGACAGACCGGATCCAACAGAACAAGTACGTCGAGCTCAAATACCGAGTCGTCGATGCCGAGATGCGCCAGGTCTTGACGGGGGTGGAGTTTCCTTTGGGTTATGTCCATGGCGTCAACGACGTCCTTTCGCCACAAGTCATGGCGGAGCTGGACGGCAAAGCGGTTGGCGACACAATCTCGGTGGAATTGGACTGCAACAGGTTGTTTGGCCCGAGGGATGAGTCGTTAGTCATCACTGACGCTATCGAGAATGTTCCGGAAGAGTACAGGGAGGTCGGAACCACCATCGTTATGGAAACCGAGCAGGGCAAGACCAAGACGTTTCTGGTCACCAGGATCGACGATAAGACACTGACGATTGACGGGAACAATCCGTTGTGTGGTCGGCAGGTCATTTTCGAGCTCGAGATCCTGACCGTTCGAGAGGCGACGGAGGCCGAGATTGCGGTCGGCGGCAAGGTCGAAAGGCCGCCCAAGCTTTCAGGTGTCAAGCCTGTACCATTCTAGCAAACGATCCGGAAACCACGTGAGCCACGGGTGTTCCGGCAAAGGTAACAGAGAATGCAGCTTAAGCTCGATCCTACGCTATTCGAAGAACAGCAGGCCATGTTGGTCCGTGAACTGGTCCAGAGCATCAGGGTCAAGCTGCAAGAAGCCGGATTGAGCGGTGTCGATCTCGATGACATGACGGCCGGCATCGCGTTCAGTGTTGCCAGCACGATCGACGACACGTCCGCGATTGAAGTTGAGGGCACGGAAGTGCATCCGTACCTGACTTTCCGCACCTCGGATAACGAATTAGTGCATTGTGGTGAAAATTCGTACGCGCATGAGTTTGTCTATGAGGTTTTGGAGCAAATGCGCAAAAAATGAGCCGAACGATCACGCATCCACTGCCTGGCGTTTTCATCGTCGGATCCGCGGGGCAACCGGCTGATTTCGAGCACTCCGGGGTTGGGTGAGGCGTGTTGAAGTTTGGCGTTCTAACGGCGCGGGCCGCTGTGTAGTTGGCACGCTCCATTCCATCCGTAATGGCATGTCGACAGAAGGTGACGTAATGAGCGAACAACCCAAGAGCAGACCAAAAGTGCCGGAAGGCAAGGTCCGGTTTTTCAGAACCAAGCAGATGGAGCCCAATGAAAAGGGTTTCGTTGGCTATCAGACGTTATGGGACGGTCTCCAGAAAGAGGTCGAGTACAAGACGCCGAAACGGCCCTGAGCTTTAAGGCAATCGTGGGGCCGATTGGTCGTCGCGACCACAACGCCCCACGACGCTTAACCGGGCATTGTTCCAGGTGTATCAGGTGCCTGTCGCAAGTAAGGCCCTAGCGGAGATCACGATTCAGGGTCCGCCTTGACGTCTCCACCGTACCGACTCTCTTCCTGCGTTGCATCCCGAACCAATTCGATTTTCACTTGGTAGATGACCTCCCTGCCACATAGCGGGTTGTTGCCGTCAAAGGTGATCTTGTCTCCCTCAATCTTGGTTACCAGGAAGCTCTTCATTCGACCTAGAGTGTTCTCCATCAAGATCCGGCTACCGACCTGACGATATTCGCGAGGCACCAGCGAAACCTTTTCGGTCATCACGAGTGATTCGTCTCTCGGGCCGTACAGCTCGTTGCAGTCGACAAGGAGGTCGACCCGTTGTCCTTGCATCTTCCCTTCGAGCTCGCGGGTGATCGTTGGTGCTAAAATCTCATTCACGCCGTGAACGTAGTTGAGAGGGCGTGAGATTTCGGTGAGTACGGCGCCAGTCTTGCTGTCCCGCACGCAGTAAGTGAGCTCGACGTACTTGCCTTCGCTGATGACGTTTGTGCTGGCCTCGGTCATGGTCGTCTCCGAAAGTGTGATGTCGTGGGCGCTAAAGTGATTTCCGCAGACTTCCATACCCGTAGGTTGTGCTGACGATAGGAAGCACAACTTGCGCCGACGGTTGGTTGTGCCTCGCGCGGCTCGGCACAACCTACGCCGTTGGTATGAGGGTTTCCGGTATTCGCCTAAGGTCTTTTCGCGCACGGGTTGGGGCAGAGATGTCGGCATCATGGCCCAATGCAGCGCCGAGTCGGCTGCGGTCACAAGCTGTTGCAAGCGCGAAACGGTGGCCGCGGTCCAGGGACCGTTCGAGGGCTTCTCGCGTTCATTCCGGGTGAAAACCCCGGAATCACCCCCAGCTCCGCGAAACGACGGCGCAGCCTCGCGCCCAGAGAACCCGCGGACACTCTATCTCATTCGATCCCTACCGGAAGGTGATTCCTCTTGTCGACGCACCCACTCATCCTCGAAAACGATGCCATTTCCGAGCTCGCGCTGGACGTCACGAAAGCGGTGCTCGCCAGAACCGAAGAAGCGCGGTCGATCATGGAGGACGAAGCCGGCCCAATCGCCCTTGCGCAGGCCCTTTCGGACTTCTTCCAACTCGCCGGAGCCCTGGAAGTCGGAGCAGCCCGGCTGGAGCAAGAGGAGCTCAACGAGTTCTGCGCATACGGGCTCGATCTGCATGATCGTCTCGCGTTTCTAGTGCGCAAGGTCGAGATTATGGACAAGAGAGACACCGTTGCTCGCATGTTTGCGTCCTTGGGGGTTTGGGTCGCTCGCCGCGGCGCCATCATCGATAATCTCCAGGGTACCGCCGACGGTTTCGGCATCATCGTGAACGGCACGAGCGGAGCAGATGATCTCAGTGCCTTGTGCGAGCTCATGGAGGAGGTCATCGAGGCGGCGTCGCTGAGGCTGCAACTCGACGAGGACCGCGGCGACGCCTGGCGCCCTTGGCGTGTCATCAATCTCAACGCGGGCATTGCCGCAACGCGATCGCTTGACCCGGAGGTCATGGAGCGAACCTTCAAAAAAATGTCCCGACGCCTGCCTTACGACATGCCAGGTTTCCTTGCCGACGGTATGCGGCAAGCGATGTTCCAAAACGTACCAGATGAGGTCAAGGCAGTGATCCGCAATTACATGGAAAAATGGCCGACCAACGCGCCCCACTAAGCCCATGAGCAGCCGGCGGGCCAGCCGCATGTCGTTTCCCGCTAGGAGACTACTCTTGTCGCCGCCGGCCAACAGGATCGCCTAGCTCTGCCGACACCCCGGGAGATGCGACTCGCAGTCGTCCTTTTGCGCTGTCCTGACGGCCAGAGGCTCACGACTCCTGACTCCTGCTGCTCAGCGGTCATCCAAGAAAGTTCATTGGCCAATGCTATGAGACTCGGACTCACCGACATCAGGAGCAATCAATGCGCACCTCGAACTCCGTGGCAACCATGAATCCGTCGCGCCAGACATCGACGGAGCTGGTTTAATCTTTATACGACCAACTGGCGGTCGATTGCCCCGCGTCAAGGTCGTGTACCCCGTTGACGCTACCGGACGTCGCGAGCATCCGGCGCCGCCGTTCGAGCACGTTGGCTAGCGAGAGATAACGCATCAGCCGAGCCGCCGATTAAGCTCTCGGTTTTTCGCGAGGACGCGATCGACGGTCTCCTCGACATCGGTGTTGGGCTGGCTGATCAGGTCATCGATAAATTCGGTCACTCGCTGGTCATGCTCGCGGTCGGGGCGGATCAAGGGGCTTGATCGGTGATGGTGCGGTGGAGCGGGCTGCCGGGCAAGAAGGCATCGCCGGGAAAGGTCTTGGTGACCGCGCATTCAACGGGCAGGTTAGGCGACACTGTGCCTCTGATCCTCGCTCCTATCGGAGAATTAGGAGAGGCCCGACCCCTCGGATTGGTTGCCGACAACGATTCCGTGGTACGTCCCGCTATTTATCCGGTGCGCCCGACGTGCCGATAAAACCCGTCGAGCGCCCCATGTCTCGCTACCGCGCGACGGTGGTCATTACAGTCGCGTTGTTATTTGCTGGATTCGGATCCGTCGCCAATCCGCTACTCACGCTGGCAGTGTTCGTGATTTCGCCCCTCGCTCGTGGACGGATCGTGATCTTCACGCTCGCGCCGGTACCCGCATTCAAGGCACCGATCGCACAGGTCACAGGCGCCAAACCGCTGCACGTTCCACGAGTCGAGACCGCGCTGACGAAGGTGGAATTGGCCGGCAACCAATCGCGCAGGGAAACACCGCCTACATTGCTTGGGCCGTTGTTCTGAACCGTCAGAGTGTAGACGAGCCTGGTTCCTCTTCTGACGGGATCCGGGGCATCCGTCATGGTCAAGTCCAGATCAGCCGTGGCCGCCGCTGGCAGAACCGAGATGAAGACCTCTTGACGGTTGTTCGCGAAACTGGGGTCGGCTTCCACCGCGCTCGCCGTAACGATGCGCGAATAGGTGCCGGTTGTTGCGGGGGTCTCCGTCAGGGTACAGGTCGCGGTCGCTCCTGGTGCCACAGTGGCAATTCGGCAAGATGACATGGATGCGACAGAGCCCGTGACTGTCACGTCTGTTGCCGCGGATGGGCCGGTATTCGTAACCCGCGCACTGTATTGAATGGTCTGACCCAATGTGATGGGGTTCGGTGTCACCGTCAGACCGAGCTCAAGATCCGCCGAAGGGGTCGTACCTGGGATCTCAATCAGCTTCGCCGTCGTCGCCCCGACGGTATACACACTCTGATCGCTGCCAACCGCAAATCCCGAGCTGTTACTGCTGATAGTGGACCAGCCCGAGGAGCCGTCGCTATTGACTTTACAGAGTCCGCCGTTTCCCTGGATGTAATAGTTGCTAAGGTCATCACGTTGAGTCGGCGACCACTGCTGAAGTGACAGCGATGGACCATCGGCATCTAGGTTTTCCCAGGAAACGAAACCGTCTGTGTCAAACTGTATGAATGCGGCACCTGCTCCGGGCCGTAGGCCGCTGATCACTGGAGAGTCATCGTTACTGACTGCGACAAAGGGCGATATCAGACCTTTGCGCACGCGCTCCCAAAGAACCGTGCCCGTTGGCGACAGTTTCTTGAGGACGGTTCCTTCATTCGTGGCCCCGTATTCCATATGGACCAGGTACGTATTCCCCATCGCATCATCCACGGCATATCCGGAGCTGCGACTATTGATGGTTTTACGCCAGAATTCATCGCCATTCCCATCCAGTTTGGCGTAGACAATGAAACCCGCGGCGGACGAGGCTGAGGTCATCACCAATAGATGATCCTCCGGCGTCAAGCTCAGATTATAGGGCGCGGTCAGTGTGCCGAGAACGCCATACGACCACCGGAATGTTCCGTCGGAGGCGTAGGATCGAACCTTCGCGATGGCACCGTTTCCCACGCCAATCACATGAATATTGTCATCGGCATCGACGACATGTTTTCGCGTGTATGAGCCATTGTCGATGCCATCGAATGTTTGCGACCACAAAAGATGGCCGTTTGGGTCGAATTTCAGGATCAGCCCGGCGCGGTTTGTCCGATTGGCAAAACTACCGCCCTGCAGTGTCCCGGTCACGATGATGTTCCCCGAGTGGTCGACGGAAACCCAGTTTGCGACTTCATAGCCAACATCGATTTCGGGGGCTGATGCGACCCAGAGGATAGTTCCGGCGGAGTCGCGTTTGGTGAGTTGGATTTCGCTGCCGGGATTGATGTCGGAATTCACGGTATAGACAATGTCGGGAACATCGACGGCGATCGCGGTTCCGCCCGGATCACTCGTCCAGTCTGTCGTGACATAAGCCTGTGCAAGTGGATTCGCCAAGAGTGCTGCAATCAGAATTGGGGTTTTCATTTGGTCAATCCTAAGTGGCAAGAAGAAGTCGGCCGAAAGCGATCATCCATGTCTCGTGTCGCCGGAGCGGGCTTGTCGATCACCTCAGTGGGACGGCGCTTGCTCGGCCCGACGGCGTTGAAACACAGGGTCAAGCGCGTCGACCGCCTGATCGGCAATCCCCACCTGTATCGCGAACGCACCGCGGTCTATGGCGTCGCGCGCTCGCGTAGAATCTCAAAGCCGCCCGGAACCAGCGCGAGCCCTGCCTGCTTCTCGCCGCACTCCAATTCGGCCGTTTTGCAATCAAGGCGATTGTGCGGATTGATCGTCAGCTCATGCAGATCGAAGAAGGCTTCCGGGACATGAACCGCCTCTATTACGACCAGGGCTATGAGGTCAAGCGTTCGCGCGATCCCAAACGCCTCGCCATTCTCGTACTGATTGCCGCGTTGGCCGCCTTCCTGCTCTATATGATCGGTACGGCGGCCGAGCGGATGCATTTTCGGCGCGGCATGTCTACGAGCGACGCTGTACATGCTGGTCGCCGACACCGATTCCGCGGAATGTGCCCTTTCGATCGATGGTTAGGCTACCTGCTTCTCCGGCTTGTCGGGGCGGCGTGCCGGTGAGCCATGGAGCATGCCTTCCACGCTGATGTCTTCGTCGATAGCGGGCCAGTGGATGCCTTGACCATCACCGAGGATCTCGAAGTGTTGCCGTTGTGCTTCGGTGGCCTCCGATAGGCGCCACGACCAGATTAACGGAACGCTTATCGTCCGGCCGTCAAGGAGGTGAGCGATGATGTCATCCTCAGTAATCCGTACATCACCTAGCCGGGGTTCCGTCACGTTAGCCACCGTGTTCATGCTGTTCACCCTATTTCATTGGCCACCTTAGCTGTTTGATGACTCAATCTCTGTCGCCTCAGTCCAAGTGCTGCGACGACCTGGAGGATCGTGTCGAAGCTCGGAGTCCTTTCGCCCAACAGCCTTCACGCACCAAACCTCATCGTAAGCCAAAACGAATCGGACCTGCGCCGCGCCTCGGATTCGGCATCCTGCTTGAGCCGCTTCGCGTGCCGCACAAGGGTTAGGGCACACCGTGCTCATTGCCAACCTCAATCTCGACTAAGTTATTGCGCACACAAGTCTTGAGCTGCTTGAAATATTCGGGCTCCGACACCTGTCCCTCGCAGACAAGCAGCAACCGCCGCCTTGAGGGTTGCTTCGGGCAGCCCCGCGAGCCGGTCGGCGTTCCCGCTTATGCCGACTGCCGCCCACCGGCTAATTGTCCCCTCTTCCAGCGGCAGCCAAGCGTCTTCAACGCTGCTGCTGTGACGCACCATTATCCGCCCACGACGCGGACCCCACGGGGGATCACCGGGGGCTGTGCGCGCGCCGGGATCTCTCTCCAATTTGATGTCCAAGATACCCACATCCGCTGCGCGCAGCAGGTCGCGAAAAAGCTCAATGCTTTGGCTTTGCGCCTCGTCTTCTTCGAAAAGAGATTGCTGCGGATTCTGTCCGAGCCAGGCTTCTATCCCCCGTGTGAGTAGCGGATTTCCGGCGAAGCGTAGAGCGGAAGGCCGGCGACCGGGCACATTGACCGCGTTGAGATTTCGGAACCAGCTGTAAAGGGATGCGAGCTGTTCATGGCGAAGCTGAACAGCAGCTGATAAAAAGAGCGCGTTGGGTCGCGTCATCTGTTCGATCAGACGATTCTCCCCATGCAGGTGCTGGCTGAACTTGTATTGACCCAGCTCGCGCACGAACCAGACCTGTTTTCGCTTTCCAGGCCAGGCGAACAGCCACTCCTCTAGAAACTGCTCGCCGTCCGCAACAAATCCATATTGATAGCGGATGCCCGACACCACGAGCGAAACCTCGAAGAGTGAAGGCTGTGTGGCCTTTTCGCCCCATGCAAAGGGATCTCTCGGAACGCCTCCGTCCGGCGGCCAAGCTCGATGGGACTGAAGAACCGCATTGCGCATAAATCCCAAGGCGGAAAGGACGTTGCTCTTCCCGCTGGCGTTTGCACCGTAGAGTGCAACCGCCGGCAGCAGTGGATCGGAGCAGCCTTGGATGCGGCGGGGGCGCGGATCGGCGGAATCGTCTTGCCTGCCCGCGCGCATGGTCAACGCCTGCTCGTCCCGAATGGAGCGGTGGTTCTCGACACGAAATTCGATGAGCATGGCGGCTTAAGTCTAGCCCGAAAGGCGATTTTACGACAGTTAGCGCAGGAAAAATCGCGCAAAATGCAGCGTAAAGATGCTAACGGTCGACTTTATCAGAACTCAGCAGCTTGGGACACTGCGCCTGTGGTCATCGCGTCTGGCGGGGATTTTAGGAAACGCTGACCCCGCAGAAAGGTCGCCGATAGCGATTCCGTGGTACGTCCCCCATTTATTAATGCCTGGCTGTCCGTGATCTGGGGCTACGGGACAGCGATGACCGGGCGATCTTCCAAGCGGCTCGCGACCAAGGCGATGTCGTCATCATGAGCAAGGACAGCGATTTCGTGGATCTCGCCTTACGGTTCGGGCCGCCACCACGCATCCTCTGGCTCACCTGCGGCAATGTCACCAACATCCACCTGCGCCGCATCCTGGCAGAGGTGCTTTCGGCCGCACGCCCCGGGTACGCCGACTTCAGTCGGCACCCCGGGGAGGCGGACTTCAGTCCGCCGCGCGGGCGCGCTCGGGCGACTGAAGTCGCCCGTCCCCCGGGAGCCGGATGAATCCGGCGTACCCAAGCGGTCGCAGGCGGCGACCTGGACACTTTCCCTTTTCGGTTTTCGTAAAGGGCTCCGACCCCTTTTTGCTTGTATCGAACACCGCGCAGGCGGTAGGTTTTGCCGCACGCGGATGGCCGGATCGCCCGAACACCCAGACGGTCTTCAACCACGGCGGTACCTGCTTACAGACCAGCAGTCCTTCAGGGTGGTGTCTTCAACCTGTCATCTCCGGGCGCGGCAGCTCTATTACCCCCTTCTTTACCCTCATTCGAGGGTTATTGATTACCCTCATTTCCGCCTTCGCCCTGGGACCACTTGGCACCGGCGCCGCGGCCGGTGCAGATCACAACGCCTTGCTCCTGCTGCTCCCGAAGGACGTGGCGCACCATGTCACGGCTGACCCCCGGACAGATCTGCTCCAGCTCGCTGATCTTGAAGGCTCGGCTCGGCCTGGTTAGAAGCTGCTCGATGCCGTCGATCACCATTTGACGCTTCTCGCCGCGGGGGGCCTTGAGCACCCCGACCCGGTCGACGAAGTCGCGGTATGCCTCCTTCATGATCGAGAGGACGTAGTTGATGTAGGGCCAGGGATCGTGTGCCCCTTCGTGCCAGCCCCGGGAGCTTTGCTCCAGGGTCTCGTAATACCGTTCTTTATTCTCTTCGACCAGGCGCTCCAGGCTGATGTAGCGTCCGACTTCGTAACCAAGCTGATAGCTCTGCAACAGCCACAGCAGGCGGGAGACACGCCCGTTGCCGTCGCGGAACGGGTGGATACAGAGGAAATCGAGATTGAACGCGGCCAGGGCGATCGGCGGCGGCACCCAGCGCTCTTCCAGGCACAGGTGCCAGTCACGGATCAGCGTATCCATCGCCACGGGTGTCTCCGCCGCCGAGACGGTGCGGAATCGCACCCGCTCCGAGCCGTCTGCATAGCGCTCGATGATGTCGCCGTCCTTCGACTTGTACTGCCCCGCATCCCAGATCTGGCCGCGGGTCAGGGCGTGCAGCCGGCAGATGGTCTCGTTGCCGACGGGGAGATCTGCCGCATGCCTGTGGATCAGGGTGAGGGCGTCGCGGTAGCCCCGCACCTCCTCTTCATCCCGGTCCCGGAACAGCGGACGCGGGGCCACCAGGATCTCGCGAACCCGTTTCGGGTCGATCGTAACCCCCTCGATTCGGTTCGACGAGATGGCGCTCTCGATGATCGCCGACTCACGCAGTGCCTTCAGGCGCTGTGGTGACTGCTGGGTGTAGAGCGCCTGTTTGCCGCGCAGCTCGCCCAGATCGCTCAGGTACCAGGCGGTGCCCGCCCCGATACTGAGTCGATCGAGTGGAAACAGGCGAAGCGTCGTGATCATGCGCGTGGCCACCGATGCCCGACGCATCGCTCAATGCTCAGGGTGCCTATTCCGAGCGTCGCCCGGTTACTGTCCATCGCGCAAGTCCTCACGGCTGCTCATCCCGAGCGCTTCTGATCAGCTCGCTGCTCCTCAGATGATTGATGGCCGAACCGGATTCCTTGGTACGGCGATCTCACCTGGCGGGACGTTGCGGGTGGATCGACGAACCGCCGCCCTTGCGCCTGGTGCTCCATCTCTCGCTGTTTGATATCGGCGTAGATGGCATCGAGATCGAAATGGAAAGCGGCGGCGTGTGCTTCACGGATCGCGCGGATCTCATCGAGAATCTCGTCGTTCATGGCTCGATTCCCAGGTCTTGCATGACGTCCGGGAGCGGGACGGATGCCGCGTCTGCCTCCTGCGATTTCGCCGCTCGCAGATCCTGCAGATCCTGGTCGTCGTGGACGATTTCCTTGAGTGCGCGAAACTCTTCGATCGGGAGCACGACGTATTCGTCCGCGCCCTCGCGACGGATCAATTGTGGGTGAATGTTCATCAGCTGACCTCTTGGAGTCGTCATGACTGATCGCTCGCGATCGATCGATGGGCGCTGCCGCTCTCCTCAAAGAACGCCCGGGCGACGCGGTAGTCCTGCTCGCGATCGGGCCGGATGAAGGGGGGCTGATAGGTGATGGTGCGTTGCACCGGGCCGCCGGGCAGGGTGTCGTCGGGGAAGGTCTTGGTGAGGATGCTGCCGGCGGGCAGGTCGCGGACGTCTTCCCAGCCGAGGGCGGTGTCGCTCGTGGTCGGGGTAGGGTGCGGTGAGCGGGAGCGAACCGCACCGTCTGCCGGCGGGGCCGGCGCGAGTGATGCGGTTCGTTCCTCACCGCATCCTACGGCGGCGGGGCCGATGCCGTAGGTGATGTCGGCCTTCAGAGCTTCGCCTGAATTAGTGGGATCAATGGGAGGCATTCGGCTGGGAAGCGTCGCAATCCTGGCTGGTCGTCGAGTCGGTGTGCGATGGCCTTGGTGGCGGGGCGATTTTCGGCCCCGGCCATTCCGCTTCGACTCGGCGCAAATCCGCCACAATGGCACCCAGATCGAAATTGAAACGCGCGGCATGCTCCTCGCGGATGCGATGCAGCTCGTCAACAATGGGGTCAGTCCACATTTTCGCCTCCAAGCAGTTCTTCCGGGGTACAAATCAGCGGCGGTTGGTAGCCGTACATCTCGCAAATGCTTTCGATCAGATGTCGCTTCTTGGCATTCGCGATGTGCCTGCAATTCCAAGTGCGCAGATAGTCCATGCCATGCACAGCCGCAACGGCAATGTGCATGTGCGGCGACGATCAGATCCCGACTGGGGCGCGCGGCGAGATAGCTGATCACCGAGGTCTCGATATAGACACGGGACTTCATGGCGTGGCCTGCTCATCTGGATCCTGTTGAAAGAAGGCCCAGGCGATGCGGTAGTCCTGCTCGCGATCGGGGCGGATGAAGGGGGCTCGGTATTCGACGGTGCGCTGCACCGGGCCGCCGGGCAGGGTGTCGTCGGGGAAGGTCTTGGTGAGGGTGCTGCCGGCGGGCAGCTCGCGCACGTCTTCCCAGCCGAGGGCGATGCCGCTTGTGGTCAGGGTAGGGTGCGGTGAGCGGGAGCGAACCGCACCGTTTGCTGGTGGGGCCGACGCGAGTGATGCGGTTCGTTCCTCACCGCATCCTACGGGTACGGTGGCGGTATGGATGGCATAGGTGATGCCGGCTTTCAGGTCGCTTTTGCGTGCCTTTCGCGGCAGGCCGACGCCGATCAGGCCTTTGCTGGGGGTGAAGACGATGCGGCCGGTCTGGTCGTACCAGGTGTCGGCCTCGTATTGGCGCATCACGGGGAATTGGACGCGGTAGATGGTGAGCAGCTCGTCCAGGGTCAGGCCTAGGGCTTGGGCGACCAGGACGTCGATCTCGAGTAGGGCCTGGCGGCGGGCGTAGTCGGTGCGCAGGGCGCAGTTCCTTTGCCAGTCCGGGGTGAGGTCGTCGAAGAACGTTGAAGGCAGAAGTTTAGCGCTAGTGCCGTTTGGCTCGCTTTTCACAGTCCAACATTGCGCGCGATAGTGATCGTTCCAGTTGTCTTCCCACAAGCCAGCATATATGTGAGTTATGCAATTTAACGCTAGCACTCTCACGTGGACAGCAGAATGGGTTAGAGATTCCAGCACCGGAAATGACTTAAGAAGATCTCCTCGACAATCACTTCGTCCGGTCGTTTTTACATAGAAGTCGAAAACGACTGAATTTAGCCCAGCAACAAAGCTTAGAAGTAAATTGTCGGTTTCAAAAGTGCTCGAAACGGCTGCATCAATATTGGCAACCTTAGGAGGATAGATTGCACCTGCTGCTGTTCTCTCGGTAGAGGAGCTTATAGCCCTTCTATTCAAACAACGATAGTAATCCGTTACCGATCTTGGCTGCTGCATTCCCTCTTCCCGCCATGTAACCGTCGGTGCCTTCGACTTGTAAACCGCCATATCACAGCTAGGCACAAAATTAGTACGCGGCAGGTAGTCATCCGGTAAGGTGGTTAGGTCAAGGCAGTCGTAGTCGCTATTCTTGTTGCAACTGGCTCGGGGTGTCTTATAGAAGGGGTTGCCGACAAAGAAGTGGGGTCCAGATAGCACCCATCGGGAAGCATCATCCGGAAACTGAGTGTCACGAAAAATGATTCCATTCTTCTGCGCCTGCGTCTCATCGAAGTGAACGTCGACGATTCTTGCAGAGTCATTAAGATCTCGTACAGTCCTTTTTGAACTAGCAAACTTTTCCAACACTCGAACAAGTTGTTTAGCATGAAGAGCTGGCAAGCGTGCTTGTAGAGGCGGGGTGCCGACCTCGTCGTAGAGTGTCGCGAACACGGCTAACTCATGCATGCTAACTGGGATGATGCGGTCACGGTGGCCTTTGGAGTTCCAGTTTGCCCGCCGGCCGTCGCTCTCCTCCTTGATTCCAGGTGCCGCGCCCTCGCCGTCATGGTCGAAACAGGCGTCGACGGTCTGGGGCAAGAACAAGTTAGCTAAGTGGTTGAAACTAAGCGTATCCCTTGGCGGGCCATAGATGTTTATGCTGAACTTGGTATGATGGTCTACATCGGCGAAAAGCATCAACTCGTTTGTGTATTGGTAATGCCCCTTTAATCTCGGGTACACCTCGGCCCGGAACCGGCCGCCCTTGGGATCATCATATATGCCTTCCGGGTGAAGGAACCCCGCCACGCCCTGCCGGTTGCCCAGCATCCATGCCTGAGGAAGAAAACACTTATAGAGATTCGCCTTTTGCCCAACAAGCAACGGGTAATTCTGCATCGCGTTCAAGAACGCCTGCATCCCCTCCTGCTCGCAATACTCGCCCAGCCAAGCGTCGCGCATCTCCGGGCGCTCGGCAAAGAGATCGGCACGACGCGCCGCCAGATCCGACGCGCTCATCTTGCGGATCGCAATCCGCGGATCGGCCTCGCCGAGCACGCCTTTTTCTTCCCACTCCACCTTGATCCAGGGCGGATTTCCGAGGATCAGATCGAAGCCGCCGGCCTCGCGAAAGACATCGGCAAAGGCCAGCTCCCAATGGAAGAATTTGAAGCGTGCAGCCAGTGACTCGACCAGCGCGACACGCGGAAAGTAGTCGCGCAAACGCTTGATGCGTAGCTCGCCGTAGCGGTCATGCAGGGTCTTTTCAGGCGTCGGGGCGGACAGTGCCAGTTGTCCCGGCGCGTCGTCGAAGAGGGAGCCCTGAACCTCGGGCACCAGGATTTGACGCTCGACCTTGGCGGGCTCGGGCGAGAGATCCAGCTCCTGTTGCTCGTCGATCTCCATCAGGTTGCCGTCGAGGATGGCGCCGATCTCGGTGATCCATTGGGTGCGGCTGGGCAGGTGCGCGGCCCCGCCCTGATCGGAGTCGAGCGGCCAGAACCAGAGCGCGCACCAGTAGTCAATCACCAGCTTCAGACGCCGGTAGGCGGTGGCCTTGTCGCCGTCCTCGCTGAGCATCCCGGCCTGGCGCGTCTCTTCCTTGCTGGCGCGGCTGCTGGTGCGGCCGGTATCGATGTCCGGCCAGACGGGCAGTGGGTCTTCGGTGCGTGCGCGGTCCTTCGCCAGTTGTCGGGCATGCTCCTGCCAGAGCTGATCGATCTTATTGCTGAGCTGCAGCAGGCGCTTTATCTCGGTCTCGGTGAAGCGGGCGAGGAAGGGTTTCTTCCAGCGCTTGATCCGCTCCAGGTCATCGCCGAAATAGTTCTTGACGGCCTTGTTGGCGTAGCTGCACATGCCCTCGTCGGGCAGCAGGAAGTGATAGATCTCGTCGTCCGCGCGCGTCTCGCCGAGCCGCACCCGGCGCGGTTCGGCATTCAGACAGCACTGCGGATTGGGGACGGACTTGCCTTCCGGTGTCTTGAGATTCTTCGGCGCGTTGAGCTGCGCCACGCGAAAGACCTGCGAGCGCGCGCCGACGAGGCTGTTGCCGATGAAGAGCTGGTAGCCGAACCAAGGCACCCGTGCCGCCTTGGGTCGGCCCTGCTCGTCGCTCTCGCCATAGATCGCGTTGAGCCAGAGGCTGACCTCGGCCAGCTCGGTGGCGATGGGATTGAGGTCGACGCCGAAGACGTTGGCATCGGCCAGACGCATGCGCACCTTTTGCAGCTCCTGCGGGTACTGATCGTGCGGGATGCGGCGCTTGAGCTCCTGCTGCTTGCGTTCGAGATATTCCTGCGCGAGTTGGTTGACCGCCTCGTTCAGGAAGGCGGCGCTGCCCATGGCGGGCTCCAGCACCCGAAGCTTCAGAATGTCGTCGGCGCTCTTGCCCGGCAGCAGCTCCTTGAGCGCGTATTTGACCAGACATTGGGTCAGGGATTGGGGGGTGTAGTAGCTGGCGCTCTTCTGACGGTCGCGCCCCGCCAGGCGGTAGATGAAGGTGCCCTTGGGGTAGACGCGCAGCTCCTTGCGGCCGTCGGCGTTGGTGAAGGTGACCTTCTCGTTGTTGCGGTAGTCGCCGATCTGATTGCGGGTGACGAACCAGCCGTTGGCCAGCAGGTCGGTGCTGCCGCCGTAGTCGTCCTGCGACGACGTGTCTTCGGCCTGATCGGAATCGGGGTCCGCATCGCCGTCGGGGTCGTCGTCCTGCGCTTGGCGCGCCGGCTCCTTGGGTGCAGGCATCACCTCGTAGAGATCTTCGGCGGCGAAGAAGCCGCGATAGGAGAGCAGGGATTCATAGACGGCGCCGAGCTGGTTGATGGACAGCGCCTGATAGCTGACGCGGCGGGTGCGCTTGGTCTTCTCGTCCTTGGCGAAGGAGAGCCCCCGCAGCACCGCCTGCCAGATGTGGTTGGGAAAGCGGACCCGGTTGAGCAGCGGGGTGCTCTTGGGGTCGAACAGCTTGCTGTCGAGCGGGGCCAGCTCGAAGGCGTTGACGGTCGCGGTGAGGTGATGCAGCGCCGCCTGGGTGCGGTCGATGGCCGTGCCCCGGGCCACCAGCGCGAAGAGCTTGCGCAGGCTAGTGTCGAAATAGCCGCCGTTCTGCGCCTCGGTGGAGCGCAGATCGGTCAGGGTCAGGTCGCGCAGGGCCTCCAGGCTGTAGCCGCGGGCGTAGACGTCGCTTGAGTTGATGGGCACATAGCCGAGCTCGGGCCGTGCCTCAATATAGAAGAGGAAGATGTGGCGGTAGACCAGGCGCACGCATTCAGTGCTGAGCGCTCCGGCGTCCAGCGGCTTGAGTGTGCCGCCGTAGCTGTAGCCGTGCTCGGTGATGAGCTGGCGCGCGGCCTCGTTGCCGAGCAGCTCGATGAAGCGATCGAGCAGGATCCATTGGGTCTCGCCGACCAGCAACAGGAAACGCGGCGGATGATCCGCCGCATAGACCGAGTCGGTGAGCAGCTCGGCAAGTGTGCGCGGGGTTTTGCGATCCTTGCCGAAATACGCAGCCGGCATCTCCTCGATGCGGAAATGGCGCGCGTCCAGCCTGGAATCGAGCGGGTCGATGGACCGGTCCTGACTCTCGACCCGCTCATGGGGGTTGAACGCGGGGAGGACGGCGACCTCGGGCAGACCGGGCTTTCGGCCGAGCAGCGTCCAGACCGGGATCGGCTGGCCGGCCGTCCACTCGTTCTCAAGGGGGTGCTCCCGAGGGTCGATGGCGTAACCCAGGGCGTGCAGCAGCGGCCGATGCAGTGCGCGGTGCCAGTCCAGTTGGGCGGCGAAGTCCTCGTCCTGCGGATAGGCGGCGTGGCGGCGAAAGAAGTCGGCGGCGAGACGCGAGAGCTGTTTGGCAGGGGGGTCGGCCGGGGGCTCGGCGCCGGGGTCGGTGGGCGTGCGCGCGTCCAGCCACGCCTTGATCCGCGACTGAAAGACATGGGCCAGGAAGTGGTGGCTGTAGAATTCGTTGTCGTTGAGGATGCCGGGGAAGACATCGAATTTGTCCGTGGTCTCGATCCTTGTCATGGCGACACCTTTCGCGTGACGGCGGCGAGCACCTGCACGAAGGGCATGGGCTCCACTTCCAGGCTGTCCTTGACCCATTTGCTGTATTCGGCGAAGACATCCTCGATGTCCTTGAGTCGACGGGCCCGGCGACCCTCGCGGATGGGTTCAGGCAGACCGGCGATCCGCAGCTCCAGGCGTTGCTCCTGGGCATCGCGCAGTTGCGCCAGCTCAGCGAGCTTGGTTGTGACCTCAGCGGTCCGCGTGGTGGTGAAGTGTCTCACCTGTCCCTCGACGAAGAGCTGCATGGTGGCGACCGCATCGCCGAGTGCGCCTTGCAGTGCCGTGAGATCGATCGGGCGTTTGGGGTTGGGCAGGTCGCGCACGCCGAGCCCGGCCCGCCGGCAGAAGGCATCGAAGTCCTCGATCGTGAAATCCTGCTCGCCAACGCGCACGACCGCCTTCCATTCGGCGATCAGCGGCTGGCCCTTGCGGTTCGGGATGAGGCCCAGCATGAGATAGGCGGTTTCCTCTACGCCGAGATCCGGGCTGAGGATGACCGGGGCACGACGGCGGCCGACGGCGCCGATCACCCGGTCGATCAACCATTGGCAGATGGGGTGTTGCGGCCAGAGATACTGGATCTCGGGCCAGGCCGAGCCCTGTTTGTCGGTCTCGCGGGCGCGTTGAATGGATTCCTCGACCAGGCCGACGCGCGCGGAGAGGACATAGTCGTCCGTCTCGCGCAGGACCTCGGCCGGCAGTTGCTGGCGCAGACGTCGCCGCAGGTCGGCGGGCGGGGTGCGGCGCAGCATCTTCGCGGCGTCGTCGACCCGGTACCCGGCGGCTTCGGGGATGGTGGCGATGGCCTGTCTGGCGAAGGCGTAGATGTCCGGGAAGAGGCGATGCGGGTCGGCCGGGATGGCGGCGGGCGGGGGTTCTTCCACTGAACCGAAAAGCGCCGTTTCCCAATCCTCGTCATCCGACGCCGCCTGGTCGATATAGTCGCGCTCGAAGGCCTCCGCGGTGATGCCGTCGGCCAGTGCCTCGGCGACCGTCTGTTCCTCGTCCTCGATGCTGTGCTTGCGCAGGACCGAGGCGGGATCGCCGATGTTCTTGCTGATCTGCTCGTCCTTGCGCACCAGCACCTCGATGACGCGCAGATCGCCCTTGACCGTCTCGATCGCCGATTCGGTGAGCAGGTAGTCGATGCAGGGCCGATGTTGCTGACCGAAGCGATCGACACGCCCGTTGCGTTGCTGGAACACCATTGGCGACCAGGGCAGATCGAAATGCACCAGGCGATGGCAGAGGTAATGCAGGTTCAGTCCCTCGGACGCCACGTCGGAGCACAAGAGCACGCGCAGGCTGTCGTGCTCCTGACCGAAGCGCTCGACGATCTCCTGCTGGTCGATGTCCGAGAGGCTGCCGTCCAGGACGCTGAAGGCGTCGACCTTGAGGCGCAGATCACCGGGCAGGTTGGCCATCAGCCATTTCAGGGTCTCGATGCGCTCGGAGAAGATCACCAGGCGGTCCGCGGTGTCCGTGCCCGACCAACGGGCGTCGGGATCGCGCAGGGCTTTGATCAGGCGTTGGTATTTGCTGAAACGCTCCCGCGTGATGCGCGCGAGAGCATGGCGAAGGGTCTGGAGTGCCGCGACTTCCGCATCTTCGGCCGGAGTGGGGACCGGCTTTCGGGCGAGTTTTTCGATGCGGTGGCGGGCGTAGGCGTCGGCCGCGGCGGGGCTGGAAAAGAGCGCCTTTTGGAGGCCGACCCGCTGCAGCTCCGATGGTTTTCCGGCCTGGTGCTCGCCTTTCTGGGTGAAGGGTATGCCCAGCACCGCCTGATAGGCCGTCTCCTCCTCGGGGGTCGCCCGGGCCGAGAGACGCCGGGTGATGGGTTCGAGAAACTGGCCTTGCGCCTGGGCCTTGATGTCTTTTTTGAAGCGGCGCACGAAGAGGTCCTTGCGGTCGAGGTCGGCGCGCGTGTAGTCGTCCGGGTCCGAGATGGCGGTGGGATCCAGCAGCCAGATCAGCGAGGCGAAGCTGTTGGCCGAGCCGTCGTGCGGCGTGGCCGACAGCAGAATCAGGGTATCGGACTTGGTGGCCAGGTTCTTGGCGAGGCGCGCCCGCTGTGAGGATCCGGCATCGCCCTTGCGGACGGCCACGTTGTGACATTCGTCGATGACGATGATGTCCCAGCGGGATTTCTCCAGATAGTTGCGGTACTCGTTGTTGCCCTTCAGGGTGTCCATCGAGATGATGGTCTTGTCGAAATAGTTGAAGGGATTATGGCCCGAGGGAATCTTGTTGCGGATACGCTGGATACCGGCCGAGTCGAGCCGCACCAGCGGGATGGTGACCCGTGCGCCGGGGGCTGTGTGTCTATCCATGCAAGTCCTGACTCCAAGACGACCCGGTCACCGCGCCTTTTCGGCGCTGCCCCTGTTGCGTAACCACCGGCATCCACAGAGGTGCCACCATTGAGGATATCACTCACGAGATCCCACAGGGTCCGCTGTGCGGACCGACGACATCGATCTTCGGCGTGATGATCGGCGCGGCACCGGGTGCCTTGCGCGTATGCAATGCTTGAGTGGACGTTGCGGCTCCGATCCTTGCTCTTTCCGGAGAATTGGAAAGGCGCTGCCTCGCAGATTGGTTGCCGATAGCGATTCTGTGGTACGTCCCCTATTTACGGAGTGACTCAGCCCCCCACGGCACCCCCTGCGAGGCGTCCGGGAAACGCTCGGGCGCATGTAAAAAGAAGGTTCCGAAGCTCATGCGCACACCCCACGGCCGAGTCGACCCAGAGCGAACCGCACAAAGCGACCGGCCGCCCGCAGACGATGCCGCAGCGGGATTGCGATCAGGCTGCGATCGCAGTCCCCGCTGCGCACGTGCCCCAGGATGCGCTCCGGCCGGACGGCGGTATCCGGGCGCGGGGCCGTGTCGCCTTGCGTGAGCACCTTCCAGGCACCGGCGCGACGATAGGCGCCGATGACGCGATGCAGCGCCAACCGATTCCCGTCGAGCAAGACCACCACCACGTCGCCGGGCCAGTAGATCCGTGCGGGACCGCCGACATCGACCAGGGCGCCGTCCAACACGCAGGGCGCCATGCAGTCGCCGCCGACCCGATTGGCCTCGTTCCGTGGTCCGTTGCGCCAAGCAAAGCCTGGAAGGAGAGGGAGTTAGCGAACGCGCCGGCGCTCTACAATCTGCTGAGGGATCCGGCAACGATGCTTGCGTTCGGGTGAGTAGGCCGCGATCGGCAGCCCCAAAACCTCAGAATAAGATAGACGCCACAGAGGACAACGAGCCCTCCTGCAGCACGAGCGATCACATTTTGCAGACATTGAGAAAAACGACGCCTTCCTCGACCCTGACCTGTGGTTCGGTGAACCAATCGGTCGCGTTGAACACGGTCTGAGGTCGCTTGCGGATCTCTTCGTCTTGCGCGACGGGTGTGACGTCAACCTTGGCGGCGACCGGGGAAAGCTCCTCCTTGGTGGGAGTGATGAGCTTCTGCGGCGCGCCTCCCTTATCGAGAGGTTCCTGCGCCATGACCGAGAAAATGACCCCGCAGCCCATGGATCCGAGCAAGACCGCCGGCACACATCGCCTGACACTGCGGCGCAGCCATCGTCGCATTAAACGCCCCCCATTGGATGCGGTTGATCCCAGATGCCCCGAAGGTACCCTTGACTTACCCGCCGGCATCTGCCGTCGGCAATCGTCGCGTCATGCCGGAATGCCGCGCCCCGTCATGGCGAGAGTCCTGTCAATGAATTGAGCCATCACCCCTACGAGGAATGAGATTCCCCATCGCTGGGGGGAACAATACGCGTGGCGGATTGCGGTCGGTTCGGCAACGCACGTAGACGGGGTACTCTTCTCTGTGCGCTACCCCTTAGACAGCAACGGGCGCTTGGGTCGTGCTCTCGCCCGGGGAGAGGAGTGAGATTCAACGACGCTCACTTGACGGCGACGGGCACGAGCCGCGTCTGCCCGGCGACCTCGGTGTGCTCGATGTTGGCGGGATCCTGCCCGGGGTTGAGTCGGTCTGGCCCCGTGACTCGTCTTGGTCGAGGGTCTCGAATTGACCCCGGACCGGATCGTGGTGACGTCGCGCTGCTGTTTCTGGTCAGCGCGCGCACCACCGCGCTGGATCCCGAGCGATCGCCCGCGTCGCGCTTGGCCGCCGAGCGTCTCCTCACCTGGATGACCGTCACGCCCATCGAGCCGAGACCCGGGGAGCCTGGGTTTGCTGCCCGGGTGGCGCTGTTGCGGACACTGCTCGACTTTCCGCCTGCGCCAGGGGTGGAGGCCGCTGCACGACGCTTGCTTGAGCGGATCACCGATGGAGACGCGTCGAGGATGATAGGGCGAATACCGGAAACCCTCATACGAACGGCGTAGGTTGTGCCGAGCCGCGCGAGGCACAACCAACCGTCGGCGCAAGTTGTGCTTCCTATCGTCAGCACAACCTACGGGTATGGAAGTTTGCGGAAATCACCTAGACTCCGGCGCGCGCTTTGGGATGCTTTTCGGCGATTTCCGTAGATAGGCATCCCGACTGCAAACCTTTACCCATATCTCGCAAAGAGAGTTGTTCTCACGGAGACACGGGTAACGACACGCCCCGACTGCGCATGAGCGGAAGATCTGTAGTGGCCATCGGGGCGAATGAATTCGCCCCTACACGCCGGTAGATCCGTTCCCTGAAATCACCTTAACCTCGCGCGGGCTTCACGAAGGGTTTTCTCATGCTTCACCCGTATCAGTTTCAAGTCAACGAGGCTTGGATCGCGTTCAAGCTGAACGACAAACTCGTCGTTCGAGTCCCCGAGGATCAGCTTCTGGCCTTTATTGCCGAGGCGAGAGACGGGTTTAGAGGGCATTTCAGTATGGGTGGCCCGTGGTGAGGTCGGGCCTTTGCTGACGTCGCTGATGAGCCCGGCCAATTTGGCTGATGGGAAGCGCAGGGCGCGTGAAGCCGTTAACAGCAGACAGGACTTTTCGGCCTAGTCGGGCTCCCGGAGTCGATCGAGCAGGTCGAAGGTGATGGCGCCTGTGGGCGCAATACCGCGATCGGTCTGGAAGCGTCTGATCGCGTCGCGGGTACGGGGGCCGATCAGTCCGTCGGCCGGGCCGGCGTCGAACCCGAGCGCGTTGAGATGGGCCTGGATCAGGATGACTAACGCGTTTGATAGAGGCGGCGCATCGAGAGGTTGCGGCGTGCCGTCCACTGAGACGCATCGGGCCAAGACGACCTCGCGATCGCTCGCGGCGTGACGGAAGAGATAAGGCTCGTCGGGATCGCACACCTGCTCGGCGGGTTTGGACTCGAGTGCGGGCGACTCCGACGTGGCGACGTCCGGTTCCTTCGGTTCGATTGGTCGACTCGGCGCATCGAGCGCGGGGGCATCGAGCTCGGCGGTCGAGTCGAGCACGTCTGGTTGTTCGGTCGACCCAGCGGTCGGCCCATCCGTCGGCTGTGCGCTCGGGTCGGGATCCGTGACGTCGGGCAGTGGAGCGGGCGCAATCGCTAGTGGATCGGGCGCAGCCGGGGAGGGCGTCGGCGGCGCCAAGATGGGCCTTGCGTCGTCCTGATCGACACGGGGAAGGGTCGGTCTCTGTGTCGGCACGATCAAGGCCAAGACGATCAACAGCGTCATGATGCCGAGCCAGAGGCCGCCCGCAAGAGGCCAAGCGGTGAGGCGGCGGTCCAGGTCGGTGGGTGGACGCCGAGCGAGCTCGCTCAGGCGGTCGCGGAGGCGCGCAGTCACCGGGGCAGAGGCATTCCGATAGCCGCGGATCGACCAGCGCAGGGTCCATCGCGCACTTATCAGGAGCGGGCGGACCAGCCCGAGCAGATCGCCTGGCTTGACGCTGTCGACCAGGGTCGCCAGCGCCGCGGGCCGTCGCACGGCGAGCACGGCGACGGGGAGGAGGAGTAGACCTGCCAGGGCGATCAACCCGACATCGGTCAGCCAGGCCGTCGGTGATCCGAGAGCCAAGGGATAGAGGATCACCAAGCCGATCAACGGAACCCAACCCAAGAGTGCCCAAGTGACCCGAGGGATCGCGGGCGTGGCCAACCCGCGTCCGGAGCGATCCGCACCCTCGCCGGGCGCAGCGAGCCGCGCCCCGAACCCAAACCATCCCGCGACTCGGCCTCGATCAAGAAATAACTTTGAAGCGCGTTCCGCTCCTACCTCGTGGTCCACGCCTGGATCGCGATCCGGGAGCACATCAAGAGCCGCTCCATGCACGCGCTTCAAACCCCACATCATCCAAACGAACCGTACCATCATCCAGGCAGTGGCGACGGTGGTCAGGGCGACCGCGACCTGCAGCCACGCCCAATCGGAATCGACGAAGACCGGCTTGATCCCGTATTTCGCCACGGCACCGCTGGTGAGGGGCACGGCGGCCATCGACAAGGCCAGCAGCACGAGACCGCCGAAGACCAGCCCCTGCGCACCGGAGGACTTGCGAAGACCCACGCCGAGAAAGAGCCCGCCTTTGGTCAGCGCATGGTGTCCGGCGTAGAGCGCCAAGCCGATGGCGGCGACCGGTGCCATCGCGGGCTCGATGAGCATGAGTCCCAAGGTCATCGCCATGAGCCCCATCTTGCCGACGCTCGAGTAGGCCAGCAGGACCTTGGGGTTGGACTGCAGGATACCGATGGGGGCGGCATACAAGGCCGTCGCCAGGCCGGCAAAGACGAACAGCAGCCCCCAGCCCGGCAAAGCGATCTCGCCGACGGGCAGGAATCTCAGCCAGCCGAGCAGGGCGACCTTGATCATGGCCCCGCTGAGCACCGCGCTGGCCGGGATGGGCGCGGCCGGATGGGCGAGCGGAAGCCAGACGTGCAGCGGGACCAGGCCGGCCTTCACCGCGAGACCGAGCACCAGGAGTGTGATCGCGAGATCGTCGAGCTCGACCAGATCCTCCGGTGTCGGCACGATCGATCCGGTGATGGAGGCGATCATGACCAATGCCGCGAATAGGGCAAGCTCCGCTCCCAGGGTCAGGACGAGATAGACCTTGCCGGCCTTCAAGGCGCTGCGGTCGCCCTCGTGGATCACCAGGCCATAGGAGGAGATTCCCATGAGGGCGAAACCGACATAGAAGCTGACCAGGTCTTGCCCGACGATCAGCCAGAGGTTGCCGGCCATCGCGAGCAGGAAGAAGGTGTTGAAGCGCCCGACGTGCGGGGTTCCGCGCATGCTTGCAACGGCGTGGATTCCGGCGGCGATCCAGAGGATCGAGGTGAAGATCAGAAAGATCCGTCCGATCTCGTCGAGACCGAAACGCGCGCCGAGCAGGAGCCAGGGCAGGTCGAGCGACTCCCCGACCGGCACCAGCAATGCGGCGACTAGCGCCGGCACGGCGGCCACTGCAGGGGTCCACCACGACAGCCGATGCATGGCGAAGGCCGCCGCCAGAAGCGGAATCGCGGCGACGAGCGGGAGGAGCCAGGTCATCGGCCGTACTCCCGCTCGGCGATCAGGGTCGCCCATTCCAGCGGTGTGAAGGGTGCGGCCGCGAAGAGTCCGGCGCTCAGCGCAAGCACCGCCGTGATCACCGGCGGCCAAAGCAAGGCGCCCGCGATTTCCAAGCGCCCGGTATGACGGTGCTCCTGCGGCCACTGCTTCGGGGCGGGCCTGAACCAGGCACGGTGCAGGATGGGCAGGAAGTAGGCGGCATTCAGCAGGCTGCTGGCGATCAGGACCGCGAGGACCCAGTTCGAGCCGGCGTCCGCGGCGCCGAGGCCGATATACCACTTGCTGACGAAGCCGGCGACCGGCGGGATCCCGATCATGCCGAGCGCACCGACCGTGAAGGCGAGACTGGTCCAGGGCATGCGACGCCCGACGCCGTCCATCTGGCTGACCTTGTCAACACCCAGTGTTTCCGCATAGTTCCCGGCGCAAAAGAACAGCGTGATCTTCATAAGACCTTGGTGGACCAGGTGAACTAGGCCGCCGATGGTCGCGATGGGCCCGAAGAGCGAGGCGCCGAGCGCGATGTAGGACACCTGGCTGACGGTCGAGTAGGCCAGCCGCTTTTTCAGACTGTCCTGCGTCAGGGCCATCATCGACCCGTAAATGATGGTGATGGAGGCCAGGATGCCGAGCGCCAGCAGCAGACCGTTGGCATAGGCGAACTCGGCGCCATAGACATCGTAGACCACGCGGACAATCCCGAAGGCTCCGGCCTTGACGACCGCAACCGCGTGCAGCAGTGCACTGACCGGCGCGGGGGCGACCATTGCTTGCGGCAACCAACCGTGCAGCGGGACCAATGCCGCCTTCACCCCCAGCCCGGCCAGCAGCACGAAGAAGATCAGGATCAGCTCCATGCGAATCTCTTCGGGCGACACGCCCAGGATACCGCCCTGCGTGAACTCCACCGGGCCGACGAGCGCCTGCAGCCAGATCGCCCCGACCAAGAGCAGGGCCCCGCCGCCCATGGTGTAGGCAAGATAGACCTTGGCCCCGTGCGCGGCATCGGGCGTGCCGCGGTGCGCGACCAAGGGGTAGGTCGCCAAGGTCAGGATCTCGTAGAAGATCACGAAGGTCAGGAGGTTTCCGGACAGGGCGATCCCGACCGTCGCGGAAACACAGATGCTGAAGAAGCCGAAGAATCGGCTGCGATTCGGCGAATGCTCCAGATAACCGATCGCATAGACGGTTGTCACCAACCACAGGAGCGTGGACAAGGCGACGAAGAGCACCGACAAGGCATCGGCGCTGAGCACTAGGTCCAGACCCGGTGCGAGTGTCCAGCGGGTCTCGAAAAGATGCCCGTCGTAGACGCCGCGGATCATCCAGATCACCAGGCCCACCTTGGCCAGCGCGCCGGTCATGTTCAGTACCGTGCGCAGGCGATGGCTCTCTTCCTTCAAGACGAAGATCAGCATGCCCGGGACCATCGAGCTCAGAACGATCGCGGCCGGCAGCCAGGCGTCGAAGCTCATCCGAATGCCCCCTGCTCGAGCAAGACCCAGAGCGGCTGTGCGGCGACCCCGAGCCCGAAGGTCGCGATCAGCCCGAGCAGGAGCGCCGGGAGCTCGGTGCGCGCGTCGTTGACGAAACGATAGGGCGTGGGCTCGCGATTGAAGGCCCGGCTGAGGACCCGAAAGATATAGGCGGCCGCGAGCAGTGTACCGATCATCATCACGGCCGGCCACCACCAGAGCCCGAGGATCATCGCCTGTTCAAGCATGATCCACTTGGCGAGAAAGGTCCCGCTCGGCGGCAGACCGATGAGGGCAACACCGGCCAGGCCGATCGCAAAGGTGGCCGCAGGCAGCGCCTGCGCGGCACCGCCGAGCTCGTCGATCCGGTCGTGGCCGGCGGTCTTCTGCACCATCCCGGCGGCGAGGAAGAATCCGGCCTTGGCAAAGCCGTGGGTCAGGGCGAGCAAGACGACGGCGGCCAAGAGATTGTCCCGGGCCAAGCCGGGCGGAGTCGCGGCCAACAAGGGGAAAGCGATGAAGAGATAGCCCATCTGGGCGACGGTCGAATAGGCTGCGAGAAGCTTGAGCCGTTCGGCGCGCAGTGCCCGCCAAGACCCCCACACGACCGCGGCGGCGCCGAGCACCCCAAGCAGATTCGCCGCGGCCTCGTTGAGCACCGGCGCGAAGACATCGAGCCAGAGGCGCAAGGCCAGATAGAAGGCGGCCTTCACCACGAGGGCCGACAAGGCGGCACTGACCGGCGCCGGCGCGTTGGCATGGGCGGGCGGGAGCCAGAAGTGCATCGGGAAGAGGGCTGCCTTGAGGATCAGGCCGCCGATCATCAGGGCCATCGCGGTCCAGGCAACGGGTCCGGGCTCGATCGCCTCGGCGACCAGGCCGATATCCAGCACCCCGTAGGCGGCATAGACGAGCGCGACGCCGAGCAGATAGCTCATGGAGCCGAGCAGACCCACCAAGAGGTAACGCAGGTTCGCGGCGACCGCCTCGCGCGTCCCGGTGAGCGCGCCCAAGGCCGCGGCGGAGAGGCCGAGAAGCTCGAGCGTCACGTAGAGGTTGAACAGGTCGGCTGCGAGGAAGAGTCCGTTCAATGCGCTCCACAGCAGCATCCAGAGGGGCCAGAAGTGCCGCGCGCTCTCGCTTTTGAAGTAGCCGCCGGCATAGACGCTGACGGCGAGGGCGACCACATTGGCCATCGCCAGGAAGGCCGCCGAGAGCCCGTCGGCCTCCAAGGCGATCCCGAGCGGGACGCCCCAGCCGCCAAGATCGGTCCTCAGAACACCGTCGGCCCAGACCGCCGCCGTGACTGCCAGGGCGCACGCCGCCGTGAGCACGGCGGCCAAGAGGCCCAGGCCGCGCGCATGCACGGGCGCGACGGTGACCGCGCATGCGCCGAGCAGCGGCAGGGTGACCGCCAGGGGCAGGGCGTCAATCATCTTCTTGATCCAATCGCTTGCCGAATGCCAAGGCGAGTGCCGTGGCGCTGACGGCAACCACGATCCCGGTCAGGACCAAGGCGTGCGGGACCGGATCCGGCGGGGTGTCGATCCCGCGGTAGGCGATGGCGACCAGGATGTGGAAGACGCCGGCCCCCATCACGTTGATCGCGATCAGCTTGCGCAACAGCGGCACATGCACGAGAAACGACCAGAGGCCGAGGAGCGTCAGGATGATCCCGGAGCCGCCGTAGAGGAGTTGGGCGTAGAGGACCTGGCCTGTCACGCCGTCTCTCCGGTTGTCGGGTGTGCGGTGGGTCGGCCGCCCAAGTAGGCCGACGCCAGGGTCGCCCCGATGGCCAAGGTGGCGGCGGTCTCGATGATCAGGATCAGCCATTTCGCGAGGCCGGCGGGGTAGGTCAGAAAGCCGTCGCCGAAGAGGATGAGCAGCAGACCCGTCATGCCGCAGACGAAGACGCCGAGCGCAACGAGGATGCGCAGTCGGCCTTCGGACGGCAGTCCGGCGTTGCGATGTCCGGCGAGCGCGAGCATGACGCCGGCCGAGCCCAGGAGTGCGCCGGCCTGAAAGGCGCCGCCCGGTGCATAGGCGCCGACCCACAGCATGTAGCCGGCCGAGAGGATCAGGAGGGGGACAAACCCGGCGACCATGCCGTCGAGGACGCTCGCGGCCGGCTGAAAACCGGTGCCGGCTGATCCGAGGGACCAGATGCCGAGGAGTGCGGCCAAGAGTACCGCAAACTCCAAGAGGGTGTCGTAGACGCGGAAGTTCAGCAGGACCGAGGTCACCGGGTTGGACACGCCGCTGTCGGGCACGTGCGCCAGCGTGACGGCTGCGAGCCGTTCCCCCGCATCGCCCGTCACCGCAAGGAAGAAGGACCAGCCGAGCAGGCTGCCGACGGCGATGAGTCCGAGCGGGATGAGGATGTGCTCCAGAGGCCGAATCACGTCGCGTCCTCCGGCTTGCCGGTTTCGGCAGACGAGGTCTTGCGACCCGAGGCCCGTCGTGCCGCGGTAAGCATCAATGCGCCGCTGAGTCCGGCCCCGATCGCGGCCTCCGCAAGGGCCAGATCGGGCGCCCGAAGTCGCGCCCAGACCAGCGCGAGCAGCAGCCCGAACGCGATGAAAAGGATCACGGCCCGCCGCGGCTCGCGGCTCGTCACGGTGACCACGGCAAGGCCGAGCAGGGTCAAGGTCAGCAGCAGATCGAAGAGGGCGAGAACGACTGTCACAGGACGTCCTCGCCGTCGCCGCGCAGCGCGCGCTTGGCGATCAGGTGTGCGCCCGTCGCACCCGCGATCACCACGAGCAGCCAGACCAAGACGAGCTTGAAACCATAAAAGAGGTCGGGCACCAGCGGCATCAGCCCGAGCACGACGAAACCTAAGCCGACATTGTCGGCCTTGGTCAGTGCGTGGAGCCGACTGAAGCGGTCGGGTAGCCGGATGAGACCGACCGTTCCGGCGACGAAAAAGAAGGCGCCCACCAAGAGAAAGGCGCCGGAGAGGAGCTGTAACGGATCCATCGAATCAGTCTCCTTGGTTCGTGAGACGCCGCCGAGTGAAGGCAGTGACGGCGACAGCGGCGAGCAGCGAGAAGATGAGCGCCACATCGATCAGTGCCGGGACCGCGAGCACCGGAGCGAGGAGCAGGATGACGCCGATCCCCGAGGTTCCCATCAACTGAGCCGCCATCATGCGATCCGACGGGGTCGGACCGATGGCGACGCGGATCAGTCCGGCGGCGATACCGGCCATCAGCACCAGTGCAATAGTCAAGATGTACGTGCTCATGGGTGGTCCTCCGGATGTGCCCGTGGTTCGTGCGCCGGGGATCGCCCCGCCGTTGGCCGGTCCGCAACGGGTGCAAGCGATTCGCGGAACAGGGCGGCGACGCGTCGCTCGAGCGCGGTCAGATCGCCCACGACGTCGGTGCGCACATCGAGTGCGTGCACCGTCACCCGATCCCCGTGCAGATCGGCACTCAGCGTACCGGGTAAGAGGCTGATGGTGTCGATGAGAACCAACCGCGCCGCCGGGCTCTTCAGGCGAACCCGATACTCTTGATGTCCCGGTTGAACACGCATCCGAGGGAGCAGCACCCGCGCGGCGACATCGAGCCCGCCGCGTAGCGACTCGACAAGAAAATAAGGTACGAATCCGGCCAGTCTCACCAGGGATAGGCTCCGCTCCCGTGGCTCGGACAGTTTAAGACTCGCCAGCGTCGCTGCCACGACGAAAGGCCCGCCGACGATCCACGCCGCGGGGTCGGGCCCGACCAGGATCAACCAGACGATCGCGAAGACGATCATCCGTATCAGGGCTGCCCGAGGATGTGCGAAGACGAAATGATGGTGCATGGGTCCAAGCTTCGAGTGCTGGTGTTCGGTTGTCGATGCTCGGCTCGAGACCGATCGGCGGATGTCAGCGTTTCCCGAGCCAGCTGGCGCGCCGGTCGAGCGGCGCCTTCCACCGTGAGTAGACCCGAGTTGGGGCTTCGTCTGCAACACTCCAATGGGGCTCGTTTGGAAATCCGGACAGAGACGGATAAACCGAAGTGTGAGCATTTTAAAGACGAATTGTTAATGGTAAAAGCCACTATACTTGAGAAGTGTATTTGGCCGTGTGAGGAAAACACCCTAGACTGCGCGTCCTCCCGTGCGATTGGATCTTCCAAGGTTCCAGGCAGTCAAAGACAGCGCAACCGCTCGGCAGCGAACACAGGAAACAGATGTCGCATCTTCGAAGAAATCTACTCACCGGGGTGGTGACCGTGATCCCCCTCATGGTTACCGCCTTTGTCTTCATATTCTTTCTGGACCTGCTCTCGGGGATCGGGCGACCCAAGGTGATCATCCTCGCCAATGCGGTGCGACCATTGTCGCCGGAGGTTGCGCGCTGGATCTTGGACGTACCCTGGCTCTCCTCTGCGCTCGCCATCACGCTGACCCTGTTGATGTTGTATCTTCTGGGATGGGCCGTGACTCATCTGGTCGGGCGCAAGATCCTGTCCGGTGTCGAGGAGTGGCTCAAGTGCATCCCCTTCGTGACGACCATCTATGGGGCGACCAAGAGGCTCGTCGAGGCGTTTCGGACCGACGGGATCGACAAATCCCAAAAGGTGGTGTTGGTCGAGTTCCCCCATACCGAGATGAAGGCGGTCGGTTTTCACACTCACACCATGATCGACCGGGAGAGCGGCATCGAGCTGGCGGCAGTCTATGTGCCGACTGCACCGAACCCGACCAGCGGCTATCTCGAGATCGTGCCTTTGGATCGAATCATCCCTCAGGACTGGTCGGTCGACGAGGCCATGACCTTTGTCGTTTCGGGCGGCACGACGGGACCCGAAACGATCCGATTCACCCGACCCGGAGGGGCCCGAGGCGGGCAACCTGGCCCGGCTACAACCGCCGCCTTCACGGTCGAGCGCACTGTGTGTCCGCCCGGTACCCGCGCGGCAAACCGCTGAATTCTACGCAACCTAAAGGAGTTGAAGCATGAACGAGAAGCCGGCAACGGTGCCGCTGGGCCCCGACGAACGACGGGATTCTCCGCGGGATCCCGCCCGAGATGCAGGTAGGGCCGATCAGCCGAGACCTGTGGATGCAGGTTCGAGCGCGCGCACGAGCTCGCGCCCCTCCGCACTGCGCATCGTAGGAATCGGCCTTGCACTCTACGCCGTCGTGGTGCTCGCACTCGGCATCGTCTGGTCGCGCCAGCCACCCAGCTTCGACGTTGCTGCCCTCCAGGCTGAAGAGTTGGCGGCCTCCGGAAGCAAGCCGGTGCCGGGTACGGTGGTCGTGGCCGCGGCGATCGGCGTCGGTGAGACATTGTTGAACAAGCCGGGTGGGTTCCTCTACAACGACCTGACCCCGCCGGGACTGTATCTGGACAACATGCCGAACTGGGAGTACGGAGCGCTCATGGAGCTTCGTGACTCCGTGCGTGCGTTTCGCAACGACTTCACCCGCTCTCAGACCCAGTCCATCGAGAACGACCATGCGAAGCGTGCAGACGTGAAGCTCGCGATCGATGCCTCGTCGTGGATGCTTCCGTCGGCCGAGGACGAGTATCGCCAAGCCCTCGAGGCGTTGCGACTCTTCATGCGTGACCTCTCCACCGGCCAGGACCGAAGTGCGCGCTTCTACACCCGTGCGGACAACCTAGCTTCCTATTTGGCGGTCGTCGAGAAACGGCTCGGCAGCCTTGCCTTACGTCTGAGTGCAAGCGTGGGCGATCACGAGCTGACCGCCGCCTTGGTTCGGAACGTCGACGACGGGGATGCCGAGTTGGAGGCAGTGAAGACCGAGAGCGGCGGGGCATCGACGCCATGGTACCTTGTCGATGACATCTACTACGAGGCTCGCGGTTACACATGGGCCTTGTTGCACATGATGCGGGCCATCTCCATCGACTTCGCGGACATTTTGGCGTCCAAGAATGCGGACGTCTCGATTCAGCAGATCATTCGCGACCTCGAGGGTGCGAGTAAGCCGATGGTCAGCCCGATCGTACTCAACGGTCACGGCTATGGCGTCTTGGCCAATCACTCACTGGTGATGGCGTCCTACATCTCGCGCGCCAATGCGGCGGTGCTCGATCTAAGGATCCTGATGCAGCAGGGCTGAACCGCGTCCAGCCCCGATCGACGCTGACGCATCGGCTCGGCGTTGCGTGCATCGAGCGGTGTCGGAGTCGGCGCGGTTCAGGAAAGGACAAGCCAAGGAAAAGGGGCCTTGCGGCCCCTTCCCATTTCCGTCAGATGCTATGCTGAATTTAGATTCCCGCTTCGATGCCATCGGCAGCGTAAGCGGATCTTCATCTGCCGTCAGCCGAAAGAATCCCCGACGATGTTCTTGTACCAACTGTAGGCGTACTGAAGCTCGCGCGCCAGCGCCCAATCAGGTGCGTCCGCCGGCGTCACCCCGCCGGACCCCTCGACGTCCTTGATGGTGCCATCTTCGGCGATTTTGTAGACGCCCGCGACCGAGATGCAATAGTTGGTACCGACAATCGAGTAGCAGGTATTGACGTAGGAGGGCGTTCCCGGCTCCTCGCCCTTGAGCATCGCAACGACCGCGGCGGCGGCGACCTTGGCCTGACTATTGGCTGCATAGCCGGATTTGGGCATGGCCCCGGCCAGGCAGGCGTCGCCGATCACATGGACGCCGCTCTGCAGCTTGGACTCAAAGGATCTGGGATCCACCGGGCACCAGCCGCTGTCGTCCGCAAGCCCGGCGACCTGTGCGATCTCGCCGGCCCGTTGCGGCGGGATAATGTTGATGATATCGGCCTTGATCTCATCGCCGAAGCCGGTTTCGACCGTCATGTCAGAGACACTGACCGAGGTGACGGCTGAATCCGGACCGGGTCGCCATTCGATCAGCGCATTGTCCGTCCCGTAGCCGTAGAGCCGTTCCCACGCCTTGGTGAAGAGACCTTGTTTGGAGAATGCCTGCTTGGCGTCGAGGATGATGACCTTCGACTTGGGCTTGTTGGTCTTGAAGTAATGGGCGATCTGGCTGGCGCGCTCGTAAGGTCCGGGCGGGCAGCGGAAGGGATTGGCCGGTGCGGAGATCACGACGACGCCGCCGTCGGCCATATCTTCGAGCTGCTTGCGCAGGATCAGGGTCTGCTCGCCCGCCTTCCAAGCGTGCGGCAACTTCTGCGCAGCCTCTTCGCTGTAGCCTTCGACCTTGTCGAACAGGATCTGGATACCCGGCGCGACGATACAGCGGTCGTAGCCGAATTCGGTCCCGCCAGCGGTCTTGACGACCTTTTTCTCCGCATCGATACCGCTGGCCGTGTCGTGCACCACGTTGATCCCGCGCGCCTTCAGGCCGTCATAGCCGACCTTGAGGGTGTCGTACGCACGGTCGCCGCCGAGCACCTCGTTGCTCAAATAGCAGGTGATGTATTCCTTGTTGGGCTCGATGATGGTCACATCGATGCTCGAATCGGCCATCTTGATGTACTTCGCGGCAGTTGCACCCGCGGTGCCGCCGCCGACGATCACGACCTTCTGAGTCGCGCCGAAGGCGAGGTGAGGTGCACCGACTAGACCGACCGCAGTCGCGGCACCGGCAACTCTTACGAAATCACGTCTGTTGATATTCATCTTGTTCTTTCCTCCGGTGGCGTTACTGCTGGCTCGCGTAGAAAGCAAACACGGCTGCGAGACCCGCGTCTCCGTCATTCTCGAGAAGGTCATCCAGCTTGCTTCTCATCTTCTTGGGGATCTCGCGGCGATCCTCCCGGAAGTCCGACATGGTGAATTCGAGATAGGGTGTCCACTGGCCGGCGAGGAGATAGAAGTCCTCGGCATCCTCACCGGTCTCCGGATCCCGCAACGGGATGCCGCCCTCGGCATGGCAGTTCTCGCAATACTTGTCGTGCAGCTTCGCACCCTGATCGACCAGCGGCTTGTCGTAATCCTGCTGAGCGGGCTTGAACTCCTGGGTGTTGAAGAATTCGGCCATCTTCTCGAATTCCTCGTCCGTATAGCCCTTGGCGATCCGGCCCATGATGGTCGAGTAGATGTCGCCGCTCTTGTAGCCCTGCATCATGTCGACGAAGACGACGCGGTTGATCCCGGCGATGATGGGCGATGCCGGACCCGCACTCTGGCCGAGGGTGCCGTGACAACCGGCGCAGGTGTTGCCGAGCATCGATGCGGTGGCGTCGGCATTGGCTCCCGAGGACAGGCCGAGCGCGAGTGCGCCGGCAAGTAGGGCCAATCTTGGTGATATCGTGGCCATGCTTCCTCCAAATGGTCGTTAGGTGGTGTCGGTAACGCGCGGCGCTCGATGCCGCGATGCAAAAGGGGCGTCCTTGTTGCGTCCCTCGGTGCATTCGGTGTCGCCCCGGGCCGCGTCGGTCGCGTGGCGGCCTCAGGGGCTCGGTCGCTGCGCTAAAAGCGCAGCGGCTTCTTGATTGCCTTGTTGTTTCGCCAGCTCTGCGGCGGTGCGCCCGTCGCGGTCGGTCAAGGCAGGGTCGGCGCGATAGTTCAGCAGGAGTCGAATCAGTTCTGCGTGGTCCGTGACGACCGCTTCCATCAACGCGGAGGTGCCGTCTTCGTCCTGAAGGTTCGGATTGGCGCCGCGCTCGAGCAGGAGCAGGGCGGCGTCCGGATGGCCTTGGCTGATGGCCAGGATCAGCGCCGTTGCGCCGAGTCCGTCGCGGGCATTGACACCCGCACCAGCGTCGAGCAGGGCCTTCGCAACGTGCCAGTATCCCGCGTCCGCGGCGATCAGAAGTGCCGTCTCTCCATCCTTGTCCCTCGATTCGAGCTCAGCGCCGGCTTCGATCAAGAGGTCGACGACTTCGACCTGTCCGTGTGCGGCGGCCAACATCAGCGCGGTGCGCCCGTCCCGGTCCGACGCCTTGGGGTCGGCCCCTCGAAAGAGCAGCTGCTCGACCATATCCGAAATCCCGTAGCGCGACGCGATCATCAAGGGATCCCAGCCGCTGCGGGTTCGGTCGTGTACATTGGCGCCCCGCTCGATCAAGACGGCGGTGATGGCGATATTGCCGTGCTCCGCGGCAAAGGTCAGCGGCGTGCAGCTCGCAACGGTGCGGGCATTGACGTTGGCTCCGCGTGTCAGGAGCAGGGCAACCGTCTCGAGGTCGTCGGATTCCACGGCGACCATCAGGGCCGTTTTGCCGAACTCGTTGGCCGCATCGACCGGGACCCCTTGGTCGAGCAAGGCCGCGACGGCCTCGATGTCGCCGATCATCGCGGCGAGTCGCAGCTCTTTGCCCAGATCGGGGCTTGCCGGTTCGGCCGCCTGCACATCCGCGAGCAGCAAGGAGGCGAAGAGCAGCAGAAGTAAGCCGATCGCCCGTCGATGTTGCTTCGGAAGCTGGTTGACACTCATGACCGACCTCGGCGTGTTCGCTGCGTGCCGCGCTCAGGCGGCGTCCGGATCCGCTGGCTTGATCGTGCCATCTGCGCCCCGATGCGCTTCGGATGCCGCTTGCGTGTCTTGTGCAGGCGCCTTCGGGGGCTCGGCGGACGGCGGCTCTTCCGGCTCGTCGGGGAGATGATGCGCGATCCCCTTGTGACAATCGATGCAGGTCTGGCCGCGGTCCTCGGCCGCGCCGTGTCGGCTGCGGGCGGAGCGGCTCTGGGCCGACAGATCCATATTGGAGAAGTCGTGACAGCTCCTGCAGCTGCGCGAGTCGTCCGCCTTCATCCGGTCCCAGACACGATTCGCCATCGCCCAGCGCTGGGCCTCGAACTTCTCCGGGGTGTCGATCGTACCGACAATCTCATGGTAGACATCCTTGGCGGCCATGAGCTTGGCATGGAGCTTCGGGAAAAACTCCCGCGGCACATGGCAGTCCGAGCAGGATGCTTGGACACCGGAGGCATTCTTGTAATGAACCGTCTCCTGATATTCGGCGTAGGGGATCTGCAGACTGTGGCAGGAGACACAGAGATCCATACGATTCGAATAGGCTAGACCGCCGGACATTGCAACGGCAAATCCGATCCCCGCCACGAACACCAGTGCAAAGACGATCAGCGATGTCCTGCGTGTGGATCTGCGGGCTTCAGACATAGACATCCTCTTCACGGCGACGACTCGGAGACGTCGGTGGCCGTCACGGCTCTTATAGTTGTGGACGCCGGACCGGCGTTTATTCTTTGACGTTTCGCAATCGATGTTACGGCATCCGTGCCATGCTTGCCAAGGTGGGCAAGCGTTCGGTTATCGGTTATCGGTTATTCGGTTATTCGGTAATCGGGTCGGGGAGAGCGGCCGGCGTAGGGTTGGGCCAAACGGATCGATCGGGTCTCAGTCCGCGTCGCGTTGCGCGCCGATCCCGCGTTCGCGCGCGAACTCGAGCATGCGCCGAATCGGTACCAGCGCGCGCTGACCGAGGGCCGGATCGATCAGGATCTCCTGGTCACCCTCAAGCAGGACCTGCTCCAGGTTCTGCAATGCATTCATGGCCATCCATGGGCAATGTGCGCAGCTCTCGCAGGTGGCGCCTTCGCCGGCCGTCGGGGCCGGGATCAGGGTCTTGCCGGGCGCGAGCTGGTGCATCTTCCAGAAGATCCCGGCGTCGGTCGCGACGATGAACTCTCGGTTCGGCAGCTCGACCACGGCCTTGATGAGCTGGGTGGTCGAGCCGACCACGTCGGCCTGATCGACGACCTCGTCCGGAGATTCGGGGTGAACCAGCACTGCCGCCTCGGGATGGAGCTTGCGTACGCGCTCCAGCGCGAACGATTTGAATTCTTCGTGAACCACGCAGGCGCCGTCCCAAAGCAGCATGTCCGCCCCGGTCATGCGTTGGACATAGTGTCCGAGATGCTTGTCGGGCGCCCAGAGGACTTTGCGGCCTTGCTCGGCGAGATAGGCGACCACCGGCAGTGCGATGCTGGAGGTGACGACCCAGTCGGACCTGGCCTTCACCTCGGCGCTCGTGTTGGCGTAGACCACGACGGTGTGGTCCGGGTGGGCATCGCAAAAGGCGCCGAAGGCGTCGGCCGGACAGCCTTCGTCGAGCGAGCAGGTGGCGCGAAGATCCGGCATCAGGATCCGTTTTTCGGGATTGAGTATCTTCGCCGTTTCGCCCATGAAGCGAACGCCGCAGACCACCAGCGTCCGTGCACTGCTGGCGGCCCCGAACCTTGCCATCTCCAACGAATCGGAGACACACCCGCCGGTCTCTTCCGCAAGGGCCTGAAGATCGGCATCCGTGTAATAATGGGCGACCAAAACGGCATCCTGCGCCTTGAGCAGCGCCTTGATCCGGTCCCTGAGCTCGCTCTTCTCGAGCGTGGTCAATGCCGGCCATTGCGGGTGCGGCGGGACCTCGATGGCGGGTCGCGACGCGTGCTCGGGTGTTGGAATGCTCATCGTGTCCTGTGCTCGCAGTTCGATCAGGCCGCAGAGCGCTCCTGCTTGCCGGTGATATTCGCCGGATCTTCGGGGAGTCGCACCGTGTGCGGCTTGTGCGGCGACTCCTTCAATCCCTTGGGGTTGGTGTAGCGCTCGTTGAGCGTCTGCACGAAGTTCTCGCAGTTCTGAAGGACCTCGTTGATCTGCGCGCGGGCCTTGCCGCTCCAGCCGATCGGGCGACCGATGATGACCGGGCGATAGAAGCGGGTGTTCTTCCTAAAGGCAGACATCAGATTTCCTGGCGGGTTCTTGCGCGCGACCTGCTTTCTCAGCCAGGGCTCGACACTCATCGCGGCAAGTTTACGGATCGCGAAATGGGTCCCGATGGCCAGCGCAACCAGCACCCCTATGAGTGCATTTTGGCCCCAGGGGATCTGGCTGGTGAGTATCTCCAACCACGCGGGTTGATAGTAAAGCCCGACCCAGTGGCCTGCGTCGATGCTCCAGTATAGGAAGAGGGCGCCGACGAGGGCGACGAGGGCCGAGTCGGCGAGCAGTGTGCGGGCGCGCCAACGCCGTACGGCGCTTTGCAGCAAGGGCACGGCCTCGTGGCCGAAGGCGTTGGCGGTTTCGCGCAAGGCCGCGATGATGCGGTAGGCACGCTCGATCTCGACGCGCTCCATGCGCAGGAAGATCTCGCCGAGGTCTTCGTCGCGCTTCTTCTCGAAGCGCCTGCGCTTGTGCTCGTCCGGGATCGTGATCGCGGCGTCCGGGTTGTAGATGGTATAGAAGCGGCCCGCAGTCAGGCCCGCCTCGCCGATCGCTCGCAGCCAGGCCGCGACGACGTCCTCCGGGTTGTCCTCGTTCGCGGCGGTATCGAGCTGATTGAGGATGTAGAGAAATTTGCCGGAATCGGCACGATGGATGGTGTCCTTCACCAGATGCTTGAGCGTGTCGCGCATGGCGCCCGGCTCGGGGTGGCGCGCGTCGAAAAATACCAGCACCAGATCGGACAGACCGATCATGTGGTCGCTGATGCGCAGGATCGCCGTGCGTTGGGCGTCGGCGTCGAAGCCGGGCGAGTCGATCAGGATCTTGCCGCGCAGACGCTCGCTGCAGCAGGTCTTAAGCTGAAGATAGGCATCGATGCGTTTGCCTTCGCCGCCGGCGACCTGCTCGATGTCGTGCGACATCTGATAGAAGGGGAAGCGCGGATCCGAGTCGAGCGAGACGCCCGGCAGCGAATGGCTGACCGTCTCGGGACTGTAGACGATGACGGTGAAGCGATCGTCGACGGCCTGATTGCCGGTGCGTTGCAGCTTCTGCCCGAGAAAATAATTGATGAAGGTCGACTTACCCGCCGAGAAGGTCCCCAGGATCGAGATCAGCGGCCACCAGGGAATCTGGGTTGCGAACGACTGATTGGTGTCGAGCAGCCCGGTCCCGTAGGCAACGCGGTCGATCGCCCGAAAGCTCTGCACGGCACTGAGCAGGACCGGGTTCTCTTGCTCCAGATGAGACTCCAGCTCCTGCATGCGCTGTTGGACGGCCTCGGCAGTGGACGGCATAGGGTCGGCTCCTGGATTGGATCTGGGTCTGGATCTGGATCTGGGTCGTGATGCTTTGCTTCGGGATATGGCGAGGGGACGTTGCAATCGGGTCAACGGCATCGGAGATGCTCGATCCGATTGTCGGCAGACCGCATCGGTCACTGCGGCCAGGTCGATACGGCCCCCGGCCGCAATGGCAGCCGATGTTACACTGAAGTTCGGCGAGATGGATAGGCGGCGACCGGATAGGGTTAATCGAATCGCACGCGGCTCTATGAGTGCCCAGCGCCTGAGCCACTTCCGGTCTTTCGTGCGGCCTTGCCGAAGGAGTTGCGTCGAACCTGCTTTCGTCGGCTTGAAAGTCGAGCGTTGTCGAAGGCATACTGCGTCACTGCGCCGTCCGGAGAATGAGAAGACCACGCGGCACTGAGCAGGCCAAAGGCGCCCGGGCTCGGATGCTGCGGATCCCAACGGATGAGCGCCGGACCCACGAGGCTGTCCGGCGTCCACGGCAGGTCCGAACGCCATAGCGCCGATCGGACGTGCGACAAAAAACCCAGCGTTTGGTGTGCGATCCGATGTCAATACAGTTTCGAACCGCCCGTTTTGCGTGCACGCTCGCCATTGCCGCGGCTGCCTCGTCGGGCCTGGTCCAGGCCCAGATGCAGGCCGATATCGGCGAGACCTTCGTCGTTCAGCAGGCGCAGGGCGCTCCCACCGTCTCCCTTGGCGGCAGTGTGGTCCCCTACAAAGAGGTGACGCTTGCCGCGCAGCTGCCGGGGCGCATCACCTTCATCGCCGGGCGCGAGGGCGACACCTTCAAGGAAAAGGATCTTCTCGTGGCGATCGGCGACGAGGAGCTGCTCGCGAATCGACGTGCGCTGCTCGCCCAGATGGCGAGCGCCGATGCACAACTGCGCAATGCCGGCGTTCAATACTCCAGAGAGATCTACTCGCCGCAGTCGCGTTCCTCGATAGGCGGGATGGGTCTGCCGAATCTGTTCGATCAGATGTTCACGGGACCGGCCGAGAACTTCATCGGGGAGCGCGATCGCACCGCCGAGCGCTCGGCCGATCTCTTTGCCTCCGGGATTCAGATCCAGGAGGCGCAGAACGCCATGCTGCGCCTCCAGGCGGAGCTTCAGGCGCTCGACTCCAAGATTCGCGATGCCCGCAGCATCGCGCCCTTCGACGGGGTGATCGTGCGTAAGCTCATCGAGGTCGGGGACACCATCCAGCCCGGGCAGCCCATGCTCAACTACGCCGACGTGGAGTACCTGCAGATCGATGTCGATGTCCCGGCGCGCCTGCGTCCGGGCCTGCGCGACGGGATGATGGTCCAAGCCGAGCTCGATCCGGACAATCGGCGCGTGCCGGTCCGGGTGGCCCAGATCTTCCCGATGGCCGATCCGCAACGTCACACCGTCAAGATCAAGTTCGATCTCCCGCAGGGCGTGTCCGAGCCCGGGATGTACGCCAAGGTGCTGGTGCCGGACCTCAATGCACCGGCGCGTGCCAATCCCGTCATCCCGAGCAGCGCGGTGCGCTACAACGGCAGCTTGCCCGGGGTCTATGTCTTGAGCGAGCGGGGCGAGCCTCAGCTGCGCCTGATCCGCGTGGGGGAGGAGCTCCCGGGCGCGATGGTGACCATTCTGAGCGGGCTTCGTGCCGGCGAGAGGGTCCTCACGAATCCCGGTCCCCGCGTCACGGCCGGTTGGGCGAGCGGATCACCCGTGGATCGCTGACAACCGCTCCCTTCAGCCCCGGCGACCGCCACCGCGATCGCCTGCGCAATCCATGTCGCAGCGATGCGGCGCAGGCCCGGTTAATCTGGATTCGACATGAGCCAAGACGTCACATCTCCTCCGCAGGATCGCAAGGATCCCGCGTACGACGAGGACAGCCTCGGAATCGCCGGGCGCACCGCCCGATTCTTCATCCGCTCGCCGCTCTCGCCCCTCTTCTACGTCGCCATGCTGATGATGGGCCTGCTCGGTCTCGTCATGACGCCGCGTCAGGAAGACCCGCAGATCTCGGTGCCCATGATCGACATCATGGTGCAGTATCCGGGCGCTTCGGCCCAGCAGGTCGCCAACATGGCGATGCAGCCGCTCGAGCGGATGATGAGCGAGATCCCCGGGGTCAAGCACGTGTACTCCGCGTCTCAACGCGGCCAGGGGATCGTGACCGTCGAGTTCGTGGTCGGGGAGAAGATGGGCCCCTCCTTGCTCAAGGTGAACGACAAGGTCGCCTCGAACATGGACAAGATCCCGCCCGGGGTCCTGCCGCCGCTGATCAAGACCAAAGGGATCGACGACGTTCCGATCGTCACGCTCACACTTTGGTCGAGGGACCTGGACGGGGACGGAATACCCGATGTCGACGACGGTCAGTTACGGCTGCTTGCGCAGGATGTGCTGCAGGCGGTCAAGCAGGTCAAGGATACGGGCAACGCCTTTATTGTCGGCGGACGCCGCGAGGTCGTGACCGTCGATGTCCTCCCCGAGCGCCTGTCCGGTTATCAGATCAGTCTGGATCAGGTCTCCCAAACCCTCGTCAGCGCCAATGCCGAGCAGGTCGCAGGCGGGCTCGAGGCGAGCGGTGCACGCTTCTCGGTGACCACCGGGGCCTTCTTGACGGGTGTGGAGGACATCAACCGTCTGGTGGTCGGCACCTTCAACAACCTGCCGATCTATATCCACGACGTGGCGCGCGTGAGTCAGGGTCCCGAAGACGCCTCCGAGCTGGTGGCCTTCTATACCGGGCCGGCCTCCGAGATCGAGGACGCCGCGGACGGCCGCCCGGCCGTGACGATCGCGATCGCCAAGAAGGAGCTGACCAATGGCGTGACGGTCGCGAACGCCATCATGGAGCGCGTCGAGGAGCTCAAGGGTTCGCGAATCCCGGCCAACGTCGAGGTCAGCATCACGCGCAACTACGGGCAGTCCGCCGACCAAAAGGTCTCGGAGCTGATCGGCAAGCTGATCAAGGCGACCATGTTCGTGGTCATCTTGGTGCTGCTGGCCTTCCGCGCGGTGCGTCCGGCCATCGTCGTGATGCTGGTCATCCCGGTCGTGCTCTTCATGACGGTCTTTGTGGCCTGGGTCACCAACTATACGATCGACCGGGTGAGTCTGTTCGCCTTGATCTTCTCGATCGGCATCCTCGTCGACGACGCCATCGTGGTCGTCGAGAACATCTATAGGCGCTGGCTCGAAGAGGGACGCACCGACGAGGATACGGCCATCGACGCCGTGCGCGAGGTCGGCAATCCGACCATCCTCGCCACCTTCACCGTTATCGCGGCCTTGCTGCCGATGGGGTTCGTCAGCGGCATGATGGGCCCCTACATGGCGCCGATCCCGGTGTTGGGCTCGGTGGCGATGTTCATCTCGCTGTTCGCGGCCTTCGTCTTCACGCCTTATCTGGCGATCTCAAAATGGCTGCGTCCCTCGATGAAATACCTCGAGGCCGCGGAGAAGCGCGAGCACAAGGAGGCCGAGGGCCTCGAAAAACTCTATCGACGGATCCTCACACCCCTGATCGAGAACCGGGGCAAGCGCACGCTCTTCAAGCTGGTCCTCTGGGGCACCTTCCTCGTCACCCTGTCGTTCTTCTACTTCAATCTGGTGGCGGTCAAGATGCTGCCGCTGGACAACAAGCCCGAATTCTCGGTCGTGCTCGACATGCCCGAGGGAACGGCCCTGCCGGTGACGGCGAACCTCGCGCATCGCATGGCCGACAAGCTGCGCAGCATGCCCGAGGTGACCGCCATCCAGCTCTATGCCGGGACCGCGCGACCCTTCGACTTCAACGGGATGGTGCGTCATTACTATCTGCGCTCGGATCCCTGGCACAGCGAGCTGCAGGTCCAGTTGACGGACAAGCACGACCGGGATCGCACCAGTCACGAGATCGCGGTCGAGGCGCGCGAGCTGCTCGGAAAGATGGTCGAGGGCACGGGCGCAGCGCTTGCGGTGGTGGAGATGCCGCCGGGTCCGCCGGTGCTGCAGTCGGTCGTCGCGGAGGTTTACGGACCGACACCCGAGCTGCGGCGTCAGTTCGCACGGGACCTCACCGACATGTTCGGCAAGGCCGAAAGCACCCGCGATGTCGACAACTATTTAAGAGGGGCCTTCGACTACTGGCGCTTCAACGTGGACACCGAGAAGGCGGTGCGTCGCGGGATCTCGGTCGATACCATCAATCGCAATCTGGCGATGGCCCTCGGCGGCGCACCGATCGGGGACATCAAGCCCCAGGCGGGACGCCAGATCGGCCACGAGCCCGTTCAGATCGTATTGCAGGTGCCGCTGTCCGAGCGCTCCCAGGTCGATCGGCTCGGCGACCTCCCGATACAGTCGAATCAAGGGTACACGGTCCCGCTGCGCGAGCTCGGCGAGTTCCAGTTGACGCCTGAAGAGGACATCATCTATCACAAGGACCTGCGTCCGGTGGAGTATGTCGTGGCGGATGTCGGCGGGCGGCTCGCGGCGCCCGTGTACGCCATGTTCCAGGTCGAGCGTGTCCTCAACCAGCAGGACTACACGGCCCCGGACGGAACCAAGCCGCAAGGCGGCGAGGAGATCGAAAACGCCATCTTTTGGCTCGGCGCGCCGCCCGACAGCAGTCGCTTGGCCTGGACCTGGGCGGGGGAGTGGACCGTCACCTACGAGACCTTCCGCGATATGGGCGCCGCCTTCGGTGTTGCGCTGATCCTCATCTATATCCTGGTGGTCTGGGAGTTCGGGAACTTCCGTATCCCGCTCGTCATCATGGCGCCGATCCCGCTGACCCTGCTCGGCATTATCCCGGCACACGCGCTCATGTTCAGCCTCGGACTCGGCGGGGAGTTCACGGCGACCTCGATGATCGGCTGGATCGCGCTGGCCGGCATCATCGTGCGAAACTCGATCCTGCTGGTGGATTTCGCGATCCACGAGATCCAAAAAGGCGTTCCCGTCGCCGAGGCGATGATCCGCTCCTGCAAGATCCGCACGCGCCCGATCGTGATCACGGCCTTGGCCTTGGTCGCGGGCTCAAGCGTCATCATCACCGACCCGATCTTCCAGGGCATGGCGATCTCGCTGCTGTCCGGGGTGTTGGTCTCGACCGTCCTGACCCTGATCGTCATCCCGCTCGGCTGCGTCGCCGCGGGTGACGACATGTGCCGAGTGGCTCTCGCGACGGCCCCGCCCGGAACCAGCCTTCCGTGCATGACGGATACCGAGCCGGCGAAGGCATCGCGCGCGAGCTCCGGCGGCGGTGTCAGCCGATTCTTCGGGAAGGTCGTGGAGTACTTCGTTCTTGCACTCTATGCGGTGCGCGGGATCTTCCTACTGCTCGTCGACGCGGCGCAGGGCGCGCTTAAGCCTAAACCCACTCGCCGGCCGGCCCCACGCCCCGCGGCGACGACGCCGGTCGCCGATACGCCCGTGGAGATGGATGCACCGTCCGCGAAAGGCGAGAGCGCAGCATCGACGCCTGCTCGGACCGTCACCAAGGAACGCGCAAAGGCGCCGGCGGAGGCCAAACCGACGACGCGCAAGACGGCCGCAAAGAAGACCGCAGCGGCGGACACCTCGAGTCAGCCGGTTCAGAAGAAGGCGCCACGACGCGGCATTCGCTTGAAGATCGACGACGAGAACGAAACGGGCGATCGTTAGTGTATCGGCGGCGGCCCGCGTCCTTCGTGCGAACGGACGCGGGGCCGGCTTCGAACCCCGACAGCGCGCAATGGGTGCCGCAGGGGCGATGCTTCGGGTCCGTCGCAAGACCTGGCGCGGTGCAGAGGACATCACCCGACAACGGATTAAAGGTCGCGCTATGACGCCATTCTTGCTCGTCGCCGGGTTGCTGCTCGGCCTGGCCTCCGCGACGGCGAATCAGGAGGCATGCGCGGCGGAGTCATGGGGGCAGGCTCGCCAACCGACATGGGGCGAGGCACCGGTTTATTCCGGCGGATACGAGATGCCGCGGTCGGGGTTTGATCGCGGCTCACGGGATCTTTACGAGTACCGAGACGACGATTGGCGCCGCAACGATGATCGGCCATGGACAGGATCGGGGTACGGCGGCGGCTACGACAGCGCGCCGGAGGCGGGCAGTGAGCTCGGCGGATTTATCGGTCGCGACGGGCGCTGGGTGGAGCGCAGCCGAGAGCCGGCGCAAGGCGATCGCGACGATCGAACAGTGTACGGAGGATGGCGCGAATCCTCGCAGGATCCGTCGCCGTGGGGCGATGGTTCCGGGCCGGCTTCCCCGCAGCCTGAGTATCGGTTTCGCGGTGACCCGCAGCCGTGGTCGGGCCGCTGGAGCGGGCAAGAGGAGATGTCGGGATACAGGTTCCGACCGCTGACGGGTCGGGAGGCGGAGCAGCGCGCCCAAACGCCGGGCTGGCGTCCCCTGGAGCCGGGCCGAGAGGAGCGCGGCGGGCGGACTCGGGCCCCCACGGGACTGATGGATGCGCTGACGCCGCCGCCTCGGACGTTCGGCTTCGAGCCGGCGCCTTGGCCTTGATCCGGCGCCGACTAGCCGCAGCACGGCTGCCGCGCTCGCCGCAAATGACCCGGATCGAGGCGCGGGGTGTCGTTCGTGACTGATCACCGATCGAGTGGAGGAGAAGACAAGATGAGAACGCAAACGCAGGCTGTGTTGGGTATCGCGCTGGCATCCGCCTTGGCGGCGACGGCGCACGCGGAGATCTCGGGTGTCCAGTTCTCCGCCGACATGATCAGCCAAGGCCCGGGCGGTCAGGCCGAAACCGTTAAGATGTTCGTGGGCGACGGCCGGATGCGCAAGGAGATGACGCAGCAGGGCCAAGAGGTGGTTCAGATCATCGATCAGAATCGCGGGATGATGTGGGTCCTCTTCCCCGAGCGGCAGACCTATATGGAGCAAGGAGGGGCGCCGGGCGAAGGTGAACCCGCACCCGCACCGACTGCGACCGCGGAAACCGATCCCTGCGCCGGGATGCCCGGCCTGACCTGTCGACGTGCCGGCGAGGAGGCGGTCGGAGGACGAGCGGCGGTGAAATGGGAAATGGTCATGACCCACGAGGGCCAGTCCATGAACGGAACACTCTGGATCGACGCCGAGCGCGCGATTCCGCTCAAACACGAGATGTCCAACGGCGAGAAGATGGAGCTCGTGATGGTCGGAACCGAGACCATGGACGGCCGCCAAGTCGAGAGATGGGAGATGACCACGACCGCGCCCGATCAGCCACCCACCCGGGTTCTGCAATGGTACGATCCGGAGTTGAAGCTGTCGGTGCGCGAGGAGTTTCCGGGCGGCGGTGTGCGTGAGCTCAAGTCGATCCGGATCGGCGCTCAACCGGACCATCTGTTTGCGGTGCCCGCCGGGTACAGTCGCACGGAGATGCCCCTACCCGGACAATAGTCGTTCGGGGCGGCATCGGGATGAACGCGGACGCGGAAGCACGGCATGATCACGATCGTCGGCAGTTTGAAAGGCGGTTCGGGCAAAAGCACCTTGACCTTCAATTTGGGGGTCTGGCTTTTGATGGCGGGGGTGAAAGTCCAACTGATCGATGCGGATCCTCAAGCGACCCTGACCGACGTCATCGACGTGCGTAAGGAAGAGGGGTTCGATCCTGTCCTCAAGGCGTCCGACACGCGAGCCCTTGCACCCGAGCAATTGAAGGCCGCCGACGAGACCCTCATCGACGTCGGGACATCGGACATGGTGAGCCTGCGCACGGCGCTTGCGCGGTGCGACCGCGTCGTCGTGCCGGTCCCGCCGTCGCAGGCCGATATCTGGTCGACCCAACGTTTCATCCAGTTGATTGCCTCGGTCGAGCGGGAGGCGCCTCCCGACATCATCGGATTCATCAATCGGGGCGACACCCACCACGGGGTTCGTGAGACCAACGAGGCCGCCGCCGCGCTGGTCTCGCTCCCCGGTATCCGCTTCATCAAGCCGAGGCTGTCGCAACGGACCGTCTTTCGGCGCTCCTTCAGCGAGGGCTTGGCGGTGTTCGAGTTGGAGTCCCGCGGCAAGGCGGCGCGTGAGTTTCTCGGGCTGGCCGCGACGCTCTATCCGCACCTCGTCAGTTGATCCGCCGACGACAAGGCCACCTTGTCCCATGCTGCAATTCTGTTAAGCTCTTAAGACGTACGGGAGTGGAGATGGATCTTTCATCGCCTGCCCGCGACAACGCCCACGCGAATAGCCTTGTTAACAACCAGGTTTAAATCGCTTGGTTTATATCCGATGCCCGGAGTCCGGTTTCGCCCCGTTTGTTAAGATGTTCGTCGCTTTGCGGAAGGCCATTTTTGCGAAACGAAAGCTTCTGCTGCATCGCGTTAACCAGATGACAATTAACGTTTTTCATCAACTGCTCAAGAGCCGGCCCGAATCATGGCGCAGAACGAGATCCCGAGGACCGATGCCTCCGCGGACAGCGCGGTATCGAACGAGCAAGCGGAGGCCGATGCGCGCGCCGCGGGGGTCACCGAGACACAGCTTCATGCCTTTGCAATCGATCGCCTCTCCCAGGCATTCGAAACCAGTGCAAAGCGCTGGGAGCTGATCGTCTATCCCAGCCTGTTCGCCTTCATCATTCTTGCGGCCTACGGGTTCTACCTGGTCTTCAGTCTCGCCAAAGACGTCCACTATCTGGCCATCAGTGTCGACACCAATATGACCGTACTGGCCAGCAACATGCAGTCGATCTCGGACAACATGGGGCAGATGAGTGCAAACGTCCGCACCATGGCCGTCAGCGTGGATTCGATGGCGCGAGATGTGAACACGCTCGAGCCCATGCTGACGAGCATTCAGACCATGGATCGTTCGATGCAGGCGATGACCATGACGACGTCGTCCATGCGCAACGACGTGGCGGGCATGAATCAAAGCATCGGTCGCCCGTTGCAGTTCATGAATTGGTTCATGCCTTGGTGATGGATCGCGATCCCTGCAAGAGTGTTTAGAACCCCAGCGGCTTGGAGTTGACCGTGCACGCCGGTCTCGGCGAATCCGTGCGACTGATCGTTGCGATCTCCTCGCGCGCGCTCTTCGACCTCAGCGAGTCTCACCGGGTGTTCGAGACGCGGGGTGTCGATGCCTATCGCGACTATCAGGTCGCCCACGAGAACGACATCCTCGAGCCCGGTGTCGCCTTCGCGCTCGCCAAGAAACTCATGAGCCTCAATGTCGCCCTGGGTGATCTGGGACGTGTCGAGGTCATCCTGATCTCGCGCAACAGTTCGGATACCGGGTTGCGCGTTCTGACCTCCGCGCATCACCACGGACTGGATATTGCGCGTGCGGCCTTTACGGGAGGAGCCAGCCCCTATCGCTACGTGTCCGCCTTCGGCGCCCATCTGTTTTTGTCCGCGGATCCGAGAGACGTTCGCTCGGCCTTGAATGCAGGGTGTGCCGCGGCGACCGTCCTGCCGGCGGGCTTTCCGGCGGATCCGGAGGAGGATGAGCAGGTGCGAATCGCGTTCGACGGCGACGCGGTGCTCTTCTCCGACGACGCCGAAAGGCTCTTCCGTCGCGAAGGGCTCGAGGTCTTCAACGCGACCGAGCTGGCCTCCGCGCATGAGCCGCTCCCCGGCGGACCCTTCAAGGGCTTGCTGGTCGCGATCCATCAACTGCAGGCACTCTTTCCCCCCGAGGCGTCGCCGCTGCGCACCGCGCTCGTGACCTCGCGCGGCGCGCCCTCGCACGAGCGGGTGATCCGCACCTTGCGAGCCTGGGATATCCGTATCGACGAGGCACTTTTTCTCGGCGGGCTCGATAAGGGGCGTTTTCTTGCGGCCTTCGACGCGGACATCTTTTTCGACGACCAGCACGTCCATTGCGACGCGGCGAGCCGTCATGTGGCAACCGGCCATGTTCCGCACGGTGTCGCTAATCTAGAGGGTGACCCGCCGATCCGAACGGCCGAGTCTGCAGACACCTCAGGCTAAACCGCGTCCAGAGCGAGATGTTCAGTTACGAGCGAGTCCAAGGTTTGGTGCGCCTCCGCTCTCTGGCGGTGACGCGGTTTAGAATTTCATATTTTTTAATCTTCTAAACTGCGCCGACTCCCACAGTTGCCGATCGCTCGGAGGCTGATCCAATCTTACGAACATCGCATATCTCGCCGGGCGCAGTTTAGGGCTGAATGTCGAGCGTCGGCGAGGGGCGCTGCAGGAAATTGCCCTGGACATAATCGACCCCCGCCGTCCATAGAACGGTTAGGGCTCGCGCGTCCTCCACCCCCGTTACCACGCTCTTCACGTTGAACTCGCGCGCGAGATTGGCGATGGTCATGAGGCGTTGCTGTTTGACCGGTTCCTCGGCGAGTGCGTGGGCAAAATCCGGCATCAAAACGACGAAATCGACCGGGAGCGCCTGCAGGATCATCTCGGATCGATTGGTGGCGCCGAAACGATTGATCGCGACCCGACACTTGATTTGCTTCAATGCATCGACCAGCTTGCCGAGACTGGCCAGATTCTCCGCGACAAGCTCTTCCTGAAACTGGAAGGCGAGCCAGTTGCCGCGCACGTCGAGCTCACGCAGACAGTCGCAGATGTGCAGGATGACACTGGGGTTGCGGAAGGTGTCTTCCGCCAGATTGATGAAGAATCGCAGGTTATGGCCAGCTTTGCGCTGCTCGGCGAGCACGCGGACCGCGTCGCGGATCGCCCATTTGTCGATCTCCTCGATCAGCCCGCGTCGGATCGCCGCCCCGATGAAATCCTTGGCCTCCAATAACTCACCGTTCTCGTCGAGCAGGCGTACCAGAACACTGTAGTTCTCTTGGTTGTCGCCCATGAGGCTGATGATGGGTTGATAGACGAGTTTGAACTGCTCGTTGCCGAGCGCCGTCGCGATCTTGTCCGCGACTTCGGTGTCGCCGTCCACGGCGGTTTGTTTGGTCCGCGCAGCCAAGGATGTCGGGGCCTGCATCCCGCCGGCACAGTCCCCGGGCGATGCCGCGCTGTAGACACACAGCCGGTGCGCGGCGTTGAGGATGTCTTGCGCAGCGGCTGCGCGTACCTTCACCAGGTAGTATCCGATATCGCAGTCCGGCGCGATGTGGCCGCTGGTTGCAAAGCGCTGCGGCAGGCGTGCGTGCTCGCGGATGTGCTCGGCGAGCGCCTCGGCCTCCTTCTCGTCCAGGCCGTCGACGATCATCGCGAAGCCGTCGTCGCTGATCCGCGTGAGCGCATGTGCTTGGAGGGCAACCGAGGTCAAAACCGGGCCGAATCCGTCGACGATGTCTAGCCCGTACGTCAAACCCAGATCGCGCAGCAGCTCCGAATGGCGTCTCAAGCGGATGTAGAAGACCGCAAAGGGCAGCGGAACCGATCGATCCGGACCAAGCCGTGTTTCGATCTCCTCGAAGAAGATGGTGCGGGCGGCGGCGATATCGGACGGCATGCCGTCGCCCGTCGCCCGCCCCCGCGTCGCCCGCAGGGGATCAAGGATCAACCGCAGACAGGGCACGTCGTCGAGAAGCGTCTGTGCAGCCGATAAGCGCGCCTCGAACCTTCTGCCTCGGCTTGAGTATAGGTGCGTCGTGATCGCGACCGGCTCGGTTTGCGCAGTCCGTTCGGCGCTCTGCAGCAGATCGCGCACACGGTCGCGCTGGTCCGGATCGACAAGGTCAAGGAGGGCAATCGATTGGATCTCGTCCAGGCTTGGATAGCCGAGCAGCGCGATATAGGCGCTGTTGGCGTAGAGATGTAGACCCTGCTGCACGAAGGCGATCGCCGCACCGGCATGCTCGACCAGCTCGCGGGAGCGTCGTTCGCACTGCTTGAGCCGAACCGCCAGCTCACGGGCGCGGCGACGTTGCCGCAGATCGGTCGCCTCGCGCCGGATGGTCCAGACAAGCTGCTCGTCGTCGGAACGGGCGAGCAGGGCGCGAGCGCCGAGTTGCTGCGCCTCGCGCACCGCCTCGGGGCCGAGCGCGTTTGCAGCGATCATGATGAGAGGAATCTCGGCAGCGTGCTCGTCGCGGCGCTGTATCGCCTCGGCCAAATCACGGTCGTCGTCGTGGCGCCACCACAAGATGATGTCGAAGGCCCGACGCGCGAGCAAATCGTTCAATCGATCCGATCGCGCGGTCACGAGCGCTCGGGCCGTAAGCCCGTCTCCACGCAGTCGCTCCACCAACTGCTCCGCCGCGACGGTGTCGGTCGTGAGTAGAAGCAAGGCCAGCAGTTGAGGTTGCTCGGACATGTTGCGACCGGGTGCGGGATCCACGGGGTTTCGGGGCATTGTCGTTTCGGCGATTATCGGACTTCGCGACCCGTTAGGGAAACGAACGCGCTCACAAAAGCGGCGATCCGATTCGTGCGGACGCGTGCAAGGGGATCTTTGATCCGACACCCGGGACCTCGCGAACCAGGCGCGGCACTAGATAACCGGGCAGGCGTTCCCGTAACGCCTCGCCGAACCGCAGTGCCTGTGTGTCGGAGACCGCGAAGTGTGCCGAACCCTCTACGGGATCGAGTTGGTGGAGGTAGTAGGGAAGGACGCCGCACTCGAAGAGGCGCTCGCTGAGCGCAACGAGTGTCGTCGCTGCGTCGTTGATCCCGCGCAGCAAGACACTTTGATTGAGCAAGGTCAGATCGGCGCGACGTAATCGCAGCAGTGCATCCTCGGCCTGCGCGCCGAGCTCGTTCGGATGATTGGCATGGACCACAAGGATCGCGAGGAGACGCGAGTCGGCCAAGCATCGACAGAGTGCGTCGGTGACCCGAGACGGCAGGACGACGGGAAGACGTGTATGGATCCGCAGCCGTTTCAGATGCGGGATCTCGTGCAGGCGCTCGACGAGAACCCCCAGCCGCTCGTCGTCCAGCATCAAGGGATCCCCGCCGCTGAGGATGACCTCGGATATCGTCGTGTCCGAGGCGATCGCGGCCAGTGCGCCGGCCGTGCGATCCGGCGTTTTGCCAAGATCCGCGTATGGAAAATGTCTTCGAAAACAATAGCGGCAGTGCACTGCGCACCCGCCCGTGACGATCAGGAGGGCACGGCCCGCATACTTGCGAAGCAGCCCCTGACCGAGATCCGCTGACCCATCCCCAACCGGATCGCGGGTGAATCCGGCGACCGGCAAGCGTTCCGCCCCGAGCGGCAGGACCTGTCTCAGCAAGGGATCGTGAGGGTCGCCCGGAGTCATCAAGGCGGCAAATGCGCGCGGGACCAGCATTCGAAATCCAGGTGCAGCGGGGTCGAGATCCGGGATCGCCTCCGGACTCAGACCGAGTGCGGCGAGGAGGTCATCGGCCTGTCGGTAGGCCTCGGCGAGGTCTTGTTTCCAGGCGGACTTACGCTCGGGCGCCCGAAACAGGTCCGACGTCGCGGTCTGACAAGCGGCGATGCTTCGCGGTACCATTGCGCGGTTTAGCTCCACAGTCAACGAGGATGATATGGCCTTTTACAGTACCAGCGAGTTCAAGGGTGGACTCAAGATCATGTTGGACGGCGATCCTTACAACATCGTCGAGAACGAGTTCGTCAAGCCGGGCAAGGGCCAGGCCTTCAATCGCGTGCGGGTGCGCAATCTCAAGACCGGGCGAACCGTTGAGAAGACCTTCAAGTCGGGTGATACGGTGGAGGCGGCCGATGTTCATGATACCGACATGCAGTATCTCTACAACGACGGCGAAGAATGGCATTTCATGGACCCGGCGAGCTTCGAGCAGATGACCGCCGACGCGAACGCCGTGGGTGATGCGGCCAAGTGGATCAAGGAGGAAGACATCTGCAGGGTGACACTCTGGAACGGGGTTCCTCTGAGCGTGGACGCGCCAAACTTCGTCGTCCTGGCGATCACCGAGACGGACCCCGGGCTCAAGGGCGACACCTCGGGAGGCGGCGGCAAGCCGGCAACCCTGGAGACGGGTGCGGTGATTCGTGTGCCTTTGTTTGTTCAGTCCGGCGAGCTCGTGAAGGTCGACACCCGGACCGGCGAGTATGTCTCGCGCGCCAAAGAGGCCTGAAGACGACGCGCGGTCGAGCGCCGCCGGCGCGACCGGCGCTGTCCGCTCGCCCCTGCCGTCGATCTGTCTATCCTGATGCCTGCTTGGGATGACTGGTCGGCGTGCGCAACGACCCCCGTCCTACACGCCCGCGCCGAGATGCTGGCGCGGATTCGCGCCTTTTTTGCCGCCGCCGGCGTAATGGAGGTCGAGACGCCGATCCTCTCGCACGCCGGTGCGACGGATCCGGCGCTCGCAAGTCTCTCGATCTCGGGGGGGCGATCGGGTGTTGGGCCCAACGCCGATCGGACGCTCTTTCTGCAGACCTCGCCCGAGTTTCCGATGAAACGTCTGCTCGCCTCGGGGAGCGGCCCCATCTATCAGATCTGCAAGGTCTTTCGCGGCGAGGAGCGTGGGCGACGGCACCACCCCGAGTTCAGCTTGCTGGAGTGGTATCGACCGGGTCTGGACTACGGACAGCTGATCGACGAGGTCGCCGATCTGGTCCGCGCCGTGTTGCAACGCCCGAGGCTGCCGATGGAGCGCATTCGCTACCGCGACCTGTTTCGCGAGGTCTTGGACCTGGATCCCTTCACGGCGCCCGCGCAGACCTTGCGCGGGGCCGCCATCACGGCCGGCATCCCCGACGCCGATCGGCTGGATCTCGAGCGCGACGCCTGGCTCGATCTCCTGCTCACTCAGTGTCTCGAGCCGTGTCTCGGGCGTGCCGGCATGAGTTTTCTCTGCGACTACCCGCCGACCCAAGCCGCCTTGGCGCGGATTCGGCCTGCCGCTGAGCCGCGCGATGATCAGGCGGTTGCCGAGCGTTTCGAGCTATACATCGACGGCGTCGAGCTGGCGAACGGCTTTCACGAGTTGACCGATGCCGCGGAGCAAGGTGCGCGTTTTGCCCACGACTGCGCCGAGCGTCGCCGGCGCGGATTGGCCGAAATCCCCCCCGATACGCGTCTGCTTGCGGCACTTCAGTCAGGCATGCCGGCTTCGAGCGGGGTTGCGCTCGGGCTCGACCGTTTGTTGATGATCGCCATCGGCGCTACGCACATCGATCAGGTCTTGGCCTTCCCCATCGAGCGGGCTTGACGTGAAACCGCGTCCCGTTGGGCTATGCGCGATCGTCGTTCGGGGTTGATCTTGGATGGTGTCTGCGGGCCTTGGCGCCGACGCGGTTTCAGAGATTAAACGCCTCAGACATTTCCGAGAATAAACGACCTAAGCGTAGGGGCGACTCAGGCGATTTCCCGAAAATGCCATCCCCGTAGGTTGTGCTGACGATAGGAAGCACAACTTGCACCGACGGCAGGGTGTGCCTCGCACGGCTCGGCACAACCTACTCCCGTCTCGGCTACAGGTCTTCCGGTTTCCTGAACCGCGTCCTGCCAAGACCATTTGTAGCGGCGAGCCTAGCCTCATATCGAAAACGATGCATATCGCTCGGGACGCGGTTCAGTCGGTTAAGGCGCTCTGGATGGCCTCCAAGTCCAGCGCCTGAAGATACTGCTCGAGCGGAGCGGCATCCGTCAGACCGGAGCCCTCGCCCTGCACCAGGAGGCGGTTTCCGACCATGAGGGTGACCTTGTAGGTCTGGGTGCCGGGGGTGTGCTCCATCATGCCGCGCTCGCCCTTGAGCGAGAAGCTTTTGAGATCCTCGTTGGCCTGCATCATGAATGGCATGGAGATGGCCATGGTCAGCATCGGCATCATCGGGGAGTCGGCCATCAGGATGAGGGTCACCTCGGCGCCGTCGTCCCGGACATAGCGGCGGCTGAGGTGGGTCCCGGTCAACATGGACGCGAGGCCGCCCGACTGGGACTGCGCCTCGTCCGCGGTCCATCCCTCGAGAGGTGACGGAAACAGCTTCAGAAGCTCGGCCGTGATCTGTGTGCGAATCGCCTCGAGTGCGCTGTTCAGGGTCTCCGCTGCCGTTCTGAGCTCACCGGCCTCGTAAGCCTGCTTGGCCGCGTCGAGTTGATCCGTGACTTCGTCGGCGGAGGCGGTGTTGAGCGTCAGGGCAAGGCCGGCTGCCAAGGCTAGGTTACCCGTAATCGTTGCGTGCATCTGTTTCTCCGTTTGCGTGACATCGAGACGACATGACCGACTCGCGCGGCAGTCAGTGCTCGACAATCGCATCCAATGCCTGTTTGGCCTTGTGGCAGGCGCCAGGCTCGGTGCGTTCGGGGTCCATCTCTTCGAAAGCCAGACCCAAGCGCGCAAACAAGGCGCGATCCCGGTCGGACTCGGCATTCGGCGTGGTCAGCAAGCGATCGCCGTAGAAGATGGAGTTGGCGCCGGCGAGATAGCAGAGCGCCTGCAGCTCGTCGCTCATCTCGCTGCGTCCGGCGGAGAGGCGCACATAGGAGGCCGGCATCAGGATGCGCGCGACCGCAACGACGCGGACGAGCTCGAACGGATCCAGTGTCTCGCTCGCCTGAAGCGGTGTACCCTCGACCCGGACCAGCAGGTTGATCGGGACGGACTCCGGATGGGCCGGCAGGTTGGCGAGTTGACGCAACATGGAGGCACGGTCGCGCCGCGACTCGCCCATGCCGAGGATCCCGCCGCTGCAGGTCTTCAGACCCGCGTCGCGGATGTGCTCAAGGGTGTCGAGTCGATCCTGGAAGGTGCGTGTCGTGATGACCTGGCCGTAGAATTCGGGCGAGGTGTCGAGGTTGTGGTTGTAATAGTCGAGCCCGGCGTCCTTGAGACGGTGCGCTTGGGCTCCGGTGAGCATCCCCAAGGTGACGCAGGTTTCCAGTCCGAGCCCGTGAACGCCCTCGACCATAGCGATGACCTGCTCGAGGTTCTTGTCGGTCGGATTGCGCCAGGCTGCGCCCATGCAGAAGCGGGTCGCCCCCTGCGCGCGGGCGATCCGCGCGGCTTCGAGAACCTCGTCGATCGGCATCAAGGACTCGCGCTCGAGCCCGGTCTCGTGGCGGGCGCTCTGGGCGCAGTAGCCGCAGTCCTCGGGGCAGGCGCCGGTCTTGATGCTCAAGAGTGTGCTGACCTGGACGCGGTTCGGATCGAAGTGGAGTCGATGCGCCGTCTGGGCGCGAAACATCAGATCGGTGAAGGGGAGGTCGAGGATGTCTTGGATCTCCTCGACCAACCAATCGTGGCGCAGGATGGAGACATGGAGTGGGGAAGGTTTGGGTGACATGGGCGTGATGGGCCGATTTCCGAGTGCGGAAAAACCACATATGCTAGTGGGCTTCGGTCGCTTGTCAACCGATGTTCGGTGATTCCCTCGAGAAGGGCGGCGTGATCACCCGGCTCATGTCGGTGTTGTTCCCGCCGACCTGCGTCCTGTGCGGTGCGCCCGGCCTCGTGAGCGGAGGAGGGCGCGACCTTTGTCTCGGCTGCGCGACCGAGTTGCCGCATAACCGCGACTGCTGTTTCCAATGCGCCGTCCCCTTCCGAAGCCCGATGCCTGCGGGGACGCGGTGCGCTGCCTGTCAGGGGCGCCCGCCGCCGTTCGAGACCAGTCTTGCCGCCTTTCGCTACGAGGCGGCGATCCCGATGCTGGTCGGAGGTGCGAAGTTTCGCGGACGGCTCAATCTGGTGCGCGTGCTCGGTCAATGCCTCGCCGATCGGGTCCAAGAGGTCGATCCGCCTCGCCCGCAGGTGCTGTTGCCGGTCCCGTTGCATGCGTCCCGGCTGCGCACCCGCGGCTACAACCAGGCGCTGGAGATCGCCCGCGTCGTCGGCCGGGATCTGGCCCTGCCGATCGATCACGCCTCCTGCATCCGCATCGCTCCGACCCCGCCGCAGGCCGGGCTCGACGAGCGAGAACGCCATCGCAATATTCGCGGCGCGTTTCTGGTTCCGGGCTCGCTGCCTTGGAGCCATGTCGCCATCCTCGACGATGTCGTGACGACCGGCAGCACCGTCGCCGAGTTGAGCCGGGTGTTGCGCAAGGCCGGGGTTCAACGGATCCAGGTCTGGGCAGTCGCGCGAACGCCCTGATCCCCGCAGGCCCGGCAGATCAAGAAGCGCCGTAGGTTGTGCTGACGCGAGGAAGCACAACATCCGCTCGCGGTGCGTCGCCGTGGTGCGCGCCGCTCGACACTCGACGCAGACTGGACCTTTTACAGACCAAGGCCGATGCGATGCCCGAGACACCGATGCAGGATCCGCCTGAACGCACGAGCACCCAAGCGCTGGCCCGCATCCGCTTCGACCTGCACTGGCAAAGCGATGACGCGATACACACCGACAGCCGGATCGCAACGCGGCTCGACCTCCGGCGCGATCCCTTCCCGCCCGATTTGGCGACCGAGATCATGGATCGCCACGTCGGCCATCGCGCGACCCTCCGCTTCGAGCCGGGCGCACTGTTGCCGCCGACACGCGACGAGCTGCTGCGCAGCTTGCGTCCCGAGCAGTTCAAGCGGCGCCTCGCCGCCGGGGGCTCGATCGAGCCGCGTGTCGGGCGTTTCTACCCGCGCGGTATCCTCAAGGATGTCGAAGGCCTCTCGGGCAGCGACCGACGGCCGCTGCGCGTGGTCGATGTGCAGGCGGATCGGCTCACCGCGGATCTGAATCACCCGCTTGCCGAGAGGACGCTCGACGTGGCCGTGCGGATCGAGGCCATTCCCGCCTGGGACGATCAGCGTGGCGGGCGGTGCACCGCGGTGGATGCCTTGATCACCGACGATGGTCCCGGCATGCAGGCGCGTTGGCACCGCCAGGCGACCGACTTCTGGACCGACGACCCGTTTGCGCGTCCCGATCCGCGTCCGGACGCGGATTTCTATGCAGCGGCCCGACTCGTCGACCATCTCGACCGCACGGCGATCGCCGAGATCAGCGACCTCTACGGCCGCCTGATCCCCGCCGACGCACGCATCCTGGACCTGATGACGAGCTGGCACTCGCATCTGCCCCCCGCCTTGGAGCCCGCGGCGGTGACCGGTCTCGGCATGAACATGGCGGAGTTGGACGCCAATCCGATCCTGACGGAGCGCGTGGTCCATGACCTGAATTGCGATCCGACCCTGCCGTTCGCCGACGTCGCCTTCTCGGCGGTGATCTGCACCGTCTCGGTCGAGTATCTGACCCGACCCTTCGAGGTGTTCCGCGAGGTGGCCCGCGTGCTGAAGCCAAGCGGGCGGTTTATCCTCACCTTCTCCAACCGCTGGTTCCCGCCGAAGGTGATCCGCATCTGGCAGGAGCTTCACGAGTTCGAGCGGCTCGGTCTGGTGCTCGAGTACCTGCGCGAGTCCGGCTGTTTCGGCCAGCTCGAAACCTGGAGTCTCCGAGGGCTTCAGCGCCCGCGGGACGACAAATACGCCGACCGGCTGGCCGAATCCGATCCCATCTATGCGGTCTGGGGAACCCGCCTTGGCGATGCGACTGCCTGACTTTGCGTTCGGTGATCCGGGCCGGTTGCCGCTCAACCGAGCTGCTGGATGAGTTGGGTGTCGCGCTCGATCTTGCTCGCGAAATGGCTCGCCATGTTCACGAGCATCTTGATCCGCAGCGCCTCCCGGATGGACTCGAAACGCAGCTCCAGGCATTGAGTCTCGGTCGCGGCCGACACGTTGGCGGTTCGGCGTTTTTGGTTCATGAAGGCGACCTCGCCGAAGACCATGCCGGGTCCCAGCGTCGAGAGTCTCAGGTGGTGGCCCGAACCCGAGTCGATCCAGACCTCCACCTCGCCGCTGAAGATGAAATACATGGACTCGGCCGCATCCCCGGCCCTGAAGATGCCATTGCCGGCCGCGAATGTGCGCTCTTCGCCCGAGGCTCGAAGCTCCTCGAGCTCGGCGCTCGTCATGCCCGAGCAGAGATACTGCGCGCCGAGATCCTGAACCGAGGCCGCGGTCCCGGTGGTCGCGGCCTCCGCGATCAGTTGATTCTCGCACCACTCCACCGCGTGATCGGCATCCTCGAAATGCAGCGGGCCTGGCTCCTGTCTGGGCTCCGGCGTGCCGACCGATTCGCCGAGCAGATGCTTGCGAAAGCGATAGAGGTTCTTGCAATCCGTGAAGAAGAGATGCTTGCCTTCCGTCGCGATCCGACCTGCGAGCTCGCTCAAGACGAGGATCGATGCGCGGTCGGTCCCGATGACGCGCTTGAGATCGACGACCAGGTAATCGACCCGGGCAAGCTCGGAGAGGATCTCTACGCCGACCGATTCGGCACTGCCGAACAACAGCTCTCCCTGCAGCTCGTAGACGCGGATGCGATGCCCTTGCGCCGCGAGTACGGCAATCTCCGCCGGGCTGCGGCGGCGACGCGAGCTGCGCTTGGCGCAGTCGTAGACCTGACGCATAACGGTGGCGGAGGTCGAGCGTGCGACATGGAAGAGGTGCAGGCTGAAATCCTTGGACAGCCGCTTACAGGCCTCGATGCCGCGGACGCTGTTGCCCTTTGCGTCGAGGCGCGGCGAGAAGACACCGAGACCGAACTGTCCGGGCAGCACGGCCATGATCCCGCCGCCCACGCCGCTCTTCGCCGGCATGCCCACGTTGTAGATCCAACCACCCGAAAAGTCGTACATGCCGCAGGTGCTCATGACGCTCAGCACCTTCTCGACATAACGCGATTGCAGCGCGACGACCCCGGTGACCGGATTCACCCCGTTGTTGGCCAGACAAGCACCGATCATCGCCAGATCCCGAGCGGTCACCAGGATGGAGCACTGCCGAAAATACAGATCGACCACCTCCTCGGGCGTGCGATCCAGGATCCCATGTCCGAACAAGAGGTGCGCGATCGCCCGGTTGCGATGGCCGGTGTCGCTTTCGGAGCGATACACCGTCTCGTCGATCTCCATCGGCCGGCCGGTGTAGCGCCCGAAGATTTCGAGAATCCGCTGCATCGGCGGGGCGTCGGGCTTGCTCTCGATCAAGCCCGTGGTCGCGATGGCGCCCGCGTTGATCATCGGGTTCATCGGACGCCCGGTGTCGGGCTCCAGACTGATGGAGTTGAAGGCCTCGCCCGAGGGCTCGACGCCGATCTTGCTCAGCACCTGGTCGAGCCCGCGATCCTCCAGCGCCAGACCATAGGTAATCGCCTTTGAAATCGATTGAATGGTAAAGCTCTGACGCGAGTCGCCGACCTGGTAGACATGCCCGTCGACCGTGACCATCGCGATCCCGAGCCAGGATGGATCGGCGCGCGTCAGCTCCGGGATATAATCGGCGACGGCACCGTCGTTCAGATCGAGCAATTCTTCATGGATACGGTCGAGGTAACGCTGAACCGGAGAGAACTGGAAGGCCCGCTTATCCATTGAGACTCCTGAGAGATGTTCAGAAACCGTGTGTCCGATCGAGGCCGGTCCCTGAAAACACCGGCGTGTGTCGAAGGGCCCGGAGGGTGGATACTGTTCAACCCTCATCGCGCCGAGATCGATCGCCCGACCGAATGAAATCCGTCTAGACGAAGCAAAAGCCGTGCGCAAACTCAATCGGTCGTGACGAGACAGCGAAATGCCGGGGTTGGCACGCCTTGATTTTCCGGAACAGGCAATGATCTCTAAAGCTAACGGGACCGAATGAGCGGCCTACGTATATTTTGTACTATTTTTCCGTCATTCTGCTGGATCGACAGGTCGCTTGGATGTTCGTCGTTGCAGCCACGGATGTCTCGGCTTGGTGCAGGCGAGACCGCGGATGCACCGCCGAGGAACGACTGGTTGTCGAGACGCCCATTCGGGCCGGTGCTCCTCCGCCTTCTTCACGCCTCGAGCGTTGGCTCCAGGGCATGTGTAACCGCGAAGACGGCGGGAACAATTCATCCTTGGTGCATCAAGGTATGGCCTTTGCTGTAACAAACGAGCGATTTCACGCCATTCACTCTAGGGAACAAGTGTTGTGGATATGTCGACGGCGGAGCTTTTGAGCCAAACAACGACGACCGCTACGGCCGATGGCGTCCGACACGTATTCGATAAGGATACTTGGACGGACGATCAGCTGCGCGACCGTTTCATTCAGCTCTGGCATCGTTGCGCGCTCCCGGAATCTTCATGCGATCCGTGCGTTGCCTGGCGCAGCCTTGAAGATCGTTACACCGAATCGCATCGGCATTATCACGACAAACGTCACCTCGCGCATTGCTTGTCCGAATTCGATCTGGCTGTCGAGCGGATCGTCCGCCGTGATCAGGTGGAGATGGCCATTTGGTTCCACGATATCATCAACGAGCCCGGAGGTTCCGACAACGAGGCCCTCAGTGCCGAGCTCTTTCGTAGTCTAGCCGGTGGTCGTATTCCGGCCTCCTTTATCGCGGAGGTCGTGGATTTGATCCTGGTGACCACGCATCGGCAGGAACAGAGCGACCCCGACCACCGGTTCCTGTGCGACATCGATCTCGCCAGTCTGGGTTGTCCTTGGGAATGCTACCTGCGCGATACGGGACATCTGCGCGCCGAGTTTAGAGGCTCGGACCAAGACTATTGCCGCATCAAGCGTGTGTTTTTGGAGTCGATGCTGCGTCGCCCCCGGATCTTCTCAACCGATTTCTTTTATTCGCGATACGAGCAGCTTGCCCGTGAAAACCTGCGCAGGTTCCTGGGCCTGATCGACGTCTGGGAGGCAGCGGATTCCGACGGTCTAAACGTCCCTTTGCTGCGAACATCCGGGGTCTAAGCCTGAATGGCATCAGTTCCCTTCCAAAGGCTGTTTGCGGCGACGGCAGGTGACCGACGTCCTGCGACTGCGTCGCGAACCTGGGATATCGTACACGAAAAGATAGAAGCTCGCTCAGACCTGCAGGGATCCGTTCTCGACACCCGGCCCTCGGCATAGATCCACAGGCGGCTGCTGTCCTCGGTATCTGAGGATCACCAACGTGAGGTCATCCGACTGCCGAGCGCCCGCCTCGAAGACTTTAATGGCGTCCTTGACCCGTTCCGCAAGTGCGCTCGCCGAGCGAGCAGGTTGCTTCGACAGGCATTCCAGCAGTCGGTCGACCGTGAATAGGCAGCGGTCTGCGTTCATCGCCTCGGTGACACCGTCGGTGTAGAGCACCAGGACGTCGTCCGGCCGAAGACCCACGCTCGCGACCTCGTAGGTCGCCTCCTCGGAGGCACCGACCAGGATTCCGCGCGGCGGTGGCAGGATCCGGTACCCGATGCCCCGATCTCCCAGGAGGATCGGGTCGTGGCCGGCATTCACGTAACGCAGGACTCCGGTCCGCTTGTTGATCAGGGCGATCACCAAGGTGGCGAACATCGCGGTCGGGTTTTCGGCGCAGAGCCTGCGGTTGATGCGCTTTAGGGCCTCGTCGAGCGGTTGATCGAGCAACAGCTCGCTCCGCAGCATGGTCAAGGTGCGCACCATGAAGAGTGCAGCCGGCATTCCTTTGCCGGAGATGTCGCCGATGGCGATGCAGTACTCGTCCGGGCCGACCGGAAAGACGTCGTAGAAGTCCCCGCCGACCTCCTGTGCCGCCATCATCCCGGCATCGATCTCGATTTCGGGTCCGAGGTCCAAGCGACACGGCAGCATGCCGAGTTGGATCTCACGTGCGACGTCCCACTCCCGCTGCAAATGCTCGTATCTCAGGCGCTGTTCCAGCGCTTGCTGCATCACCTGCGTGCGTGCACGCATGCGGTCGGCAAAGAGACGCATGAAATTCCTTGCGATTCGAGGAATCCGCAGCAGTTCATCCCAGAGGAGGGCTTCCGGCAGGAGCAGGAGGCGACTCGGCATGCTTGCGACGACGAAGGCGCTGGCCGGTCTGCAATCGACGACTGAGATCTCTCCGGTGCACTCGCCGGCCTCGATCACGAAGCCTTCGTCCGAGCCGAGTCGATCGAGATGAACCTTCAGTCGGCCTTCCAGGACCAGGTGGAGGTGTCGGTTGGTCTGACCGGGTTCCAGTAGGATCTCCCCGGCCCCAACGCTGCGCACTTCGCAACCCTCGAGGATTGGCTCCAGGATGATCGGTGCTATACCTGCGAACAGGGCATGGTGAGCGATCAGCTCCAGATCATCGCTCGCCGGGGGGCGTGCAATTCGTACTCGCAGGCGGTTTTGCCCGGAAACACGGTCGTATCTCTGATCGATGCTGAAGCGCTTGATCAGTTGGATGCCGCGCCCGCCGACCTCGGCGTGCTCAAGGCCGTCGGCGGGCGCGACGTCGAGTCGGGCGATTGGGTCGAAGGCAACCCCGTCGTCCGTGACCTCGATCTCGACAGCGTCATCCCCGTTGCGGAGGACGATCCGGATGTCATGCTGCTCCAAGTCGCGAAACGCATGATTGATGACGTTGGTCACCGCCTCGTTGATCACCAGGTCGACCGCGAAGGCGACCTGATCCGGAAGAGCCCAAGCGGTCGTGATCTCGCTCAGCCACGACTCGACGCGACGCATCTCGGCGAGTCGATTCTCGATCACGAACGCCTCGACCTGCATCTCGCCGGTCACCTCGGGGTCGGTCACCTCATGCGCCGTCGAGGGTTCCAAGTGCTGTCTCTACATCTGCATAGACCGGGATCAGGGAGGAGACGCCCGAGCGATCCAGAACCGCTCGAACCATGGGTTGCGGGTTGACCAGGAGCATCTTGCCACCGCGTTTCGACGTCGTCTTGGCGCAGGTCAAGAGTGTTCTGATCCCGATCGAGGCCAGGAAGTCGACTTGGCTCAGATCAACGAGTACCGCCCTGCGGCTCGTCGCCGTCAGGGTCGTGAGCTTGAGATCGATGGCTTGCGTCCCCTCGACGTCGAGGCGTCCCTCAAGAGTGACTTTGAGGATATCGTCATCCAACAGCTCGGAGTGGATCTGCATAGGCATTGTCCGCTTGAAGTAAAAGATCGCGCCCCGCGACGGCGTCATCCGGATGACCGGGTGGGCCACGCTAGTCGCCTGTATCACGGAGCCCGTGTCGCGATGCCGGATCGCTCAAGGACGGCATCTCACCACGCTGGTTGCCTATTCCCATGGGTTGAAGGCATTCGGGAGCTTGAGCTCCCGAGCCGCAGTGCGCTCAGTAGCAGCGTCGTCCCCCGCCAACGGTCACGCAATAGGGATTCTGGATCGATAACTCGACAGGGGGCTGCGAGTCAGCTGAGATCGTGCATTCCGGAAGACCGTCGAAGGCCGGATCGGTATAGACCTCCGGGTTGGGATTGCATTCCATCTCCTCGATCTCGTCGACCGATCCACCGACACAGATGCAGATATTGTTGAAATCGATGATGCCATCGGTATTGGTGAATCCGAACCCCTGAGGCCGCGTGAGGTCGCCCTGCAGATCCGTCTCCGTGTCCTTGGCGACGATGATGGTTCTTTGCTCGCCGTTCGGCACCGTGGGACAACTGACCTCGACGCCGTGGATGACTGCAGTCTCGCCGGACTGCAGATAGCATCCTTGGACGACCGCGGGTTCGCGGATCGGCGCCGGGATGGGTTCGTAGATGCCGTCGCTGCACAAGGTCAGGTTCTTCAGCGAGGGAACCGTGCCGGCCTGCCCGGCTGCGGCATCCACGTCGAACCCGTAAAAGCACCCGTTGCCGGACTTCCCGCCCGTGGACGCCCGAACCGAATCCACCAAGGCAACCCCGACGCAACTCACGGGGCTTTGGTCCTTGGTGCAGCTCGCCGTCCAACTGGCAATCCCGGAGGCAGCCGTGCTCTCGATCGTGACGAGGATCGGACCGCCCTGCGTGTCGGTCGACTGGAAGGTGCACGTCGGCGTTCCATACCCATATCCTCCGCCGAAGGTGATCGAGCACCCGGTCTGTCCGATCGGACAGTTCCCGACCGATCCGCTGTAGGGCGTAAACCAGGAGGCCCCGTCCGGCAGCGGTCTGGCATTCCAATCCGTCGGCATCGGCGGCTGGCAGCTCGAGGTCGCCCAAACGGGAATCGACGCGCCGAGCATCAGGCATCCGCCGCACAGGATGGATAAGACGCGTAAGGATGAATCGTGCATGGTGAGGATCCTGGAGTTTTAGAAGCTTAAGGTGAGCTGCGCCATCAGGACGCGCTCGGGGATGTAGGGTCCGGTCGAAGCCTCGGACGAAAAGGTCCGGAAGCTGTCGTCTTGGTAATAAAAGGTCTCGCCGAAAAGGTTTTTCACGCCCACGCTCGCGATTCCGTAACGCTTCGGAAAGCGATATCCCACCGCAAGATCCAAGAGGAAGAATTGATCCGTCCCCGTCGCGCCCAGCGCAAGCTCGGATCGGCGGACATCTTGATCGACATAGGTCAGCTGGATCCCGGCGAAGAATCCCGATGGATCGAAATAGGTCACCCCCAGCGGCACGCGGAGGGTCCTGACCCGCTCGGGAAGGTCTGCGAACAGTGTTCCGACGCCATCTTCGGCCCGGTACTCGTCGTAAACGACCTCGCCCGTCACACCATAGCGTTCCGAGGGCGTCCAGTAGAGATAGAGACGGTGCAGCTCTTCATTGCGAACCTCGATATCGGCGCGCGGAAGCTCTTCGAACAGAACAAGGACCGGCTCGTTCAGGTCGCGCCGCGTCAGCTCGATGCCGGTGGATAACCCGGGAAAGATCCGCCAATCCAAGCCCAGACCGTAGCGCCATGATTCAGTCCCGTTGACGTCGTCGAAGAACTGATTGAACCCGGCGACCTGCGTCGGCTCCAAGGTCCGGTTGTTGACCAAGAGCGGCTTGACGGTCTTGAAGGCGGCGGCCCGCAGCAAAAAGTCCTCGGTGACGGCCCATTGGACGCCGAGCTTGGGGTTGACGCTCGTCTCCTCCAGGACGCCTTCCGAATAGTCGTCATAGCTCAATCCGAGCGTCCAGAACAACCGGTCGGCCATTGTCGGGAGATTGGTATAGACGTAGCCGCGCGGATGCTCGATGGTCTGCTCGGTGGTTTCGGCAAAGGTGAGGAATGGCCCGAAGATGGGATCGGAAAAGGCCACATCGTCGCGAATCGTCCGGTCGGTGGTGCCGTAGGCACCGCCGACGATCAGATTGAGCAAGTCGCTTTTATAGATGTATTGACCTTCGTACTGGTTGCCGCGATCTTTGATGTCGGTGTCGATGCTGAACAGGGTGAAGGGATCGATCGAATCGGATTGATCCAATGACTCGTCGTTGTCGTTGTGGATATAAGACAACAGAACCGTGGAGTGCTGCGTCGGCGAGAATCGCAAGCCGAGGCGCGTTGTGGATTGATCGCGCTCCCAGGTCTTGTCGAGCAGAAAATCCTCCGGGTCGAAATTGAACGCGAGGTCGCCCTCGGTCGAGCGTCGCTGCTGGTATTCCATTTGAACGTTCAGCACGTCGGTGACGGCCCACTGCGCGTAAAAATTCATGAGTGTCTGGTCGATCCGGTTGTTCGGTCGCCAGCCATCGGTCTCGTAGGCCATGCCTCCGGCGCTGAACGAAAAACGGTCGTAGACACCGGACACGACGGTTTCGCCGCCGTAGGTTTCGTTGCCGCCGCCGAGTACGGTTGCGTTGAGCTGAGTCGTGTTGCGCTCGAACAAGGGCGTAAACTCGTTGAACCCGGGCTGAGCCGGTCCGCCGAGCGTCACGATGTTCAAGTTGGTCCCGGTCAGGCTGGGTTGAACCGGATTGATGTTGACGTCCTGCAGGAGCTGCGCCTGGAGCATCTCACTGACCCTGGCGATTTCGGTGCGGCGGGTGCCGACATAGGTGTCCGACAGAAAACGATGGGCCGATGCGTTGGCCGGGTCGAACACCAGCGAGCGCGTCGCTTGGTTGAGTCCGAGCTGCTTGAAACCCAGGTCGTTGTAGGCGCGCGCCAGGCTGGTGCCGCGCGCGGCACGGTCTTTGTCGAGCAGCAAGCGGCTCCGGTACACGGCGCGGTTGTCGTTGAGCTCGACGGAGCGCTCCAGGTCGGCCACGGCTTCGACCGGCCGGTTGATGGTCTGTTTGAGGATGCCGCCGTAGAGGTAGGCCGTCGGATCGAGCGGATCCAGCTCCTTGGCGATGTCGAACTGCTGGGCATCGAGGGGGTTTCGCCTCTCCTCGAAATAGACCTTGCCGAGATAGGCCCTCAGGAGCGCGTTGTTCGAGTCCAGTGCAACGGCTGCCTCGAGATCGCGACCCCCGTCGGCCAGCTCGCCGCTGCTGATCTTGGCGAGACCCAAACCGAGATGTCCAAGCGGGTCGGCCGAATCCAGCCTGATGGCATGCTCGAATGCCGCCTTCGCCTCGCGGTTGCGAAACGAGGCGAGCGCGTTGAAGCCGAGCACCAGTTGGGTCCGCGCGAGATCCGGCGCCATTGCGCCAGCGGCCTGTGCGTCGGCAAGGGCCTCGGAGCGGCGGCCGAGCATCAGCTCCAACTCGGCGAGGCGGGCCCTGGCGAGGGCATCGTCGGGATGCTGCTCCACGGCGGTCCGCAGGGTGTCTCGCGCCGCTTCGATCCGGAAATCGGCCTGCTGCGCGTACGAGAGGGCGATTTTCGCGGCGGCTGCATCGGTCAAGCTCACGGCTTGCTCGGCGTCCGTGAGCGCCGACGTCCGATCGTTCTGCGTGACCTTGATGACCGCCCTCAGTGCAAACGCGAGGCCGGCATCCGAGCTATCCGCGATCGCTCGCTCGACGATGGTCCGCGCCTCCTCGACCCGCCCCACCGAGAGCAGGTCCGCTGCTTCGCGCAGCGAGGAGGTGTCCGCGCCGTTCCGGCTTCCCCCGAGCGCCACAATCGGCGGATAGTAGAGCGACCACTGAACCGCATCGCGCGGCCGCACGAGGGTTCGCGGTTGCGGTGCCTTGCCTTTCGCGGCGATCGCTGTCTCGCCACCCGACACGGACAGCGAGCCCTCTGCATTGGAGGTGACGACTCTCCCCTCGAAGACGGTGATCTGCGATGCATTGTCTTGAACCCGAGCCAAGAATTCGGTCCCTTCGATCGACCCGTTGAGGTAGGGCGTGCTGACCTTGAGCAGCTTCGGCTTGCGGCTGAAGGACATGATGGCGCCCTCGACGAGGTCGAGCCAGGACTGTTCCGAGTCCACGCCGGTGACGTCCAAGAGCCGCATGGTGGTGTTTTCGTCGATTCGCAGAACGGCATTGTTGATGAGCGCGATCGCGGCTCGACTGCGCATCCCGACCCGGATGGAATCGCCTCGGCAGAGCCGGCCTTCAAGCGATGCTTCCCGCCATTCGCCGCCTGTAGCGGATTGCACCTCGACGGCGCCCTGCACCGAGACCAGCCGGCCGGCCTCCGAGTCGCAAGCCGTGTCGGCGCGAGCCTGGTTCCAGAGCGCCGCCGAGCAGAGCGCCAAGATCCCGAGCGACACCTTGATGTTCATGCGGGCCTCTTCGAGAACCGTCATGCGGGGGTTGCGGATCGAAGGGCAGCCATTGCGGCAGCGCGCGCGGTGGTCGTGCATAGGTTGAATTCGTCCTAGCTTGATCGTCGGACTTAGGCTACCCGCCACTTGTCTCGGGAGTCCTTAAAGATCTCTTAAATTTCAGTTTAATTTCCAATCGATTCCTGATATGAAAACCCCGGCATCCGTCTGAAATGCACCGGGTTGCACGCCGCCCCGTCATGGGGCCCGCTCGCCGGCCTCTGTGTGCGGGTGCCGAATCAGGCCCCTTCCGAATCCTTCGGCGGGACATTTGTATACACGGAACGGCCTGATGGCCCTCTCTGGAGCACAGTAACGCGATGACACCGCCACCCGCAGTCTGCTTCGGGCCCTATCGGCTAGCCGGACCCCGTGGACCTTTGTGGCGACATGAGGCCGAGATTCCGCTGCGTGCCAAGACGCTTGAAGTGCTTTGGTACCTGCTCAAGCATCCCGGTGAAGTCGTGGAGCACGACCGCCTCTTGGCCGAGGTTTGGCGCAAGACGGTCGTCGGCGTGGGTACCTTGGCGGTTTCCATCGGCGAGCTGCGCCGGAGCTTGGGCGATGATCCCAAGGCGCCGGTCTATATCCAGACCTTGCACCGGCGCGGCTATCGTTTCATCGCGCCGGTCGACTCGGCGACCTCCGGGGAGGCGGGGCTCCCCGCAGTTGCCGCGCCGGTCGTCCTGGGACGTGAGGCCGAGCTTGTTCGCTTCCGGGACTGCTACGACGAGGTTTGTCGGGGCCGGCGCCGTATCCTGTTCGTGACCGGCGAGGCAGGTATCGGCAAAAGCACCCTGGTGGATGCCTGGATCCGGTCGTTGAAGGATCCTTCAATCTCCCCTGCGATCTTTTCGCCCGAGATCTGGCTCGGACGTGGTCAATGTGTCGAGCACAGCGGAGCCGGCGAGCCCTATCTGGCCATGCTCGAGGCATTGAATCGCCTGTGTCGTGGACCGCGGGGCGAGACGGTTATCGCCCATCTTCGCCAACAAGCGCCGGGCTGGCTCGCCCAGTTGTCGGGCGTGCTGACGCCGCCCGAGCGCGAGGCCATGCAGCACCGTCAGGCGCCGGTGAATGCGCACCGCTATCAGCGGGAGCTGGCCGACGCCCTCGAGGCAATCGCCGCCGCGCGGCCGCTGGTGCTCTTCCTGGAAGATTTGCAGTGGTGCGACCAGGCCACCGTCGAGGCCCTTGCGGTGCTGGCGCGTCGACCCGAGGCGGCGCGCATCCTGGTGATCGGCACCTGTCGGCCGATCGAGTTGTCCAAGACGGGGCATCCGCTCAAGACCCTCAAGGACGAGCTGCAGTGGCACGGGCAGAGCCGGGAGATCGCCCTGCGCGGACTGGACGAGGCGGCGGTACGGATCTATGTCGCGAGTCGATTGCCGCCCGAGACTGCGGGAGCCGTGGCGACCTTGGTGCATCGTCGCACGGCGGGGCAACCGCTTTTCATGGCCAAGCTGACCGAGTATCTGCTCGAGCGTCCGGAGCTGGCGGATCCGCACACAGGCGACGGGTTGGACAGGGCGGCGGCGACCCTGCCGACCGATCTGCAGCAGTTCATCGAGGTGCAGATCGAGCGACTGGATACGGCCGAGCAGCAGGTTCTCGAGGCCGCCAGCGTCGCCGGGCCGGTGTTTACGGTCGCGGCGGTCGGGGCAGCGCTCGACCTGTCGGAGGCCGCGGTCGAGGCGGTCTGCGAGGGTCTTGCGCGGCGCGAGCAGCTCATTGCGGTGCGGGGTCCCGTCGAGTGGCCCGATGGCACCCTGACGGAAGCCTACACGTTTCGCCACGCGCTCTACCAGGAGGTGCTCTACTGGCGCATCGGCAGCAGCCGGCGCGTTCGTCTGCATCGAGCGATCGGCGCGCGGTTGGAGGCCGGATACGGGACCGAGGGCGCAGCCCTCGCGGTCGAGCTGGCCGAGCACTTCGAGCGGGGCCACGACGATCGCCGCGCGGCCCGCTATCATCGCCTGGCCGGGGAGACCGCACTGACGCGGTTCGCCGCGGAGGCGGCTCAGGTCCATCTTCGGCGGGGACTCGCACTGCTCGCACGCTGGTCGCAGGGTGCCGAGCGCGGGCGCGAGGAGCTAAAGCTGCAGATCGCCCTCGGGGCCGCCGCGATCGCGACCGACGGGTTCGGTGCGCCGGCTGTCGCCTCTGCGTACGGGCGTGCGCACGCCCTTTGCCGACAGTTTCCGAAGACGCCAACCCTGCTGCCGGTGCTCTGCGGCCTTTGGAACTACTTCGTGACCCGTGCCGATCTTCATCATGCACGGAAATTGGCTCGGGAATTGGCAGCGGTGATCGAGGGGGCGCAGACGTCGGAGTGCATCCTGCCGGCGCGCAACGCGGTCGGCCAGACCGACCTCTTCACGGGCGAATTGGCGCGGGCACGGATCCAGGTCGATGCCGATCAACTCGCACTCAACGTCCAGACGCGTCGGCATTTAGTCGCGGAATACGGAGAAGATCCGGTCGTGGTGCGCGAGATGTATGCCGCCTTGCTGTACTGGCTCCTCGGGTCCCCCAAGCAGGCATCGATCCGGATCGAGACGGGTCTGCGGCTTGCCCGTGAGTTGGCTCAGCCTTTCGGGGTCGCGCAGATCCTCTGGACCCGCATGCTCCTCGCTCAAGGGGTCGGGGCCCCGGCCCGCGTGGAGGCGGAGGCCCAGAGCCTGATTGAGCACTGCGAGCAGGAGCAGATCGCCGTATGGCTGGCCGGTGGGCGTATCCTGCGTGGATGGGCGTTGGCCGAGCAGGGTAAGCCGGCGGCCGGGATCGTCTCGATTCGCCTGGGCCTCAAGGAGTGGGACGCGACCGGAGCGGTCTTGATCAGGCCCTACTATTTGGCTCGACTGGCCGAGGCGTATGCTCATTCGGGATATTTGCCGGACGCGCTCGACCAGGTGGCCGAGGCGTTGGCGACGGTCGAGCGTACGGGGGAGCGTTGGTACGAGGCCGAGCTCCACCGGCTTCAGGCCGAGCTGAGATGGCGGCAAGGCGAAGCGGTAATCGATGAGGTGGAAGCCGGGTTGGGCCGGGCCTTGACGCTCGCACGCGAACAGCAGGCGAGGACGCTGGAGCGGCGCGCCGCCGCAACGTTGGCTCGGTTCTTGACCGATCAGGACAGGCCGCAGGATGCCGCCCGACTCTTGGCGTCATCCTCGACGACTGCAGCGTAGGTCGCCGCCAAACAGATGCCCGCGCAGACAAGCGATGGCTGACGGGATGTCCGACCGACCCGGATCGAGAGGCCCGAGATCGGACGGATCGACCGGCTCCGGTGCACCGATCGTCACGCGGGACACCAGTAAGATGCAACATAGCCTTTCGGCGCCAAGTGCTTCACCACGTTGGTGAAGGCGCCAATCAGGTCGCCGCCGACGGACCGATCGACTTCGGGGAGTGCGGCGAGCGCCTCGGCCAAACGACGGGGCTTGGGCCGATCCTGCGGAAAACTGCTCAGCACGGGCTCCAACACCAGCATCCGGGTTAGCAAGGGCGCGCTGAGCATCGCGTTCTGGGATCCGGCGATCAGCTCGTCGAAGTCATCCTTTAGGATCCTCGGTTTTTCGGTGAGCGTACCCTTAGATCCCGCTAACGGACAAGAGCCGGTTGCAGCGGCGCAAAGCTGCCTTGTCCGGCCCCCGGAGTTCCGCTAGGCTTCTTGGCACCTCGTCGTGGGTTCAACGGCGTGCGTCCGTCCCGGCACCGCGGCGCCTCGGCTCGTCGAGAAGGAGAGCCTGTCGCCGCTGCCCATCTCGGCGGAACGACTGTCGCGTGTGGCTTGATCGGTGTTCGATCGTTGCGCTTCCTCTCTGATCGCGTCGGGATCATTTCATGCGGCGATGGTTGATCGGTCTTCTTGTGGGTCTGGCGGTCGGATTGGCGGGCGTTGTCTTGGAGGCGCTGCCGCCCGGCGTCGCATTGGAGCAGTCCGTCGGACTGAACCTCTTATTCAAAGCCCGGGGCACGCTCACGCCACCCGATGACGTGGTCGTCGTTGCCATCGACGGCCGTTCCGGCGAGCAGCTCGGGCTGCCGAGTCTGCCCCGCGAGTGGCCCAGATCCGTTCATGGCGAGCTGGTCGACGCCTTGGTGCGTCGTGGCGCGTCGGTCGTCGCCTTCGACGTGCATTTCGGGATCGCCAAAGATTCGCAGTCCGATCAAGTCTTCGTCGATGCCCTGGACCGTGCCGGCAATGTCGTTCTTGTGGAGCTGCTTACAGGCAAGCGGCGACCCATCTCCGATCAGACCGGACGCCACGTCGGGATGGTCTGGGAGGAGGACGCAATCCCGCCATTCTCGGCGCTTGCCGAGTCCGCCGCCGCCGTCGCGAGCTTTCCGCTGCCCAAGGAGGGCGCCTCCGTCCATCACTTCTGGGTGTTCAAAGAGAGCGCCGACGCCTCGCCGACGCTGCCCGCCATGGTCTTGCAGATCCATCAGCGGGACGCGCTTCCCGCACTCCTCGACCGGATCCGGGCCGTCGATCCGGATGCGTTGAACGGATTGCCGAATCCGGACGAAGCCTTCGCGGATCCGGTGCAGCTGCGTCTGCTGATGCGCGGGTTGCGGACGATCTTTGAGGCGGCCCCCGAGCTGCGAGGTGCCGTTGCGACGGGAGATGCGGATCCGGTTGCGGTGCTCGCGGCCCTCTACGCGGGCGATGCTCACCGCTTCATCAATTTCTACGGGCCTCCGGGCACCATCACGACCGTCCCCTATCATGCGGTCATGGGGATCGAGGATCCGAACGTGCCGCCCGAGGCGCTGGAACTCGCCGGCAAGGTGGTCTTTGTCGGCTACTCCGACCTGTTCGATCCGGGACAGCCGGACCGCTTTCACACCGTCTTCACGCGCGAGGACGGAGTGGACCTGAGCGGGGTCGAGATCGCCGCAACAACCTTCGGCAACCTGCTGACCAATCGGTCACTGACGCAGCTCGACCACCTCGGCGCCGCGGTGCTCCTGTTGGTGTTCGGTCTCGCCTTGGGCGCGCTCGCCTATGCGCTGCCCGTTTACATCGGCGTACCGGCGGCCCTGGTCTTGATCGTCGGCTACGGGGGGGCGGCGTACTGGATGTTCGTCGAGCGTGCCTTGATCCTGCCGGTTGCCACACCCCTCCTGGTCATGGCGCCGATCGGTCTCTTCGTTGGCCTGCTCGGTCAGTATCTGATGGAACGCCGTCGCGGTCAGCGCATCAGCGAGGCCATCAACTATTACCTGCCCGACGAGCTCGTGCGGGATCTGGTCCAGAACCGGCTGGATCCGGGCAAACTTAATCAGGTCGTCTACGGCACCTGTCTTGCCACCGACATGGCTGGTTTTTCCACCATCGCCGAGACCTTGCCGCCCGCGGAGCTTGCCAAATTTTTGAACGACTACTTCGAAACCCTTGCCGCGCCGCTGAAAAAGCACGGGGTCCATGTCACCGAGTTCCGTGCGGACGCCATCATGTGCGCCTGGGTCGCCGACAAGCCGTCGCCCGACCCGCGCCGCAAGGCCCTGCTCGCCGCCCTGGATGCCGGTGAGGCGATCAAAGACTTCAGGAAACGCCACGACATGCCCAATGCGCGCCTGCGCATCGGTCTCGAGGCGGGCTACGTCTATGTGGGCCACGCCGGCGGGGGCGGGCGCTTCGTCTACAGCATCGTCGGCGACTCGGCCAACACCGCCTCGCGCGTCGAGGGGCTCAACAAGCACGTCGGGACCCAGATCCTGGCCACGGGCGAGGTGGTGGCGGGATTCGAGAACCTGGTGATGCGCTCGCTCGGCGCCTTCCAATTCGTCGGCAAGACCGACGCGATCCCGGTCTATGAGGTCTTGGCCAAACGGGAGACCGCCACCGAGGCGCAGATGCACCTCTGCGAGGTCTTCGAGTCGGCGCTGGCCCTGTACCAGGATGCACGCTGGTCCGAGGCGGCCGAGCGGTTACAAGCGATCCTCGAGGCGAACCCGGACGACGGCCCGTCGCACTTCTATCTGGAGCGCTCCCGTCGCATGATGGCCGAGCCGGGGCAGGGCGAGGATCCGCGCGTGATCCGGATGGATACGAAATAGCGACGGCCGCGGAAGGCCAATCCTGGTTGTGCGCCGATCGCGTCTCCAGGTCCCTGTTCGGACCCGAATCATGATCCACCCGACGCGCATTGACCGCAGCTCGGACTCGTCGAGTTGTACTCGACTCTTCGGCAGTCAGGCCAACAAACGACGTCCATGACGCGTCGCTGATGTCTTGACTGCCGCTCCGCCCGACAACCGTCGCTGCCGCGGATCGCACCAGCTCCGTTCAACACCGGTCCTTGTAACCCTTTCTCACCGAGCCGAGGTCTCACCAGATGCTGAAATCCTTGATCTTCATCCTGCTTCTCCTTCCCGTCTTCGTGTCCGCAGCGTCACTCGAGACCGGAACCCCGATGCCCGTGCTGACGTTCAAAGACCAACACGACACAACCCAAACCATCGACGCCAACACCCGCCTGCTGATTTTCAGCAAAGAGCGCGAGGTCTCCGCACTCGTCGAGACCGCGCTGGCGGACCAAACGACCGAGTTGCTGTCGGCGGCCGGAATCCAATACGTCTCCGACATCAGCGCCATGCCCGGCCTGGTGACCTCGATGATCGCACTGCCCAAGATGCGCAAGCGGCCCTATCCCATGCTGCTGGGGCGAGAGGCCGAGGAGACCGCCATGCTGCCGAGCGAGCCCGGCAAGGCGACCCTGATCGCGACCGAAGGGGGCAGCATCACGAGCGTGCAGTTCATCGGCGACGCGGCGAGCTTGCGGGCGGCGCTGGGGTTTGCGCCCTAACGGGGCCGTTCTGACTGAATCGGTTGGGCGCGGGACGGAAGGAGCGGCGCCTGCGCGTTGCGACCCATCGTCGCAGGCATCTAGATCGCGTCCACCGGACTCTTCACCGGCAGCACCCCCGGTCGATTCAGCACATGGGTGTAGATCATGGTCGTCGACACGTCCGCATGTCCGAGCAGCTCCTGTACCGTGCGGATGTCGTACCCGGCTTCCAGCAAATGGGTCGCGAACGAGTGCCTCAAGGCATGAGAATTCACCCGCTTCGCGATCCGTGCCGCCTGACCCGCGGCCTTGACCGCGCGCTGCAACGCGGATTCGTGCAGATGGTGGCGGCGCACCTGGCCCGAGTCGGGATCCTGCGACAGCCGCGCGCTGGGAAACACATACTGCCAGATCCAGTCGCGTTGCGCGCTCGGGTACTTGCGCGCCAGCGCGGGCGGCAGGTACACGGCTCCGCTGCCGGCCGCCAAGTCGCCTCGATGCTGTGCCTCGACCCGCGTCAAATGGGCCTGCAACGGCGCGCGCAGCCGCTGCGGCAAGGGCACCGCCCGATCCTTGCCGCCCTTGCCGTTGCGCACCAGGATCAAGCCGTTGTCGAAGTCCAGATCCAGCACCCGCAGCCGCACGCACTCCATCAAGCGCATCCCGGTCCCGTACATCAGCCGGGCCATCAATCCGAGTGTGCCGTCCAAGTGCGCCAACAGCGCGCGCATCTCGTCGCGGCTCAAGACCACGGGCAGCCGTGCCTGACGCCGCGTTTTCGAGAACTTAGGCGAACTCCGGAAACCTTCATGCCGAGGGCGTAGGTTGTGCCGAGCCGTGCGAGGCACAACCAACCGTCGGCGCAAGTTGTGCTTCCTATCGTCAGCACAACCTACGGGTATGGAAGTTTGCGGAAATCGCCTTAACGCCCTCCAGCGGACGCTCCAAGAGGTGTTTGAACAGAAACGCCACCGCGTTGTACGCCAGACTCTGCGTCTTCGAGAACCGCTGAACATCGGGGACGCCCAGGGCGTCGAGCGGCTTGCTCCCGCAGAAGAGCAGGAAGCGATGACACCAATCGACATAGGATTGCTCGGTGCGGATCGAGTACTGCATGGCCCGGATGGTTCGAGCCAGGTCTTCCAGGATCGGGAACGTCCGTGCCGAGCGGCTGAATCGCGGGACGCCGATGGCCGTTGGATCGGCGCCGTCCTCGGCGTTCATGGCCGTGCTTCGCGCGATCGTCGCGTGCTCGGGGGGCAGAGTCCGCTGCCCCTCCCACCAATAGTCCCAATCGACCCCTTTCCCGGCGGGAACCTGTGCTAGGTCAACCAACAACAGGCGCAAGGCATCGACGATCTGACGCATCTGCCAGTCGGCCAGATCGGAGCGGGCCGACATGCGTCGCAGATAGTCCGTGACCTGGTCTGCCGTCAGCGCCGACAAGGCTGCCGGCTTGAGTTCCTTCAGGAAATCCTCGACCCGTCGGATGTACCATTGACGGAACTTCGCCGGAACCTGACGTCGGATCAGGAGATCCAGGTAGCGGTCCCAGTTCGACGGCGAGCCGTCCTCACGGCGTGGCTTGGCGGTGTTGACTTCGGACATCCGTAGGCTACTCTTGCGCTAGACTGCATGCAGTCTAGTACACTAAACGATGCATGCAACCTAGAACACGTTGGGCCACAAAGTGCAGCAATCGCGGCAACTTGGTTTCAATCTCGAAGCATCGTGAGCGTTCTCAGCACAATTCAGCAACGAATCGTAGACCGCGACTATTATCTGTCCTCGCATGCAGAAGAAGAGATGATGGATGACGGGTTCGAGCGCGCTGATGTCGAGAACGCCATTCTGAAAGGGTTCCTCGAAAAGAAAATGACGCACGACACAAGGGGAACTCGGTATCGTATTGCAGGTCCAGCGCTTTCAGGTCGAAGCATGCATGTAGTTTGCCGGTTCCGAGAGGAAGCGAGCCTAATCATCATCACCGTATACGCAATCTAGGTGCATTTATGCAGTGTGAATTCTGCGGCGGGGAAACCCGATCCAAAAAGGTCAAACGGTCTCACTGGTTTCAGCAAAAACTGTACATCGTTGAGGACGTAGAAGCCGAAGTGTGCACGGAATGCGGTGAAAGGTATTTTCACGCAACGACTTTGGACAACCTCGATGCATTGCTGAAAAGGCAGCATCCCGTGCGTGCGCGATTGAATGTAGAGGTCGTCAACATGGCGCAGGCACTGGCCCAACAAGCGAATTAACAGCGACCCAAAAGCCGCGGCCAGCTTTGTGCCGAATTCTAGCGTCCTGCCGCACGGCTTTTGGGCACGTTATTCGTAACGTTAGCCTACAAACCACTGCATGAAGCTAGAACCACAAGTCACCGGCAACATAGGAATGTACTACGCATGCTACATGCTGTCCCGGATGGGTTGGAACGTGATGCCCACCGCGAGAAATGCCAGAGGCATCGATATCATCGCTTACAACAAAGCAGGAACGGAATTTATTGGTGTCCAGGTTAAGACCCTCACCAAAAGAAATCCGGTACCGCTCGGGACTAGCCTCGAAAAAGTCATGGGAGATTACTGGCTGATAATCAATAACGTATCCGCCGAGCCTGTTTCGTTTGTTCTCGTCCCAGAAGAAGTTAAGAGTCTTGCCCATCGAGGCGAAAAGGATGGTCGCATATCATTTTGGCTTCAGCCGTCCGCTTACGACACCCCGGATTTTAAGGAGGCTTGGCATAGGATCGGTTTCGGCCATGGGGCATCTTAATAAACAACCATTTGCTCGGCGAGCGAGCCTCATCCACCCATGCCAAGATTTCAATGGAGCGCCCTGAACAAGCAACAAGTTGGCGCATTTGCTGAGTATTTTGTGAAAATGGAATTCACAATGTACGGATTCCAGGTATACGGTACGGAAGTTGACGACCGCGGAATCGATTTCGTCGCAAGGTACGATTCAGGGCCATTCATCGAAATACAAGTCAAGTCTTTGCGTCAATCCGGTTACGTGTTTATGCGCAAGGACAAGTTTCTCTTGAGAGAAGAGCTTCATCTCGCACTCGCGCTTCTTAACGACGGACTTGAGCCAGCACTGTACCTTATACCCTCAGAGACGTGGAATCAGGAAAATGGGGTTTTCGTCAATCGAGAGTACGAGAACAAAAAGTCCAAACCAGAATGGGGTATCAATGTGTCCGCGAAGAATCTCTTATCACTCGAAGCGTACAGGTTTGAACATGCGATTCAGCGTCTCGTCCAGCAAACTGCTAACTAGCGCGCCAGCCCGACGCCTTGGAGCAGCCTTCGCTTCGCTCAGGCTGCTCCAAGGCGCGGGCTGCGCTTAACGTTAGCCACGCACATAACCATAACCAGGAGTTCATGAACATACGTTTCTTCATCGATCCTCAGACAGGTGCACCGCACATATACGAGCATCGTGTCTCTGAGGACGAAGTCGAAGAAATCTTGCTCTATTCTTCCGAAGATCGGCCAGGTAGAGATGGTTCGCGGGTGGCCCTCGGACGCACTTCAGGCGGAAGATTCTTGAGGGTCATCTACGTACCTGATCCAGAACCAAACAGCGTCTTCGTAATCACTGCCTACGAACTCAGGGGTAAGCCGCTGACTGCCTTCCGGCGCAGACACCGGAGAAAACAGAAATGAAAGAAAACTCATTCCCTCCAGGCTGGAACTCAAAACGTGTGATTAGGGTTCTGGCACACTACGAAACCCAGACAGAAGACGATGCGCTTGCCGAAGACGAGGCTGCATTCGAAATGAATGGTCAAACAATGATGGAGGTCCCGAGTGAGCTTGTGCCAGCAATAAGGGAACTTCTTGCAAGACACAAAGCAGCTTAACGGCTAACACGCCCATCAAGCCGAGGCCGTACTGCGCATCGAGTTCAAAGCAATTCTGAAGCGTTTCCGTGGCACAGTATGGCCCGGCTTATGGGTGACGTTGGGCTAGTGAAGAAACGCACGTCGCATAAATGAAGCCCTCCCTCGGACAGATCAGGGAATGCGTGCGCACGAATCGGTATGTCGTTACCGTGCACGCGGCCGAAGAAATGGACGACGACAGTTTAACGATTTTCGATGTGGAGCGGTTGCTCCTCTCTGGGGAAGTAGTTGAAAGACAGAGAGATAAGGACCCGCCGGAAACCAAAGTGCTTATTCGTGGCCCAACATTGGACGGCGACAATGCATTTGCCGTAGTCAAACTCGGCCCAACGGGCAAGCTCGTAATCGTCACTGTCTTCAGAGATACCAATGGCTAGTCAAATTTGCGATATTTGCGGAGCTGGCGAGGCGGTAGTCCGAAAAGTGACTCGAAGCTTCGGGCAGGGCAGCGACCTCTTGCTAATAGAGGATATTCCCGTCGTCAGTTGCCCACACTGCGGCGAGAGTTACATGACCGCCGAAACGATGCACGAAATCGAAAGAATCAAACTCCACCGGGCTGCGTTTTCTATTCCCAGACCCGTCCAAGTCGCCCACTTCGCGTAGGAAGGGAACGGATGGGAAGGGAACGGATGGGGTCAGGTCTTGACTTGTGCCCCGGAAACAAGAAGCCTAACCTTCGCCTTAAAAGCGAGCGCGCTACGGGCGTCGTGCTAATTCGCAAGGTCATCAGTGGCGCGCGCCGCTTTAGGCTGCACGTTGGGCCACAAAGTGCAGCAATCGCGGCAACTTGGTTTCAATCTCGAAGCATCGTGAGCGTTCTCAGCACAATTCAGCAACGAATCGTAGACCGCGACTATTATCTGTCCTCGCATGCAGAAGAAGAGATGATGGATGACGGGTTCGAGCGCGCTGATGTCGAGAACGCCATTCTGAAAGGGTTCCTCGAAAAGAAAATGACGCACGACACAAGGGGAACTCGGTATCGTATTGCAGGTCCAGCGCTTTCAGGTCGAAGCATGCATGTAGTTTGCCGGTTCCGAGAGGAAGCGAGCCTAATCATCATCACCGTATACGCAATCTAGGTGCATTTATGCAGTGTGAATTCTGCGGCGGGGAAACCCGATCCAAAAAGGTCAAACGGTCTCACTGGTTTCAGCAAAAACTGTACATCGTTGAGGACGTAGAAGCCGAAGTGTGCACGGAATGCGGTGAAAGGTATTTTCACGCAACGACTTTGGACAACCTCGATGCATTGCTGAAAAGGCAGCATCCCGTGCGTGCGCGATTGAATGTAGAGGTCGTCAACATGGCGCAGGCACTGGCCCAACAAGCGAATTAACAGCGACCCAAAAGCCGCGGCCAGCTTTGTGCCGAATTCTAGCGTCCTGCCGCACGGCTTTTGGGCGCGTTATTCGTAACGCTCTTCCGGAATTGAGGGAAAGCACTAATATATTTAAAAACAGTAAGGTGTAGGCATTTTTACCGAACACGTTGGTCGAAAACATCGCTGGACGCGCTACGCTTAACCTTTTGTTTTTCATTGCTCAGCGCGCGAAAACCCGATAGCCGCACAGATCGAGGTACACTCTTTGGTAAAGTCTCCGGAGGTTGCTCAAGCCATAGCACCGCCGTTTTAATACTTTGATCTTATTGTTGAGCCCTTCGACGAACCCGCTATTGCGGCGTTCGATAAAATAATTGGTGATCTCCTCCCAATGACGTCGCAACGTTTTCAGGAAGGATTGAAAAACAGGTCAACCCGGCGTTCTTCACCCGTCGGATCCAGCCACTGAGTTTGCGCTTCGCCTGACCTTTGGACAGGGGCATATTATAGATCTCGGTGAGGGCTTGGCTTAAGGCATGGGCTTGCGCGAGTCGGGGGGAATGGGCGAATAACCGGGCGCGGATCCGCCGTTCCTCGGCGCTCAAGTCGGATTCGGATTTGCGCAGGATCCAATGGACGTTCTTGAGCGCGCCGGACTCGGCTTTCGACAGGTCGCGCTTGAGCCGGCGCAGCTCTTGTTTGCGCAATGTTTCGACGGCGTCGCGGTACAGCCGCGCGACATGGAACCGATCCGCGCAGATGGCGACGTGCTGACCGAAGACGGCCTTGGCCGCGCCGATGAAGCCGCTGTACAGGTCGGTGCAGACGACGCGAACGGTGCGCCTCACGGGTTTGGGGATGGTGCGCAGAAACGCCTCGACGCTCGCGCGCGTGCGGTCTTTGAGCACGGCGAGGATGCTCAGGGTGTCCTCAACCCTGGCGCTGACGATCACCACGAAGTTGCCGTGGCCTTTGGTTAAGGCGATCTCGTCAAGCCCGAGCACGGGGAGCGCCGGGAGCGTCATCCACTCGATCTGGCTCGGGACGCACCGATCGAGAATGCCTTCGAGTTGCTCCGGGGTCACGGCGTCCTTGTGCGCGACGTCTTCCAGGGTACTGTTGATCAGGGCGCGCAAGAGGCTGTGTTCGAACGCACGGGTAAAGGCGCTGCGCGGGTCATACCAGTCCACTCGTTGGGTGGTGGTCGGGTGATCGTGGCAATCGGGACAGCGATAGCGTTTGGGCCGAATGACGATGTCGGTGCGATGCTCGAAGATCGACAGATGGCGCAACCGCCGTTCTTCACCGAGACCATGCGGCTCGGTGATGCGTCGACCACAGCTCCGGCAGTGCGCGCCGTCTTCGGTGCTGTGCACATGAATTTCCAGCACACCGGCGTCCGTGATCTCGACACGGTCGATGGCGATCTGCGGCAGTCCGAGCAGGCGCAGGAGTTGCTTCTGATCAATCATCGGATTTCCAATGAGTTAAAGTCGTTCGAATGGAAGTTTACCGAGATCGGTCTCGTAGAACACTGATTTCGCTCACCTTGGGGTTCCCTGAGATCCGGGAGAGCCGATTATTTGTTTCCTCTCGACATCTTTCTAAGAATTTAGCTTCCTGAAGAGGTGGCAGATCGTGTCGCGCGAATTGCATAGTACTTGGCCCGGCATGTCAGGCCGACCGAGGAAAGAGCCGGCCGACGCCAATCAGCTCGGTCTACCGGTGTCGCGCAGGAACGATGATCTTTCCCGGCCGTCGCTGAGGCGGTCTGATGCAGCGCGTCGTCTTGGCAGCCTGATGAGCCGAGAAATGACTCGAGTTAGAATCAAGATTGACCCAACTTCTTCGAGATCCGTCGTGCAACCTACTCGCCCTCGTTCTTCGGCATGATCTCACCCTCCTCCGCGCCACAGCCAGCGCAATCGCCAGATCCAGACTTTTGGCCGGGGCGGATCGCGCCTGATTTCGTCGTATCGGGTCCGAACGCGACGCCTGAGATGTTTTACGAGCGTTATTGTGGGCGGAGCACCGTTGTATTGTTCGTGCCCGAGGCCCGTCTGCTGCCACCATTCAGCGCGTTGGCCGCACGAGCTCAGCTGCTCGGAGTGGTCCCGGGAACGTCCGACCCCGGCGGCGATCTCGGCTTCCCGATCCTTCAGGATGACGGTCGCCTCACCCGGGCGTTTCTCGGCGGGCCGGCGCTAAGAGACTCGGTGGCGCTGGTCCTGCGTCCAACCTTGGCGATTGCGGCCCGGCTCGCCAGTCCGACGATCATGGCCATTGACCGCGCGCTGGACACCTTGCTTCCCCAGGTCTTCAGGGTGCGCGAGGAAAGCGCGCCAGTGCTGATGGTGCCGGACGTTTTGCCGCAATCGCTGTGCGCGCGGCTCATTGCTGCCCACGACGCGGATAACTTCGAGAGTGGGATGCTCCGCCAAGCCGATGGCGCGGTCGTATTGGAGCCCGACGCTCAAGCCAAGAAACGGCGGGATCACCGACTGACCGATGCGGCCCTGGTGAACGCAATCACGGCGGCCCTAAGCGAGCGCCTCATGCCGGCGATCGCGCGGGCGTTTCACTATCCGGTCACGCATATGGAAGGGTATAAGGTCGTAGCCTACGATGCGGCCACCGGCGGGTATTTTCGGCTGCACCGCGACAACGTCACGCCGGACGCGCGGCATCGTCGCTTCGCGTTATCGCTGAACCTGAATGCGGATTACGAGGGCGGCGAACTGATCTTTCCCGAGTTCGACGCCTGTCTTTACCGACCGCCGGCGGGGGGCGCCCTAGTGTTCTCCGGTACGCATCTTCATGCAGCCAGGGACGTGTTGGCGGGGAAGCGGTACGTGTTGCTCACCTTTATGTGGGGCGATGAGGCCAGCGCTCGATAGGCGCGAGCGGGCGTCCCCTGCCCGGATACTGGGGAGCCGGGGTCGCGGTTGGGTCCCTACCGCGACCCTGAGGTATCCCCTTCTTCACGCCATGTATCGTGACATCGTTTTCGCCTCGACGCTTATCCTCCCGTAAGAGCCTTCGCTCGAGGGCATTGCCCCTTCTCATCGCTAACCATTGCGGCTTACCGGTCCTCGTCACTCGCGACTCGGTGCGCCTCTGGTGAGCCAAGAAAGTATCGATTTGATGGCGGACAATGTCCCGTCGCGGGGAGCGATCTAGCCGAACGCGCCTTCAGGTCTCGGTGACTCGCCGAGTTGCGCCAAATGCGCCAAGTCACCCTCTCTCTGCACCACCCGGCGCAGATAGCTGGCTTGGTTTTTCGTGCAGCGGAGGGTGTGCGGACTGCCGCGTCGCTCGGTGACCAGGTCCAGGTCGCAGCGATTGGTTTGCACCGAAGCCGCGACATGGTCGCGATGGCGTTGAGCGGCTCGGAAGGCCCATTCCGGTCGGGTCGGATCTGCCAGGAAGCGGCTGAGCTCTTGGCAGTTGGCGCAGGTACAGGTCACCTGGTTGGGTCGTCGCCAGTCGGCTGGGGGCTCCAAGGGCTCGGCGATGCGCCGCCGCAGGTGTGCGAGCGCCAGCCCACGCAAGGCTTGCGCGGAGGGGAGCGAGCGGGTCGTCTCGCCGGCGTGCAAGGTCAGGGCTGCGGGCAAGAGGATGCGGTCGATGTCGTAGCGGTCGGGATGCTTCAAGAGATGCTCGAAGGCCCGTCGCGCCAGATCGGGGTCGATGTGTTCGAGCCCGCTCAGGAGATTCGCCACCATGGCACCGGTTGGCTCCGTGCCGGTCGATTCGCTGAGATACCGGTAGGAATCGACAGAGGATTGCGCACGTGGACCGGGGAGGGCGCCCACGAGTGCTCGGGCGGCCGGGCGCAAGGTTCCGGCCGTCCCGGTCCCGGTTTCGATGACCCGGTTCGCAGCGCGCGCAAGCAGATCGGCGCAGGCGACCGGGTGGGTTTCTGTGTTCCCGGCGATGATGTCGTGGATCAGCCGGTGCGCACGCTCGGGCGCGAGGGCGGCCAGCGCCTCGATGAGTGCGGGATTGTCGGTTTGCCCGAAGGCCCCGGCCGCGATCGGTCCAGCCGCAAAGGCGTCGATCTCGGCGAGGTCGCCCACGGCCGTGAGGTGCTTCAAGTAGGCCGCCGCGACGCCGTCCGCGCTGGCCTTGTGTCGGGCCCATTCCGCCTCGGGCCAGTCGATGCGAATCCGTTCGGCGAGGAGATGCGCCTCCTCCCGAAGCGACGCCTGCGGATCGGCACCGGCCTCTTGCCAATGCCGGACCAGCTCGCCGAGGAAGGGAACGCTGACCTCCAGTCCGCCTTGGCTGAGGACCGCTGCGCGATGCGTGCGCGGCCAGACGACGAGGGCGGCGCTCTGGTAGAGTCGATCGAAGCTGGCCCCTGCGTTGCCGGTGGCCTCCTGAAACTCAAGCTCGTCCGGCTCCAGATCGTCGAGGGCGCCGGGCGGGGAGAGCTCTTCCAGCTCGAAGGGCAGCGGACCCAGGTCCGGATGGCTGCCGTCCGGATGGCGCCAGGTAGCGACGATCCGGCGGCTCTCCTCGACCTCGCCGACCTCGAAATCCTCCTCGTCGTGACGGCCCCAGTAACCGCCGCCGGTGTGTTCCGCCCAGCCGGATTCTTCGATCGAGACCAGTGCGAGATAGATGTCGCAATCGGCCTCCCGCGCGGCGCCGACCAGCAGACCCGCGGCGGCCGCATCGGCGCCCTTGAGCCGGTCGAACCCGATCTCGGCCGGGGTGTAGGCGTGCTCCAGCGGATAGATGAGTTTCGTGAGGATCGGCTCGTCCGACTCGTCCGCCGCGGGAGTGTCCCAGGCCTGCAGCAGCTTGACCGCCCATTGGTGCTCGCGATCGTAGTCCGGCGGTCCGAGCGGCTGATCCTCCCCGGTGCGGATGAGGTTGTAGATGAGCGCCAGTCGATACCCCGAGACGACGGGCAGGACCTCATGGAGACAATCCGCATAGAAGGCCGCGAAGGCGACCTCGGAGGGCTCGTCCCGCCGCAGATCCAGGCGAACCTCGCTACCCCGATGACGAATCATCAGCTCGCCGCCGCGGTGCTCCGAAGGCAGGACGACCACCAGCGTGGCGAACATGCCGGGTGCCTTCTCGCTGTCGCGGTGGCTGATGAAGAAGCTGCCGGTGTCGTAGACCAGCAGCTTGTAGAGCTCGGCCGAGACCGCTCCGTTCACGCCGAGCCCGGTCTTTGCGTCGGCGACCATGGTCTCCAGATCCTGCGCCCACGCCTTGCCCGAGATCTGCACCCGCGCGCCGTCGATCTGCCAGGTCCGGCGCACGCCGGTGTCGACCAGGGTTTCGGTGCCGCGCCCGTAAGGGGCCTGCTCGGCTTGGGCGACGAGGGCCTCCGCCTGCGTGGCCAGGAGCGGGAGCGACAGGGTGCCGACGCCTTCGACCTGGATCCGCGGCGGGTGCATGTCGAGGGTGCCGGTCGCGTGGAAGTCGCCGGGTCGTTCGACCTCGCCGAGAAGTGTCGCCAGTGATCGGGTGAGTTGTGCGCTCATGGAACCCTGTTTTTGAAGAGATCGAATTGCGGTCCGAGACGGTCGAACGCGGATGAGGATCTTGCCACCGATCGAATCGGGTTGCATCACGCGCGCGCGGCGGCCAAGCCGCTGCGCGCGATCACCAGCGTGTAGAATCCGGATGGGCACGATTTCAGCGCTGTGCCGGTCGATCGAGCTGCGTCAGATCGGTTTGGAGGATCGATATCAATGATGCGTTCCGGCGTGCTCGTGTGCACACTCCTCTTGTGCGGTTGTGTCGCGACGGTGTTCCCGCCGCCGAGAACCGATCAATCGCGGCCGGTGTATGTTCTGGATCACGGCCGCCACACCAGTCTGGTCCTCGGCACGCCGGACCAAGGCTTGGTGCGCTGGGCTTACGGAGACTGGGGTTGGTACGCCGAGGGCGACCAGCGCCCGCTTCGCGCCTTTCCGGTGCTCTTGCTTCGGACCCCGGCGGCACTCGGGCGACAGTCCCTGCACACCCTGTATGATCCGGACGCCATCCGCGCCGCCGTGCCCGTCGTGACCGATCGGGTGTTCGTCATCCACGCCGATGCTGCGCGCATCGACCGGCTTCAGGCACGTCAGGAGGCGCTGTTCGCGTCCGGCCGGCAAGACGGGCGTCTTGAGAGTCCTGCCTTCGGTTTGGTCTTCGTGCCCCACCCGGTGCCCTACCGCATCGATCACAACTCCAATCACATGGTGGCGAGCTGGCTGACGGAGCTCGACTGCAGGGTTCAAGGCAATCCGACGCTCGGGAATTGGCGGGTTGTCGACGCGGATGGCGTCGCTTGGACTGACGTGCGGGCGGGACAGATCCCGGCGAAGCAGCTCGACACATGGGGGATGATTCGATGAGGCTTGAGATCGTTTGCCGAGCCATCGCGCGAGCTCGGGCGCTGCGTGCAATGATCGTCGTGTTCTGCTTACTCCTGCCGCTCTGGGCGCCGCCGTGCGCGGCCGCGCCACTATCCGCGCCGGTATCCGCGCCGGTGTCCCATTCAATTCCGGATGGCGGAACGCTATGACGCCTTGATCTACCTGGAGACTACGGGTGCAGTGCGACCGATCGGAAGCGTGTCGCCGAACCAACCGGGTTGCCCCCGTTAACCGGATTATTCCTGCCCCTGAGCCCCTGAGCCCCTGAGTCCGGGGTGGCAAGCCGGCGAGCATGGGTTATCATCGAACAGGCTTTTGTGCTCGGACGGCGGCATCGCTCTGCGGCCGGGCCACTGGAAATTCCCACCGATATCCCCCACCACGCGCCGGGCGGGGAAACCAAACCGATATGGAGACAGCCGAATGAACCGAATCCTAGCCAGCACCGTCCTCGGAATCGCCGCCTTGGGCGTCGCCAGCGCGGCACTCGCCGACCTCAAGCCCGAGGAGCAGATCCAGTACCGTCAGGCCGGTTACAGCTTCATGAGCTGGAACATGGGCAAGATCAAGTCGAACCTGGAAGGCGACTATGACGCAGCGCAGGTCGCCGCGGCCGCGAACGCGATCGCCGCTATCGCGAATTCCGGGATGGGCGCCCTCTTCGGCCCAGGAACCGATAAGGATATCGGCAACGTCAAGACTCGGGTCAAGCCGGAGTTCTTCGACAACATGGAGAACGTCGGCACCATCGCCAAGAACTTCATCGCGGCGGCCGACAATCTTTCCAAGGTTGCCGCCTCCGGAGAGCAGGTCGAGGTCTCCAACGCCTTCGGCAAACTCGGGGAAACCTGCAAGGCGTGCCACGATGAGTACCGTATGAAGGATTGATCCGCGATCCTCGTGGATTTGCGACAAGGCCGCCGCGTTGGCGGCCTTTTTCATGATGCCCGTGGAGGGCTAACGATGCTTGGTTTCAAGGCACTCATCTTCGATGTCGACGGTACCCTCGCCGACACCGAGCGAGATGGACATCGCCCGGCCTTCAATGCCGCCTTTGCCGAGGCCGGTTTGGATTGGGTCTGGGACGCGGAGCGCTACGGCGAGCTGCTGCGGGTCACCGGCGGCAAAGAGCGGATTGCGACCTACATTGCGGAGGAGGGGATCAGTCTCGATCCGTCGCTCGACGCGGCGGACATGATTGCCGGTCTGCATCGCGCGAAGACCCGCCACTATGTCTCGCTACTCGAAGGCGGTGCCATCCCGCTGCGACCGGGTGTGCTGCGCCTGTTGCGCGAGGCGCGCGATGCGGGTGTCCGTCTGGCGATCGCGACCACGACCACACCCGAGAACGTCAGCGTGCTGCTCGACAACGCCGGGGAGCCCGGGCTGCATGATTGGTTCGAGGTGATCGCTGCCGGCGATGTCGTGCCCGCAAAGAAGCCTGCGCCCGACATCTTTCTGCTGGCGCTTTCCGAGCTCGGGCTCGACGCCGCCGATTGTGTCGCGGTCGAGGACTCCGACAACGGTGTCCGCTCCGCCCTGGGCGCCGGTTTGCGCGCCCTATTGGTGACAGTGAACGACTACACGGCTTCACAGGACCTGAGCGACGCCCCGCTGGTGGTGGATCACCTCGGTGAGCCCGATCGTCCCGCACGCCCCCTGATCGGTGATTTGGGCGATAGCCGGATGGTGGATCTCGAGACGCTCGATCGGCTGCATCGCGCCGCCTTCGGTCGGGGCTGAGTCGAGCCGCATGACGCCGATCTCGGCTGTAAGCCGCTTGTCCGAGCAGGCCCGTCGGGTCGAACCCTTTCATGTCATGCGCCTGCTCGCCCGTGCCGGCGCGCTCGAGGCGCTCGGCCGCTCCATCGTTCACATGGAGGTCGGCGAGCCGGACTTCCCGACACCCGGCCCGATCCTGGAGGCCGGCCGACAGGCCTTGGCCGATGGCCATACCCGCTACACCTCGGCCGGCGGACTTCCCGCGCTGCGCCGAGCGATCGCCGCCTATTACGCCGATCAGTACGATGCCTCGGTCGGTTCCGAACGGATCCTGGTCACGCCAGGGGCTTCGGGCGCCCTTCAGCTTGTTTTCCTGGCCCTGCTCGACCCGGGCGACCGGGTGCTCATCTGCGACCCATCCTATCCCTGCTACCGACAGGTCTTGCAGCTCATGAGGGCCGAGCCGATCGCCGTTCCGGTAGGCCCGGACACGGACTATCAGATGACGGCCGCGCTGGCCGAGACCGCTTGGGCGCCGGATGTTCGCGCGGTGGTCGTCGCTTCCCCGTCCAATCCGACCGGCTCATCGATTGCGCCCGAGGTGCTGACCGATCTTTATGCCCTCTGCCGAGACCGCGGTGCGGCACTGGTCGTCGACGAGATCTACCAGGGTCTCACCTACGATGTCCCGGATCGCACCGCGCTTTCGCTTGGCTCGGGCGATCTCTACGTGATCAACAGCTTCTCGAAATATTTCGGAATGACGGGCTGGCGGCTCGGCTGGCTCGCCGGTCCGCCGGACGCGGTCGAGGTGATGGAGCGGATGGCCCAGAACCTCTTCATCGCCGCGAACACACCCGCACAGCGCGCTGCTCTGGCGGCCTTCGATCCGGCGACCATCGAGATCCTGGAGACGCGCCGGCTGGCGTTTCAGAGGCGACGCGACCGTCTGTTGCCCGCCCTGCGCGATCTCGGGTTCGGGATCCCGGTGCAGCCGAGCGGCGCCTTCTACCTTTACGCCCGCTTGCCCGAGGGCCTGGAGATCGACTCCATGACCTTCACGAGCCGGCTGCTGGAAGAGGCCGGTGTCGCTCTCACGCCTGGTTACGACTTCGGCCGTCACGATGCGGGACGCCATGTCCGTTTCGCCTACACGCGCGAGATCGCGGATCTCGACAACGGAGTCCGGCGCATCTGCGACTGGCTGGCGGGGGTCTGACCCATGGCCGATTTCAAACCGCTCGATGCCGCCCAGCGCGAGGCTAGCGAGTTGCTCCGCGCGTTGCATGAAACGCTTCTGCGCACGCCGCCCCGTTACCCCGATCGAGGCATTCTCGGGCGCGGGCTGATCGGTCGTCTGACCGGTCGTCACAGCAGCCAGGTCACGCCGATCTCCGGCATCTATCTCTGGGGTGGTGTCGGTCGCGGCAAGACCTACCTGATGGATTGGTTTGTTCGGGATCTCGATCTGCCGGGCAAGCGCCGCATCCATTTTCATCATTTCATGCGCGACGTGCACGACCGGATGTCGCGTCTTCCGAAACAACCCGATCCGTTGGAGGTCATCGCTCAGGGATTATGCGAGGAGGTCCGCGTCCTCTGTCTGGACGAGCTCCTGGTGACCGACATCACGGACGCCATGCTGCTCCACGGCCTTCTGAACGCGCTCTTCGCGCGCGGTCTGATCTTGGTCACGACCGCCAACACCCGACCGGACGAGCTCTATCGCAACGGTCTGCAGCGCCAAAACTTTCTGCCCGCCATCGACCTGATCAAGCGTCACACCCGCGTCTTCGAGCTCGACGGGGGCAACGACTACCGGTTGCGCGCCTTGACCCGGAGCGGCGTTATTTTTGTCGTCGATGAGAAAGGTCGAGAGGCAACCGAGCGCGCTTTGGCAGACTATTTCGATCGTCTCACCGGCGGACATCCGGGCGGATCCGAGGCATTCTCGGTCAACGACCGGACCTTTCCGGTGCGGCGCCAGAGTGCGGACGTGATCTGGTTCGATTTCGACGCACTCTGCGGCGGCGCCCGGTCCGCGGCGGATTACATCGAGATCGCCCGCGAGTTTCACACCGTGCTCCTGACCGGCGTGCCGATCTTGGGGCCGGAGCACGAAGCGGCGGCGCGGCGTTTTCTGCATCTGGTGGACGAGTTTTACGACCAACGCGTCAAGCTCATCCTCTCGACCGCCGCCCCCATCGATCGACTCTATTCGGGCGGACTGATCGATTTCGCCCACGAACGGCTGCTGAGCCGGCTAATGGAGATGCAGTCCGAGATCTATCTCGCTGCGCCGTCGGAGTGAGTACGCGGGGATGCCTGCGGTCTCGTCTACCGCCGAACCGCCATGTTTCAGTCCCCCATGTTGCGCGGCCAAGGCGGGATCCGCCAATCCAGACTCAGCGCCAAGAGACGCAGCCCGGTCGTGGCGCCGGCGCCGGCCAGCAAGGCCAGCCAAGGTTCGGCGCCGAGGGCATCGACGCCGATCAAGATCCAGCAACCGACGAAGGCGCAGAGCGCATAGGGACGATGATCCTGGAACACGACCGGGATCTCGTTGCAGAGCACATCGCGAAGCACCCCGCCGAAGACCCCGGTTACGACACCCATCATCACCACGACGATGAGCGGCATCTCCGCCGCCATCGCCAGCGCGGCGCCCGAGACGGCGAACAGCCCGAGCCCGAGGGCATCCGTGACGTTCATGACTCGATCCGCCCAGCGATGCCGCATCAAACCGAGCAAGGGCGAGCCGATGAGGGTGAGCACCAAGACCAGCCAGACATACTCCTGATGCTGCACCCAGAAGAGCGGGCGGCGGTCGAGCAGCACGTCACGCAGCGTTCCGCCGCCGAACGCCGTGACGAATGCGACGGTGAAGACCCCGACGATATCCATCCGCCGACGCGCGGCCTCGATCAGACCGGAAACGGCAAAGGCGATGATGGCGCCGATTTCGATGATGGTCAGCATGAGCCTTTAATTCCGCCCGGCGACCCGCACCGCAAGCCAGGGTTCAAACGCGAGCTGACACAATCGCATCGGGATCCTTCCTTGATGTCCGATGGCTCCTGGATCCATTATGCTATGGTCACAGTACATCATCTGCGTCGGTCGGGAGTTGAGGGAATGGCGACCATCACCTTCGATACCTTAAAGTTTGTCGAGAAGCTCAAATCAGGGGGGATTCCGGAAGATCAGGCGAAGGTGATCTCCGAAGCGTTCCGGGATGCGTCCGGAGAAGCAGAGCTAATCACAAAGAAAGACCTGCAAATCGAACTTGCGCCCGTCCGGTCGGACATCAGCCTCATCAAGTGGATGATGGGGATCCTGCTCGGAGGCGTGATGGCCCTTTTGCTCAAGTCCTTCTTCTAAACCGCGTCCAGAGTGAGACGCTCATTTTCGAGTGAGCTCGACCTTTGGCGCATCCACAACCCTTAGCCGGAACTCGGTTTAAAAGGATATTTTCCTTATATTTTAAACCGCGCCGGCTCGAACGGTCGTCAAATCTGCCGGGGCCGATCTCATCCGAAAAGATCGCATACTGCACTGGGCGCGGTTTAGGTTATCCGAACCGCGATAAATCCCTAACGGCGCCGTGGGCGGCGCTGGTCGTCAATAAGGCGTACGCCTTGAGTGCGGTCGAGACCTGACGCTGGCGGTCGAGTGGCTTCCAGGCCGCCGCCCCGCGCGATTCCATGGCGGTCCGGCGGGCGGCGAGGACCTGATCGTCAACGGCGAGATGAATCCGCCGGCTCGCGATGTCGATCTCGATTCGGTCGCCTTCCTCCACGAGTGCGATCAAGCCGCCTTCGGCCGCTTCGGGCGAGACATGGCCGATCGAGAGCCCCGAGGTGCCGCCCGAGAAGCGCCCGTCAGTGATGAGCGCACAGTGTTTCCCGAGCCCCTTCGATTTGAGATAGCTGGTCGGGTAGAGCATCTCCTGCATGCCGGGTCCGCCTTTGGGGCCTTCGTAACGGATGACCACGACGTCGCCCGGCTTGACCTGATCGGTGAGGATGGCGGTGACGGCATCTTCCTGACTTTCGAAGACGCGCGCCGGCCCGACGAAGGCACGGAGAACCGAGGTCGGCACGCTGGTGGTATAGCGCAGCTCGTCCTTATCGATGGAGGCCGGTTCGAACATCCCGGGATCGACCCCCGCAGTCTTCACGATGCAGCCCTCCTCGGCCAGATTGCCGAAGAGCACCGCAAGGCCGCCGTCACGGCTATAGGCATGCTCGAGGTCACGGATACAGCCGCCGGCGCGATCCAGGTCCAGAGCCGGCCAAAGCTGCGATTGGCTGAAGGCAACCTGGGTCGGGATGCCGCCCGGCGCGGCCAGGTAGCGGCGACGCGCCTCTTCATCCTGCGTATAGCGCGCGTCCCAGCGTGCGAGCGCGTCGCCGATTGAAGCGCTGTGCACAGTCGGGAGATCGCGATGGATGAGCCCGGCGCGGTCCAACTCGGCCAGGATGCCGATCACGCCGCCGGCGCGATGCACATCCTCCATGTGATATTTCTGGGTCGAAGGCGCGACCTTACAGAGATTGGGCACCCGGCGGCTCAGCCGATCGATGTCCGTCATGCTGAAGGGCACGCCGCCCTCGTAGGCCGCCGCCAGCAGATGCAGCACGGTGTTGGTGGAGCCGCCCATGGCGATATCCAGACTCATGGCGTTCTCGAACGCCTCGAAGGTCGCGATCGAGCGAGGCAGCGCGCTGGCGTCGTCTTGCTCGTACCAGCGCCGCGCGAGCGAGACGATCAGCCGGCCGGCCTCCAGGAAGAGATCCTTGCGCGCGGCGTGGGTAGCGAGCAGCGAGCCGTTGCCGGGGAGGCTCAGCCCGAGCGCCTCGGTCAAGCAGTTCATGGAGTTGGCGGTGAACATGCCGGAGCAGGAGCCGCAGGTCGGACAGGCGGAGCGCTCGAGCTCGGCGACCGATGCGTCGCTCTGCTTCTCGTCACCCGCGGCGACCATGGCGTCGACCAGGTCCAGATGCAGCTCTTCGCCGTTGCGCACCACCTTGCCGGCCTCCATCGGACCGCCCGAGACGAAGACCGCCGGGATGTTCAGGCGCAACGCGGCCATGAGCATGCCGGGCGTGATCTTGTCGCAGTTGGAGATGCAGACCAGGGCGTCCGCGCAGTGGGCATTGGCCATGTACTCGACCGAGTCCGCGATCACCTCGCGCGAGGGCAGAGAATAGAGCATGCCGCCGTGACCCATCGCGATGCCGTCGTCGACCGCGATGGTATTGAACTCCTTTGCCACGCCACCCGCGGCCTCGATCTCGCGTGCGACCAGCTGGCCCAGATCTTTAAGATGGACGTGCCCCGGGACGAACTGGGTGAAGGAGTTCACGACAGCGATGATCGGCTTGTCGAAATCCCCGTCCGTCATGCCGGTGGCGCGCCAGAGCGCGCGGGCGCCGGCCATGTTGCGGCCATGGGTGGTGGTGCGGGAGCGGTACTGGGGCATGTGAGGCTACCTGGCGGGGGATCGGATCTCGCCAAGTATACCCGGCTGAAACGCGCCCGGTAGGGCATGGCGGGCTCGGAGTTTGGGTTTGGCGGCGTGCGACAAACAACCTCGGTAGGGGGCGCGTTTCAGAAACTTGAAATCATTTTCTTGAACCGCGTCTCCGCCGAGGTCGAGGGAGATTGCGAGCTTGAGACCTACCGCGAGGCGCTCCCGGGGCACAAGACGCGGTTCAACAACACTCCGTCTCGAGGACGTCGAGCTCGGCGATCAGCTCAGGCGCGCCGAGGCGATCGAGCAGGTCGCGGATGTCGTTGAGATGACAGTGGATGTGATAGAGCTCGTCATGCGCCGGCCCCCTCTCGCCGTCGAGCTTGGCCGCGAGGTAGGTCCAGAAGGGGTCGGTCCGATCGGGCTCGCGCATCAGCTCACGCAGGTCGCCGATGAAGCGCACCGCACGCTGGTCGCAGTTCAGCCCGATGAAAGACAGATAGCGGTCGTTCTCGAGGGATTGATTCATCGTGGTTATCCGGCTCAGTCTTCCTTCAAAACCCTGGTCGGCTGGCCGACATTCCCTGCATAGAAGACGATCAACTCCACCGGCTCGTTCCCTTCGTTGCGGCCTTGGTGCACCTGATCGACCAGCTCGATGATGGCGTCTCCCGCCTTGAGGTGGAGCCTCTCGCCGGTATCGCTCACGACGGTCAGCTCGCCCTTCAGCACGACGCCTGCGTTGATGACGGGATGCAGGTGCGGCGGCAGCTCCGCGCCGGGCTCGATGCGGTACTTCAGGATGGTTACCTCGGGTTGCCCGGTGCGATAGGCGGGCAGCGGGGTGCCGTTCCAACTGGTGTGCGACTTGGCGAGGGGCTCGACCTGGACCCCGCTGATCTGGTAGGCGAGCGCGCTGTGACTGGCAACCGCGGCATAGAGCCCGGCAAACATTAGGCCGAGTGTGCGAGGGCGTGACATGGAGACTCCTTGGGTTTCGGGTTGCGGAGATCATACCCGACGCCTCGGCGTATAATCGCGCGATACTTTAACGAGCTCGGAACGGCCTGGGCGGGCTCCTACAGAGCTGCGCAACCGACGACGGTCGTCCACCATCGACAATTCCCAGGCGGGAGATGAAACCATGACCGGAGAGACCCTGGCAGCAGCCGAGCATAAGGGCGATCGAAAGGGGCGGGGGATCCCTCTCGGCGAGGCGGTCGACGCAACGCGGTCGCAGTTCACGAGCACAAACGGCTGGCAGATCGCTTATTACGCCGACACCTCGGCCAGCGGGCGGCCGCTGGTGCTGGTTCACAGCGTCAACGCCGCGCCGAGCAGCTTCGAGGTCAAACCGCTGTTCGAGCACTATTGCTCGAAGCGTCCCGTCTACAGTCTCGATCTTCCGGGATTCGGTCACTCCGAGCGTCGCCCGGCGGGCTACACCCCGCAGCTCTTTGCCGACGTGCTCGCGCAGTTTCTGGAGCAGGTCGTCGGGCAGCCCGCCGATGTCGTCGCCTTGTCGCTGAGTGCCGAATTCGCGGCGCGCGCGATCGGCTCCAAGCCCGGCTCCGTCGCCTCCCTGGCGCTCATTGCACCGACCGGATTCAGCCAACGCGTCCCGCCCGGGCCGGGTTTCGGTCGCATCGTCCACCCGATCCTGAAGACCCCCGGACTGAGTCAAGCCCTCTTCGATCTCGTCGCATCCAAGCGCAGCATCCGCCACTACCTCGGACAATCCTTCGTCGGCGAGCCGACGCAGGAGATCCTCGACTACGCCTACGCCACATCACATCAGCCGGGAGCCCGACACGCCCCTCTGGTCTTTCTCTCGATGCAGCTCTTCACGCCCGGAGCGAGCGACCGGCTCTACGCCAAGCTCACCGATCTGCCCGTGCTCGCTATCGCCGACCGCGACCCCTACATCGACTTCGAGCGGCTCGACGACTTCGTCGCACGTCATCCGAATTGGTCCCGCCTGCGGTTGGCGCCGAACATGGGCCTGCCGCAATGGGAGCGCTTGCCCGAGACCGCTGCGGCTCTCGACAACTTCTGGGCGAGCTCGGGCGGATAGGGCAGATTTGCACGGCGATGACGTCTGCCCGTCCTCTCCGGCCAACCAAGCCGGTACCTGGGCGACTTAAGTTAGCGCCGAGCAAAGCTCGGCGTCTCTTGCCGGGTGAAAGTCCCGGTCGGGAAAGGGCTAGCCACCCACCCGTATCGCGTGTTGGTCCGGTTGCGGAGCGGCGCAAGTCGCGAACAAGAGACAGGGCAGTCGCGCCCGAGCATGGTGAGGGAGAGCACGCGCGAGGCGATGATCGTGTAGAAGGTGGGTGCCGGCTCCAAGCGGGCGCATGCCTTCAGTTGGAGCTCCTCGATCCGACAGCCGCTCTTCAAGACCCTGAGTTTGGTGGTGCCGCTCGCACTTTTGGGCTGGCCGAAGCGCGCCTTGGTGGTCTTGAGCAGGTGCTCGGCGAGCGCGGGGGGATGGCTCGGCGACGGAGGCGGCGAGCTTGGACAGCACCGATCGTTCCGTACGGCGGCACCGGCCGAGAGGCGGCAGAAGGGTCCGTTCTCGACCCCTTGCTGACACTGGCGTGACCCCAACCGGCGGCAGGTCTGCCACAGGAGCGGTCAGTCGCGGCCGTTTAGTCTTGCGGCCCTGAAGGGTCGTTGTCGGCCAACTCCGGACGCTCAGCCGGCACCGATGAGCGGCCGCAATGACCTATCCACCGGACGTCGGTCGTCCGCGGCCGATCCTGACACCAGAACCTCCTGCTGTGGTCCTAACCGCGATAATCCGGCCCCTGGTTGTCGTTCGTTTCTTCGAACTGAACAGCGAGGAATCACCGCTGCGAGCTTCCTGTCGACTCGGAACCGAGCGTTCACGCGATTGCCTGAATCCCCTTCTTCTCGATGACGGTGAGAAGCCGAAGCGCTGGCCCGCCGGGACGCTTGACCCCTCGCTCCCAGTCCGAGACTAAGTTC
>NZ_JBBWVD010000086.1:0-5663 GCF_041903745.1 Thiocapsa sp. C2-2m | reverse complement strand
CGCCATGACGCCCAGCTTGACGCAAGCCCCGTCGCGAGCTCCCTCAACATCGCCTCTTGCGCGGTCGAGAGCACATCACCGGGCCGATAACGCACGAAGGATTCGCCGTCGCCGCTTTCCAGGTCCCGCTCTGAAGCCCGGGCGGTCCGTTCGGCCCATTGCCCGAGTCCTCGCAGATTCTGCGTCAGTGGAGCGGTCTCGCGCTCGATGATCTGCGCACAGTCTTCGGCCTCATCCGGGAAGTGCTTCCGCAAACAGGCGACCACAGCATCCGCGCCCAAGCGGTCTCGACAGTTGCGCGCACTCAGGCCGGCCATGTCCAGGATGACGTTCCCAAACTGCGAATAGACGCTGGACGGCACGGCGTCAGGTCGGTCCAGTCGATCGAGTCCGTCGATCGGTTCCGGTTCCCGCGTGACCCCCGTCGCGACCAAAGTGGAGGTGATTTGAGCGGGCGTCCACCTCGGCCCGGCATGATTGAGACAGGCCGCCTGGATCAATCCGTCGAGATCCTGCGTGCCTTCGACCCAGGTTCTGAAGGTTCGTGTGACGCCGAGCGTGACATTGCCGTCAGACGTAGCGGCTTCGCGCGCCAGCCATTCCAGGAGGATGTCCGGGGCGATCCGCTTGTGCAACACACTCAGGGCATCCTCGGGGTCGATCACGATGTCGAGGTAACGCCCGATCGACTCGACGCTCGGATCCGGCGCAACCAAGGCCGAGCAGAGGCGATCCACATTGAACAAGAGGGGAAGCGGAGGTCGAATCCCGGAGTGCTCGGCCAGCATCGCGATAGACTCGGCACATTGGGCTGCGTTGATATTCCCATTGACCAGAGCCCGTTCGGGGAATCGCCACTCGCAGAGGATGGCAACGGCCAGGATTGCGAAGTGGTAGGGCTGTCCCTGAGTCTTCGCGCAGAAGACGAAGTCGCCATCGTTTCTGGCCAACGCCCGGCTCAGGAAATCCGCACCATTATCCGAAGCCCGATCGCCCCGAAAAGCCCGATTGGCCCGATTGGCCTGATAGTGTCCAATGTCCTCGTAGAGCACGAAGCCTTCGGCGGTCATCAATGAATTCAGATCACCGCAGACATGCAGATGCCGGTGCAACGGATCATCCTGTTCGCATTCAATGCGGCGCGACAGGACAGCACGCTCGGCGCCCGCGATCGACTCCCCGCGCAGTCCGAGGATGCCGTCGGGATGGGCCGTCAAAAAGTCGCGCGCCTCACCGTAAAAGTGCTTCCATTCGGTCGCGTCGATCCGGTCCGCATCGATCGTCAGATAAATATAGACGCCCATGATGTCCTCTTTGCCTGTGGTGATTGCCGCGACATGACCGGTCTACAGTGATGTCGGGATGGAGCCGCTGCGCCTTCGTCGCTGAAGCGCCGAAACCCATTCCATCGCTGGGGGCCGAGTTTCGTTCACGACAGACAACCAGTTAATCATGGGGGGAAGTCTAAGGCGCCTATCTAAACCGTCAATAAACAAGGTGTTTTGCGAAATAAGCATAACGAAGTCAGGACATCAACAACTGGAAGGCTCGCCGCATTCCCCGCACCAAGCAAAAGCGGGTCGCGGAAGCGCTCGGTTGGACACTGGACGACCTCCTGTCCGAGGATGACTCCGTGGTGCTCGCGCCGACACCGCTGGAAGGGTCCGCGCAGCACCCCAGGATCCCAGAATCCGCAACAGGCTATCCGGCAGGCGGTCGATGGCTCCGGTTGCCGCAACGCCGGCTTGCCGTTGATCCGGCCACGGGGACGCTGTCGATCGATGATTCAGGCGCAGCGCCAACCTGTTCGGAGCCATGGATCGCACGGACAAGGGTGTGCACCGAGAATTTCGCGTTGCTCGAAGCCCAAGGCGACACCATGGCGCCCCTGATCCGGCATGGCGATCTACTCGTCGTCGACTTGAACGATCGCGAGATCGCTGACGGGGCCATCTTCGTCGTCCGTTATGGTGGAGCCGTGCGATCTCGGCGGATTGACCTGCGCTATGACGGCTCACTCATCTTGCGCTGCGAAGATCAGGCCCGCTATCCGGACGAGCTGGTTCCCCTCGCCGACCGTGACCGCCACGTTCAGATCATCGGCCGTGTGCCGTGGCGCGCCGGCGCCATCTGACGAAGACGACTGCAAGTCGTCGATCCCAGGGTGTTGCCGCTTCGCGACAACCCCATGCGTCGCTTCCAGCCATTCGCCTAAACACGTCCGCGATGTCGCCGCTTACTTTCTCAACGCAATGCTGACCGAGACGCTCGCCAGTCCGGTGGTCGAGGTGCAGATCCTCGATCCCTGCAACCCGCAGGAAACCACTCACGACAAGCTCATCTGGTACAGCGGTTCCACCTCCAGGCCCTTTCGCTCTCTTTGCAAGCCCACCTTGCGGCGATGCAAAACCTGGAACGCGCATGCGATCCGTGTAATTCTTGCAGACATCCATCGCGCCATCCCCCACCGATCGCGATGACCGTGGTACGTCCCCGGTTTCTCCTGCAGAGCATGCGGATCTGACCGCACGCATGCTCTACGGCTGGGCGGACCTGTACCGCCGGCAACTGCGTCGCGGCCAAGACTACAACATCCTCAAACCGACCTATGCGATCTGGCTGCTCGACCAGACCCTACGCGACGACACGCCGGACTATGCGCACCGCTACCGGATGCGCGATGATCGGGGACAGGCGCTGATCGACCACGGCGGCATCTGGATCTTCGAGCTGAACAAAGCGGCCATCCAACAGGTCGAAACCGAGCAAGAACGCTGGCTGAAATTCTTCAACGAGGCTGAAACCCTCGATGACGAGAAGCTCCCCAATTGGATGCAAACCCCTGTGATGAGGCAAGCCATGAGCACCTTGACCGCCTTCTCCGAGAAAGAACGCGCCTATCACCAGTACCAGGCGCGTCAAGAGTTCTGGCGCCAACAGCGCTCCATCCAACAGGAGCTCGAGAAAGAGCGAGCTGCCAAGGAATCGGAACGACAAGCCAAGGAGGAAGCACTTCAAGCCAACGAGGCAGCGCTTCGAGCCAACGAGGCAGAGCGACAAGCCAAGGAGGCAGAGCGACAAGCCAAAGAAGCCGCACTCGCCGAGGTCGCGCGCCTGAAGGCGCTCCTGAACCAATCGCGCGACGCCTGACTGCCTGCGATCACGACGCCTGAAGTGGGTCGGGCTTTTCAGCCCGACAACGCCGTCTCAGGCCACCCGGCGCTCGGCGTCGAGCGCGACACCCGCGCTGCGGGAAGACGCCGAGAGCAGGTCGGACTGAATTCCGACCCACAGGGGGCCGACCTTAAGGCGAACTCCGGAAACCTTCATGCCAAGGGCGTAGGTTGTGCCGAGCCGTGCGAGGCACAACCAACCGTCGGCGCAAGTTGTGCCTCCTATCGTCAGCACAACCTACGGGTATGGAAGTTTGCGGAAATCACCTAAGTTGAGCGTTATTTGAACCTGACCCCTTTTCCCCGTGAGTCGCACCACGTGCATGGAAAATAGATCTGTCCCCTTTAGGAGGCAAGCCATGAACACAGCATTTGATCGAATCACCATCAACCCCGCCTTGATGAACGGACAGCCCTGTATCCGCGGTATGAGACTGACCGTTCGCCGCGTGGTTGAAGCCGTGGCCGCTTATCCGGACCGCGACGATCTGAAACAGGACTATCCGGAAATCGACGACGAGGACATCCGGCAAGCGTTGGAATTTGCGGCCATCAGCCTCGACGATCAGATCCTCATGTTGGACGTCGCGTGATAAAATTGCTTCTGGATCAGGGTTTGCCTCGCAGCACGGTTCGACACCTCCGAGACCACGGCATGATCGTTGACCATGTCGCCGACATTGGTCTTGATCGCGCATCCGACGAGGACATCATTGCGTTTGCGCGAAGTCGTGGGCAACTGATCGTCACTCTGGATGCGGATTTTCATGCGCTGCTGGTCATCAGTGGCGCGAGCACTCCATCCACGATTCGCATTCGCCGAGAAGGGCTGCGCGGTCTTGAAGTGGCCGTATTGATCCTTCAAGTCCTCGCGAAAGTCGGCGATGAGCTCAAGCGCGGGGCAATGGTGACAGTGACCGAACGCACGATCCGTCTCCGTCGCTTGCCGCTGCAGCCGTGAAGTACGGGCCCTGAGCCCCTACAACGAGCGCGAGACCCTCGACGACAAGCTCACCATCGTCGACGTCAAGGCCCGCGACACGGCCCGCCGGGTCTTTCAGGTGGAGATCCAACTCCTCGTCTTCCCGGATCTGGCGCCCCGTATCCTCTATGCCCGGGCCGATCTCTACAGCCAGCAGCTGCAAAGCGGCCAGGACTACGGCGCGCTCCAGCCCACATACGTGATCTGGATTCTCGATCAGACCCTCTTCGCCGAGCGACCGGAGTATGCTCACCGCTACTGTCTGCGCGACGACCAGGGGCGCCGGCTCGTCGACCACGGGGTTATCCGGCTCTTCGAGTTGAGTCAACTTCAGATCCCACGGGTCGAAACAGAGGCCGAACGTTGGCTAAACTTCCTCAAGGACGGTGAACAACTCGATCCCGAGCATCTCCCCGAATGGATGCAGCATCCCATCATGAGGCAGGCCATGAGCAGCCTGAGCCGCTGTCGGTCAATACGCGATCGGCTGAAAATCCGCGGGGACGTCGAGCTCGAAGACCTGATCATGGATGCGGGCCACATAGAAGCCTTCCCGCAGCGCCCGCTCGCGCAGATCGGCCGAGAGATCGACGGCGGCGAGAATGCCGTAGAGCCGCTTGTCGCCGTGCTCGGGAAAGAACTGCCGAAAACGTGTCAGCAACGCCTTCATTTGGGCGATCGACTCCTCGCGCGCGTGGCTCTTCACCTCCACAACATAAGCCGCATTGATCGGGCCGTTGGCATAGGAGAGCACATCGATTTCCAGGTGCCGGCCATCTTTCGTGACGCGCACGCTGGGGCTCACCACTTCCATGCCGAAGCGCGTACGCAGGATGCTTTCCATCGAGGGCAACGCCAAGCCTTCGGTGAAACTGCCGAACTTCTCGCCTAGTCCACCAATCTGTTTTCCGAGCTCTTTGATTTGGCGATCGGTGTCTTTCATACGCCGATCGGTTTCCTGCATGCGCCGATCGGTTTCCTGCATACTCCGGTCGGTCTCTTGCTGCGATTTAGCCAACTCCCGCAACAAGCCCCAAATCTCCTCCGCTGTTGTGGTCATCATGAGTACCTTCGCGTTGATGCGACGATTTAGACTCCGCAGTATACACTGAACGGTATTCATGCCGTCGGTGATCTCCCCATTCAGCACCCAAAGAGGCCGCGTTCGCCGAGGTCGCGCTCCTGAACCAATCGCGCTGCGGGATGACGCCGAGAGCAGGTCGGACTGAAGTCCGAGCCACAGGGGGCCAACCTTAAGTTGAGCGTTATTTGAACCTGAACCTGGCCCCTTTTCCCGCAACACCGCCGGCGGTGCGTTGTGCCTCGCAAGCTCGGCACAACCTACGCACTTAGCCTCAAGGCACAAGTCAAGACCTGACACCGATGCCCGCCTTGCGGGGATTCAACACCTGGAACGCGCATGCGATCCGTGTAATTCTTGCAATCATCCATCTCGCCATGCCGCACCGCTCCGCCATGAGCCACGACCAGAACTTCAAGAACATGAT
>NZ_JBBWVD010000009.1:0-169763 GCF_041903745.1 Thiocapsa sp. C2-2m | reverse complement strand
CCTATCTGTCCACCCTGCGCAAGCAGTCGATCGCTCTCTACCCCGCCCTGGTGATGACCTTCCGAGGTCAGCCCCCGATGCCGCGCTTGCCGTAAGGCGGTTGGCGACCTGAACAGTTACGAACGGAAAAGAGGTCCGGAACAGGGGCCCGGCTCAATTAACTCAAATCGAAGACGGAAGAAATGGGGCTAGCTGAATTCTTCAGGTCACGATTTAACCTGCAAGGTTCAAATCGATAAGGTCCGAGGATCGACCAGCGTGTAGGGGCAAATGAGATCGCCCCTACAGCCCCTACATGTCTTCCGGGCATGCGCAATCGGGATGCCTATTGAATGAGATCGCCTAAAGGCTCGTCGATGGCACGGGCCAGAGCACAGCTAAAATCGTCACCGAGATTCAATGCGGCCGGGTGCCGGCCCTTGCCGAAGCGTCGGTAACTTTCACGGGGTAGACCATTGGCGTCGTCACCAAGTCATGTCGTCGGCGGACCTTGGGGCGAGCAGAGGCAGGCTGGCACAATGGCGGGCAATCGCGTCGAGCTCATCTGCGAGTCGGGATCGTACGGACGCCCGCTCAAGGCGCTCCAGACGCTCGCGCAGGGCTAGGGTGACCGCCGTTGTCTAGTCTCGCCGGTCACGGCCACGATCCGCTCGGCGAGCCGCTCTGTCTCTGCATTGCGAATGCTGAGAACGCCAAACCGACCGTGTCAGGACTCGGAGCGACCCGGCTGCGGCAGCTCGCCCTCGACCATAATCGGCTTGAGTGCATGCAGGATGTTGGCGAAGAGATGACCATGTTCGGCCTCTTCGCGGGCCAACAGGGCCTTCATGTGCTCGCGACGGGTGGGCATGGAAAAGCAAGCTGGGCAGGAGTCCAGGACAATCGGGAGGCCGGCGCGCTCGGCATAGTCCGCGGTCTGGCGCTCGCGGCAGTAGACCAATGGGCGGATGATGCGCACATCACCGTCTTTGTTCCGGTAATGGGCCTTCATGGTGCGCAGTTGGCCGCCGTGGAAGAGCGACATTAGGAGACTCTCGGCCAGATCGTCGAGATGCTGGGCCAGGGCGAGCACGCCGTAGCCCTGCTCGCGGCAGATGCGGTACATGATGCCGCGCTTCATGCGCGAGCAATAGGCGCAGAAGGAGTCGCCGTCCATGTGCTCCTTGGCCTGATCCATCAGGGGCTGCTGCTCGTAGAACCAGGTCACGCCCAAGCGTGCGTAGTAGTCCTTCAGGTGCTCCGGATCGAATCCCGGCACCTGCGGATCCACAGTGAGCACCGCCAGATCGAAGCGCACCGGGGCGTAGGTCTGGAGGTGCTTGAGGATCTGCAGAAGGGAGAGCGAATCCTTCCCGCCCGAGACGCCGAGCAGGATCCGATCGCCCTCGCCGATCATGCGAAAGTCCGCGATGGCCCGGCCGACGAGGCGCAATAAAGACTTCGGGGGTTTGGGCTGATTGCGCTCGGACGGGCTCATACGCGGGTCGTATTCGCGCGCCGTGCACCTTGGCGGTTCAGGTCCGGCCCCTTCGAGCGGCGGGTTGCGAGGAAGGCGAACCGATGGACCCCGACCTGCCACTCGATCTCGCCGGCGGTCAAGAGGAGGCAGGAAGGTCCGCCGTAGGTTCGCGTCCGGCCGGCGGCGCCCGGATTCAACACCCAGGGCACCGTCTCCATGTCCAACACCAGCCGATGGCTGTGCCCGTAAACGATCGCCCGCGCGGTCGGGAAGCGGGCGCGCAGCCGCGCATGGCGGTCTCGCGCCGGACCCTGATGGCCGTGGATCACGACCAGGCAACCGCCCGGCAGCGCGAGCTCGAGCCACTCCGGAAGCTGGCGCAGCAGGTCATGATCCCGGTCCGGCCATTGGCGCGAGACATCGTTGTTGCCGAAGACGGCGAAGACGCGGCCGAGCCCTGGCTGCATCCGGGCGAGGATATCGGCATTGCCGATGTCCCCGCAGTGGATCGCCAGATCGCAGGTCGTGACCAACTGCTCGATTCGCACATCCAGATCGCCGTGCGTATCGGACAGGATCGCGAGCCGCAAGCTGCGGCCGGGTATCCGAGCGATCGCCCCCGCAGCGCCGGAGCCCATCGTCCTAATCCATCGTCAGTGCGAGCTTGCCGGTCACATGCCCCGTCTCGATGCGCTTGTGCGCCTCCTGAGCCTGCGCGAGCGGGAAGGTTTCGGAGACATGGATGCGCAGGTCACCCTGATCGATCAGCTTGGCGCAGCGGCGCAGGATCTCGCCCTGATGGGTTCGTGCACGCGGCAGATCGCGGAGCATCGGGGTCAGCATCAGCTCCAGACTGATCCGCAGATTGCGCACGCGGGCCTCCTTCAGGTCCAGATCCGGCCCCGGATCCAGGATGGTCACCAGATCACCGTAGTGCGCCATCGCCGGGACGGTCTTGCGGAAGACCTCGGGGCCGACGGTATCCAGCGCGATGTCCACGCCCTGCCCTTCGCTCCAATCCATCACCGACTCGACGAGATCCTCGTCCTTGTAATTGATGCAATATTCGGCGCCGAGCGAATGGGCGAAGTCGGCCTTCTCCGGGCTGCTCACGGTCGTGCAGACGCGTGCACCCGCCGCCTTGGCGAGCTGGATGGCGACATGCCCGACCCCGCCCGCACCGGCGTGGATCAGAACGCGCTGGCCCTCCACAAGACGCGCCCGGTCGTGCAGCGCCTCCCAGGCGGTCAGCAGCACCAGCGGCGCTGCGGCGGCCTCGACGAAACCGATCTCACGGGGCTTAGCCTGCGCCAGATGATTATCGAGCAGGATATACTCGGCATAGTTGCCGATCGGACCACCGATCCCGCCCCAGCAGAACCAGACCTCGTCGCCGGGCTTGAAGCGTTTGACCGCCTCGCCCGCAGCCTCGACCACGCCGGCCCCGTCGCAGCCCAAGACGGCCGGCAAGCCGTTGGGGATCAAGGGGCCATTCTTGCGGATCTTGGTATCGACCGGATTCACGCCGGCGGCCTTGAGCCTGACCAGGATGTCGTCCGGCCCGCCGATCTCGGGACGAGGCCGATCGACCAGGTGCAGGACGGCCGGCCCGCCGGTCTCGCGCATCTCGATTGCCTTCATGGACGTTTCACCTCGTGTCTTAAACCGCGCCCAGCGCGGTATGCGATGTTATTGGATGGGATCGGCTCCGGCAGACTTGACGACCGTTAGAGCTGGCGCGGTTCGGGTCTTCTGAATCCACTGCTGACGGCAGCGCTTCGGGGCATCCTAGCCCCATCGACAGGTTCGAGACAAACCGAGGACACGGTCAAGAGCTCGGCCCGGAATCGAGCCGAGCCCTGCCCCGATTGCCAGTCACCGCACCGGAGTATCCCGCATGTCCAGCACGGCCAAGACCAAGCACCCGAAACCGCCTTTGATCGTGCGCAATGCGCGCGTCAAAGACATCCCCCATATCCGTAGTTTGGTCTCCCGCGTCTATCGGGCAAGCGGCATGGGAACCTATTCACGGGCGATGCTTCTCGGCCAGATTCACAACTTCCCCGAGGGTCAGTTCGTCGCCGAGTACGAGGGCGCCATCGTCGGCTACTGCGCCACCTTCCTGATCAACGGTGACGTCGCACTCCAACCGCACACCTGGAACGAGATCACCGGGGGCGGCTACGCCTCGCGACACGATCCGAACGGCGACTATCTCTACGGCATGGAGGTCTGCGTCGATCCGGATTATCGTGGATTGCGTCTCGGCCAGCGGCTCTACGACGAACGCAAAAAGCTGGCCCGCTCCTGGGACGTCAAAGGCATCGTCTTCGGCGGGCGCATCCCCTCGCTCGGCAAGCGCCTGCGCCGGTACGGAACCCCGGAGGCCTATCTCGAGGAGGTCAAAGCGAACCGGTTGCGCGATCCGGTGCTGACCTTCCAGATGCGCAACGGCTTCGAGGTTCTGGGACTGCTGCCGCGCTATCTGCCCGAGGACAAGGAATCCGAGGGCTATGCCGTTCATCTGGTCTGGCGCAACCCCAACGCACCCGACGAGAAAGAAGAGCAGCGCGCCAAGAGCTACGGCGGACGGCTGCCCGACACCGTGCGCGTCGCGACCGTGCAATACATGCAGCGACGGGTCGGGTCATTCGAAGAGTTCACCGATCTGGTGCGCTATTTCGTCGACGTCACCGCCGACTATCGGGCCGACTTCGTCGTCTTCCCCGAGCTCTTCACCTTGCAGCTGCTCTCGATGGAGGATCAGGAGCTCTCGCCCGCCGAGTCGATCGAGGCCCTGACCAAGTACACCGAGCCGCTCAAGGAGGCGTTGCGCGACATGGCGGTGCGCTACAACATCAATATCATCGGCGGCTCGCACCCCACGCGCATGCCCAACGGTCGGGTCGAAAACGTCTGCTATGTCTGTCTGCGCAGCGGCGAGGTGCACGAACAACCCAAGATCCACCCGACCCCGAACGAGGTCTACTGGTGGAACATCGAGGGCGGCCACTCGCTGAACGCGATCGACACCGACTGCGGCCCCATCGGTGTCTTGATCTGCTACGACGCGGAGTTTCCCGAGCTCGGCCGTCATCTGGTCGATCAGGGCGCCAACATCGTCTTCGTGCCCTTCTGCACCGACGAGCGCCAGTCCTATCTGCGCGTGCGCTACTGCGCCCAGGCCCGCGCGATCGAGAATCAGTGCTATGTCGTCATGTCCGGCAACGTCGGCAACCTGCCGAAGGTCCACAACATGGACATCCAGTACGCCCAGAGCTGCATTCTCACGCCGTGCGACTTCCCCTTCGCCCGCGACGGGATCGCGGCCGACACCACGCCGAATGTCGAGACCGTCGCCTTCGCCGATCTACGCCTCGAGGCCCTGCGTGCCGCACGCAACTCGGGGACCGTGCAGAATCTGAAGGACCGCCGGCACGATCTCTATACGACCGTGTGGCGGGAGCGTTGACGACACGCCGGATCAGCGGTTGTCCGTGCCGGTTGGGTCCGGCTTGTCGCAGCCCACCTTTGGCATCGTCAGCCAGCATGCGCCGCTCGGCGGCGCCCTCCTAGGGGCGACGGTCGGTAAGATCGTCGAGGTGCATCTCCCGCAAGGGGTCGACCGCGTGCGAATATTCGACATCCGCTTCCCGTCCGCCGACCGACGGACCGGTCACGGCAACTACCGGACATTCAGGCCGTCGTGGCGGGCTTGGCCAAGGCAATAGCATAGCAGAGTAAGATCTGGACGCAGAGCGTGAGCGCTGGGCAGCGTCCAGACGCCGCGCCGGACGCCATTAAGCTGCTGCTGCCCGCCCTGCTGTCAAATCCTGACAAGATCCGCGGCGGGACGGGGCTTGCGCCACGTCCCGAACGCTTATTCCGTCGCTGACCGTTGGCATGAGCCCCCCAGTCCGGAAAAAGTTACGATCTGCGGCTACGGGCGCAGGTCCCTTCGACGGGCCAGTTGCTGCGTTGGCTACTGGGGCCGGGGACAAGGTCTCGGTGATCGGCGCGGCGGAACTGCGCCGCGTGGTAGCGGTGCGGCGGCGAAGATGGCGGCCATGGATGGTGCCGGGTGAGGGCGCGATGTTGATCGAGGCATGGTCTTCGCCGACCTGCGCTGGCCCGTGCTCGCCCTGGCCTATACTCGCCCCTTCCAGCGCCTTTGCAGTTTCGGCCCGCCGGGGTTGCTGCCCGAGCGACACTTCAGTCTAAGGCGATTTCTGCAAACTTCCATACCCGTAGGTTGTGCTGACGATAGGAAGCACAACTTGCGCCGAGGGTTGGTTGTGCCTCGCACGGCTCGGCACAACGTACGCCCTTGGTATGAAGGTTTCCGGAGTTCGCCTAAGGTCCCGTCATGCCAGATCTCAGCCGCATCACCCTCGATCCAGACATTTGCCACGGCAAGCCCTGCGTCCGCCACATGCGCTGGCCGGTAGAAGTCATCCTAGACCTTGTCTCCTCTGGCATGGCGATGGATGAGATCCTCGCCGACCACCCGGAACTGGAGCGAGAGGATCTCTTGGCCTGCCTGCACTACGCCCGCCTGCTAGTCTCCGGCGAGTCGCTGCGGCGCGTCGCCTGATGAAGGTCCTCTGGGACGTCCATATGCCCTACGGGCTGGTGAACCAGCTTCGGCAGCGGGGCGTAGACGCCACCCATGTCAATCGAATCCTCGACGGCTCCGAGACCAAGGACGCTGCCGTCGCGGCGTCTGCCGATGCCCACGGGATGGTCCTGATCACCAAGGACAGCGACTTCCGCGATAGCCATTTCCTGACTGGGACACCCGCCCGCCTGGTTCGTGTGACCCTGGGGAACCTCCCGAATACTGCCCTACTCGCCCTGTTAAAGGGGGAATAGGGGACGGACCACGGTTTCCTGAGGGAAATAGGGGACGGACCACCGTTTTTCGGGGATCATCGGAGCATCGTTCCCGCGGGACAACCACCGATCGGTGGGACATACTCAACGGCCTTCGAGATGCTACCAACGGTGGCTTCGTCTTGCGCAGTGAACGCTTTCAAAAAGCAGCTCGCGACGATGGTCGGTCGGCGCACTCAGCCCGGCACGTCCGGCCGACCGGGGGAAGAGTTGGCCGACACCGATCAGCTCGATCTGCCGATATAGCCCACAAACCCGAGTCTGTTCCTGGTCTACCCAACTCGCCAACAACCTTGGCGTTGGCCGTCACGAGCAACGTGAGGACGGCCTCCACGATCTGCCGGAACTGCCAATCCTCGATTCCGTCTATCCTCTCCACCGACTCCAGGTCGCCGGTAAGATCCTCGCGTGTGTGCGGCCTTGCTCGTAACTCCGGCCATCGTGGCACGTGGCGCAGAGCGCCACGGGGCATGCGTGACACCGCAGAACAGGTGTCATGAGCGACTGGTGTTTTGGGTGGCCGGTCTTACGAGCGAGGCCCGCAAACGCTGTTATGAGACCAAGGATGGAGGTGATTTGCAGAGCTTCCGGATATGAGTCGCCGGTAACCTGCACGCGCTAGTAGGTCTTATAAGGCAGGAATTTCCCGCTCATCTGGATCTGAACGCGGTCACCCTTGGGGTCGGGCTCGCGTTGGATATCCATGGTGAAGTCGATGGCGCTCATGATGCCGTCGCCGAACTCTTCGTGGATCAGCGCCTTGATCGATGTCCCGTAGACATTGACGAGCTCGTAGAAGCGGTAGATGAGCGGATCGGTCGGCACCGCGCTGGGTAAGGATCCTTTGTAGGGGACGATCTGGAGCTGGGTGATCGCCTCGTCGGGCAACCCGAGCGCGGCGCCGACGGCCTTGGCCTGGGTCTCGCTGAGGGTCATCTGACCCAGGAGGGCCGCGGTCGACCATTCTTTGCTGTGGCCGATGATCTCGGCGAGTTGGGACCAGCTCAGTCCTTTTTCGAGCTTGGCGGACAGGATGAGAGCGGTGACGTCGTCGCGTGTCATGGTGTGGTCTCCATCAGTTGGATGCGTTACGAAGGGCGGGGCCAGGGCTGGCCTGGTCCGATAGGGTCGGTGTTTTGGGAAGCGGGACAACCCGGGCGCCCCCGTCGAGTCCGGGACGGACGATCAGCGGGTGCACCGGGTCGTCGCCTTGCTCGCCCGCATAGGTCTTGGAGCGATTCACCAGGAAGTCGACCAGGTGATTGCGGATCCGGTAGTACTGAGGATCGTGATGGACGGTCGCGCGGGTGCGGTCGCGCGGCATGGTGATCTCGACGATCTCGGCGATCTTTGCGTAGGGGCCGTTGCTCATCAGCAGCACCTTGTCGGCGAGCAGGATCGCCTCGTCGACGTCGTGCGTGATCATGAAGACGGTCTGGTGCGTGGCCTGGACGATCGAGAGGAGCTCGTCCTGGATGGTTCCGCGCGTGAGCGCGTCGAGCGCTCCGAAGGGCTCGTCGAGCAGCAGCATCTTGGGCTCGATCGCAAAGGCGCGCGCGATGCCCACACGCTGCTTCATGCCGCCGGAAAGCTCGGCCGGCTTCTTGTGAAGGGCCGCGCCCAAGCCGACCATCTCCAGGTAGCGGATGCTGTGGGCCTCGATCTCTTTGGACGACCAGCGGGGCCAGCGTGAGCGCACGCCGAAGGCGACGTTCCCCAGGGCGGACAGCCAGGGCAGCAGGGCGTGACTCTGGAAGACCACGCCGCGCTCGAGCGAGGGACCTGCGATCTCCCGACCGCCCATGACCACGCCACCCTCGGTGGCCTCGTCCAGTCCAGCCAGGACGTTCAGGATGGTGGTCTTGCCGCATCCGGAGTGGCCGACGATACAGGCGAACTCACCCTTCTCGATCCCGAAAAAGATGTTTTCGAAAACCGTGAAGTCGGGCGCTCCGCCTGTGCCTGCAAAGCGTTTGGTCAATCCCTCGATCTTCAGAAAGGGCTGCGACATGCTGCTTATTCCTTGTAAGTGACCGCGCGAGCCAACTGCGCGAGCAGGGTGTCCAGCATCATTCCGACTAGGCCGATCAAGAGGATGGCGCTGATGATGTTGGTGATGGAGAGGTTGTTCCACTCGTTCCACACGAAGTAGCCGATCCCGGTGCCACCGACCAACATCTCGGCGGCCACGATGACCAGCCAGGCGATGCCGACCGAGATCCGCATCCCGGTCATGATGGTGGGCGCGGCTGCGGGAAGGATGACCTGGAAGGCGGTGCGCAGTGACGAGACTTCGAGGGTTCGGGCGACATTCAGCCAGTCCTTACGCACCGAGGCGACACCGAAAGCGGTATTGACCAACATCGGCCAGAGCGAGCAGATAAAGATCACGAACACGGCCGAGATGTTGGAGTCCTTGATGGTGTAGAGCGCGAGCGGCATCCAGGCGAGCGGCGAGATCGGCTTGAGCACCTGGATGAAGGGATCGAGCGCCTTATAGATCAACGGCGACATCCCGATCACAAAGCCCAGGGGGATGGCAACCAGCGCCGCGAGCGCAAATCCGATCAACACGCGCCCGATCGAGTAGATCAGCTGGGTGCCGATCCCCTTGTCGTTGGTCCCCCGGTCATAGAAGGGATCCCGGATGTGCTCCCAGAGCTTCGCGCCGACATCCAGCGGCCCAGGCATCGCCGACTGCCCGCCCGTGGCCGCCTGTGCGCCGATCAGGGCCGCGTATTCCGGATCCACCGTCACCTCGCCGAGGGTCTGCTGGGTCGAGAAATGCCAGACACCGACGAAGGCGGCGAAGAAGAGCACCGAGAGGATCGGTGCTGCCCAGAAGCTGGTTGGCTTCATCCGTCAGGTCCTCCGGATCGGGAAGCTCTCGATATAGGCCGCCGGCTCCGACGGATCGAACGGCTTGCCCATGACCGAGAAGGCCATCACCGGATCGGTCGGAACCTCCATGCCGACCTCTTTCATGAGACGGGCCGCATCCGTCGCCAGGAAGACCTCGCTTGCCACCTTCGCGTAGTCGACCTCGCCATCAATCTGACCCCACCGCTTCATCTGGGTCAGGATCCAGATGGCGAAGGACTCGTAGGGGAAGGGATCGAAATCGATCCGCTCTGGATCCTGCACGATATTCCCCAAGCCGTCGGCGAAGGTCCCGGTGAGCACCTGCTCCACCACCGTGACCGGCTGGTTGAGATAGTTGGCCGGGGCGATCGCCGCGGCGATCTCCTTGCGGTTCTCGGCTTTGCGGGCATAGGCGGTGGCGTCAAGGATCGCCTTGAGCAGGGCCTGGTAGGTGTTGGGCATGCTGGTGACGAACTCGCGGCTGGCCGCGAAGGCACAGCAGGGGTGTCCGTCCCAGATCTCTTTGGAGAGGAGATGGATGAAGCCGACGCCATCGTAAACCGCACGCTGATTGACGGGATCGGGCGCCAGGAAGCCGTCGATGTTGTCGGCGCGCAGGTTGGCGACCATTTCGGGCGGCGGTACGGCGCGGATCTGCACGTCCCGATCCGGATCCAGGCCATGCTCGGCGAGGTAGTAGCGCAGCAGATAGTTGTGCATCGAGTAATCGAAGGGGACGGCGAACTTGAACCCCTTCCAGTCGGCCGGGTCGCGCTTGTCCTTGTGCTTCATCGCGAGCGTGATCGCCTGGCCGTTGATGTTCTCGACCGCCGGCATGGTCCAGGGAATGGGGTTGGATCCCGCACCGATCGTGATGGCCAGGGGCATCGGGGAGAGCATGTGGGCTGCGTCGTACTCTTTCGCCAGGGATTTATCGCGCACGACGGCCCAACCGGCGGTCTTGACCACCTCGACGTCAAGCCCGTATTTCGCGTAATACCCCAACGGATGCGCCATGATGATGGGGGTCGCGCAGGTAATGGGGATGAAGCCAACGCTCAGCTTGGTCTTCTCGAGCGGCCCGTTGGTCTCCGCGAACACCTCCTTCGCAAGCCCGAGCGGGAAGATGCTCGAAATCGCCGCCAGGGCTGTTCCTGTCCCGACCGTCCTCAGGAAGCGACGCCGCTCCGCGTCCTGAGGAAAGAGCGCGCGCATGACGGCGCCCTCGACCAGCCGATCCTGCTGCTGCCGCTGATCCTGGGAACGGGCCTGCTCATGCTCGGCCTGGGTGCGATGATGTCCGCAGGAGCAGCCGCCACGGTGCAATTTGATGTCGGGATCGAAGGGATTGAGCAGAGACATGGTTGGTTCCTCGTTCCGGTGGGGGCCGATTGGAATATCAGGATTCAGGCCGAGATGAGCTTAGGAGCGCCGAGTGGCGAGTTGGCGTACTCGATGTCGTGCTCGTAAAGCGCGTAAGCACGTTGGTACTCCATCACCCGAGCGACGCTTTGGACGAAGGCGGCGTCATATCCGGCGCGCCGCAGCAGATGGAATCCCAGCTCCATCCCGGAGCTAATGCCGCCTGCGGTGACGATGCGTCCGGCATCGACGACACGGGCATGACTGATTCGACAGGCCGGGGCCAGCTCGGCCAGTCGGGCGATCGGCGTCTTGCCGAGGTGGGATGCCTCCAGCCGGTCGGGCTCCTTGCGGTTGGTGGCCGGCAGTCCGTCGAGCAGGCCCATGCAGGCGTAGATCCAGGAGCCGGTGCAGACACTCGTGAGGAGACAGGCGTCAGGGAGCCCCTGAACGAAGTCGTGCAGATTGCGGTTGTGCATCTCCTGACGTGTGCCGAACCCTCCCGGGATCAGGAAGGCGTCCATCGCCGGTCGATCGGTGAAGCCGTAATTGGGCAAGACCGTGATGCCGGCCTGGGTCTGGACAGGGCGCAGCGTCTCGGCCACCAGGAAGACGTCGATCTCGGGGTCGAAGCGTCGTGCCACCGAGAGCACTCCGCAGGGTGCGGCGTAGTCGATGACCTCCGCGTCCTTGAAGACGTAGACCCCGAGTCTGAATCCGGCTTGATGCATCTCATGCTGCCCCGGCTCTTTTCGATGGGTAGAGTATCGGGACCAACGATCGCACCCGGTATCGCGAAACGCATGATTTCGTTGTAGTGGAATCACGACAGAGATGTCGTCGTGCGCTGGGTATGGCTCAGGGCTCGAGCAGACCGTGGCGATTGGCATAGTTCACCAGCTCGACCAGGGTTCGGATGCCGAGCTTCTCGAAGACGCGGCTGCGATAGGTTGAGATGGTGTTGGAAGACAGGGCGAGCTGCTCGGCGATCTCGGAGACGGATCTGCCCTGGACGAGCAGGTTGAGCACCTGAAACTCGCGATTCGACAGGCTCTCGTGAGGCGGACGGGCGCTGTCCTCGCGGACGCTTCGCGCGAGCATCTCGGCGATGCCCGGCGTCACGAAGACACCGCCCGCGGCCACCTTGGTGATGGCCCCGAGCAGCTCCTCGGGCGAGCAGCCTTTATTGAGATAGGCGCCGGCTCCGGCTCGAATGGCGCGCACGCCGAACTGTGATTCGGGATAGACGGAGAGCATGACCACCCCGACCTTGGGGAACTCGCTCCTGATGACCTTCAGCGCCTCGAATCCATCGCGGTCGCCCAGGGCGATGTCGAGCAGGATCACATCGACCGGGGTCGCTCGTAGGATTCGCAGCGCCCCGGGGCCATCGGACGCCTCCTGGATCGACCCGATCCGGGCCTCCTCCGACAGGATCTGAATGAGACCCCGGCGGATGATCATGTGATCGTCGACCACGAGGAGACTGATCACGCGAGCACACCCCGCAGTCTCAAAGACACCCGGGTGCCCTCGCCGAGGGTACTGGCAATGGTGAGCTCGCCGCCGATGGCACGCGCGCGTTCATGCATCCCGAGCAGTCCGAAACTGATGGGCTGAGCCGGCAGCCGCATCCCGCGGCCGTCGTCGGCCATTGCGATCAACAGATCCCGGTCCTGTGCGTCGGTCGAGAGACAGACCCGGCGTGCGTCGGCATGACGCTGGGTGTTGGTCAGCACCTCCTGGACGATGCGGTACACGGCGATCTCCGCGTCCCGCCCGAGGCGGCAGCGCTCGACCTCGGCGGGGCAGATGAAGCTGCAGCGCAGGCCCGAGCGGGCCTCGGTCTCTTCCAGCAAGGACTCCAAGGCAGCCCAGAGACCCAGGTGATCGAGGACGCCGGGGCGCAGGTCATTGAGGATGCGGCGCAGGGCGTCCATGGCCCCACCGCCGATCTCGAGCGCCGCGTCGATATGGCGGCGGATCAGCGGGTCGTCGGTCAGGCGTTGGCGCAACCAATTGAGCTCAAGCTGCATGGCGGTCAACGAGGCGCCCAGATCGTCGTGAATCTCGCGTGCGATGTGTGCCCGCTCCTCTTCCCGGACCGAGTTGAGATGGGCCGAGAGGCGCAGCAGTCCGTCGTGCGCCTGGCTCAGTTGCAGATGCGCGGCAGACAGCTCCGACGTCCGCTCGACGACGCGCCGTTCCAGCTCGGCGCGGGCGGCATGGAGCGCCGCCTCGGTGCGCTTGCGCTCGGTGATGTCGGTAAAGGTGACGACCGCGCCGACGACCTCGTCGCCGTTGCGGATGGGGTAGGAGGCATATTCGGCCGGAAAGGGACTGCCGTCACGCCGCCACAGGACCTCGTCCTCGACCCGGCAACTGCAGCCCTCCTTGAATGCCCTGAAGATCCGGCAGTCCTCCACCGGCATCCGTGCACCGTTTCCGTGCGAGTGATGGATGAGATAGTGCATCTGGCGCCCGAGCACCTCATCGGGCTCGTAACCCAGCAGCTCGGCGCCGACCCGGTTGATGAAGATGCAGCGCCCGGCCAAGTCGATGCCGTAGATGCCTTCGCCGGCGGACTCGAGCAACATCTCGAGTTGGCGCCGCCAGGCCGCGTGGTGTGACAGGTGGTGGAGATTCGCAAACATTCGGAGACAGGATGGTCCGACGATGATTGTCGTCCCAGCAAAAAAGGGGCCTGTCCGAGCCGATGCCGACTCCCTGCCGCCCGGAAACGAGCGACATGCCACCCGCCGGGAGCCGCGGCGGTTCCGGGCGGTCGGGTCCGTTATGGTAACGGCCGGACCTTGATGCTTCCAAAGCAGGCGGGACAATCGCGGTGACGGCTGTAGTCTCGATGACTCTCTGCCCAGCGACTCAGAGCAGGCACTCAAGCGCTTTATGCGGCATTGACGTATAATCATGCCATGCTAACCGTTGTGGAAACACCCTCCTTTACGCGCCTTTGGCCCGACTACTGGACGGAGGACGAGCGTGGAGAGTTCTGCGCCTGGATTGCGGGCAGCCCGCTTGCCGCTGATGTCGTTCCGAGGACTGGTGGCGTGCGCAAGGTTCGTTGGTCCCGGTCCGGTAGCGGAAAACAAGGAGGCGTTCGGGTCATTGACTACAACCGGCTGGCAGACGGGCGCATCTGGCTCCTCTTGATTTTCGCCAAGAGCGCGCGAGGCAACTTGCCAGCGCATGTGCTCAATGCTGCGCGGGAGATGCTGGATCATGCCGAAGACTGAACAAGAGCTGCTCGCAAGAGACGCCGATCGTGATTTCGGCGCTGAATTGCTCGAGTCCATCCGCGAGATGAACTCCGAGAAAGTGGGCGCAATCCACGGCCCGGTGTCGCTCGCACGCTATCGCGTCAAGATGTCCCAAAGCGAGTTCGCGAGGCTCCTAGGCGTGTCGGTCAGGACGCTGCAGGAATGGGAGCAGGGTCGACGCGAGCCGAGCGGTGCGGCGCGATCGCTCATTCGTGTGGCACAGGAACGCCCGGAGGTTCTTCGCGAACTGTTTCTTGACCAGGTCGCCTGAAAAACCCTCCGTCCTCTCAATGATAGCCCGAGAGAGTGTCCGCTTTGGATGCCTTCCGGATTCCCTTCGCGAGCCGTCAGACCAGCCTGCGCATCTGGCTCCGCGTCCTGGACGGATAGCTTTGCGGGTAGGATGGGTAGAGCGACAGCGAAACCCATCCATCCCGCGCCAAGGGCATCGGACCGAAACCCGGCAACGCAGAGGTTTCGAGGATGGGTTTCGCTGTCGCTCTACCCATCCTACATCTTTCGGTTGTTTTTGAACCGGCGCTAAACCCCGCCGACCTTCGGAAACAGCGCGTCCTTGATCCCCGCCGCAGTCAGGTCGGGGGCACAGTCCATGATGAAGCGCAGCGCGTAATCGCGCAGATACCGGCCGCGTCGCAGCGCAAGGCAGGTGGTATTGATCTCGAACAGACCCGGGGCTTCGAGCAACTGCAGGCCGTCATCGCGGACCGGGTTGTAGGCCATTGCCGCGACGATCCCCACGCCCAGACCAAGCTCGACATAGGTTTTGATGACGTCGGCGTCGAGGGCGGACATGACCACGTCGGGCGTGAGGCCGGCACGCTCGAAGACGGTATCGATGCGCGCCCGAGCGGTGTTGCCGGGGTAGTAGGTGATGATGGGATAGTCGGCGATCGCCTTGAGCGTCAGGTGCTCGAGGCCGGTCAGCGGGTGCCCGACCGGGACGATCGGGGCATGCCGCCACTGGTAGTAGGGGAAACTGACCAGATCCTCTTCGCCGGCCAGCGCCTCGGTGGCGATGCCGATGTCGACCTGCCCGGCACGCAACTGGGCGACGATCTCGCGCGGGCCGCACTCGTGCAGCTCCAGATAGACCTTCGGAAAGGTCTGTCTGAAGCGCGTCACCACGGAAGGCAAGGCATAGCGGGCCTGGGTGTGGGTGGTGGCGATGGCCAGACGCCCCTCGTCCTGCCGGGCGAACTGCTCGCTCAGGTGCTTGATGTTTTGGGTGTCGAGCAGGATGCGCTCGACCATCGGCATGAGCTCCTTGCCCGGCTCGGTCAGGCCGAGCAGACGCTTGCCGCGGCGCACGAAGAGCTCCACCCCGAGCTCGTCCTCCAGATCCTTGATGTGCTTGGAGACCCCCGATTGGGCGGTATAGAGCGCGTTGGCCACCTCGGTCAGGTTGAAGTTGTGCCGGACTGCCTCGTGCAGGATACGCAGTTGCTGGAAGTTCACCTCAGGCGGCCTCGCGCGCAAAGACCCGGATCCGCGAGGCCGACAGGCGCACCCGTTGCCCCTCGGTCAAGGCGAGCGCCTGGATTCGCTCGCGCGGCAGGACGACCTCGTAATGGTCGGCGGACTCGCCGCGGCCCAATGCGTCGGGGAGCCGGTCGAGCTCGACCCTGACCCCGGAGCCGAAGGCGAGGATCCGCGCGACGACGGCATCGACGCCGTGCGGCGCGGCTGGATCGGTCAGGATGTCCAATTCGTGCGGACGCACGAATCCGATCGCATCCGCACCCTGGTCGGCGTCGGGCCCGTCGTAGGGCAAGGTGGAGCCGCCGACACGCAGATGCGCCCCGTCGATGCGCCCGTGGAACACATTGACCGCACCCAGAAAACCATAGACGAAAGGCGTCTGCGGGTGCTCGTAGACCTCGGCCGGGGTGCCGATCTGCTCGACGCGCCCTTGATTCATCAGCACCACCCGATCGGCGACCTCGAGGGCCTCCTCTTGATCGTGGGTGACGAAGATGGACGTCACATGCAGCTCGTCGTGCAGGCGTCGCAGCCAGCGGCGCAGCTCCTTGCGCACCTGGGCGTCGAGTGCGCCGAAGGGCTCGTCGAGCAGCAGCACCCGCGGCTCCACCGCCAGGGCGCGGGCGAGCGCGACGCGCTGGCGCTGGCCGCCGGACAACTGGGCCGGGAAGCGCTCCGACAGCGCGTCGAGTTGGACGAGATCGAGCAGACGATGAACGCGCGTCCGGATCTCGGCCTCCTTGGGACGGTCGCGCCGCTGCTTTACACGCAGCCCGAAGGCGACGTTCTCCAGGACCGTCATGTGACGAAAGAGCGCGTAGTGCTGAAAGACGAAGCCCACCCGGCGCTCACGCACATGGGTATCCGAGGCGTCCTCGCCGTCCAGGACGACGCGTCCCGAGTCCGCGGTCTCCAGCCCGGCGATCACCCGCAGGAGCGTCGTCTTGCCGCATCCCGAAGGACCCAGCAGCGCGGTCAATGCGCCTGTCGGGAAATCGAGCGAGACGTCGTTCAAGGCGACGAACCGGCCGAAGGTCTTGCTGATCTGCTCGACCTGGATACTCATCGGAGACTCCTCAATCGGGTTGCCTGATGCCTTGATCGGCCTTCCATTCGACGAAGGTCTTCAGCCCCAAGGTCACCAGTGCCAGCAGCGCCAGCAGCGAGGCCACGGCGAAGGCCGCGGCGAAATTGTATTCGTTGTAGAGGATCTCGACGTGCAGCGGCATGGTGTTGGTGTGGCCCCGGATATGGCCGGAGACGACACTCACCGCACCGAACTCCCCCATCGCGCGCGCATTGCACAGGATCACCCCGTAGAGCAGGCCCCATTTGATGTTGGGGAGCGTCACGCGCCACAGGGTTTGGAGACCGTTGGCGCCGAGCACGACCGCGGCCTCCTCTTCCTCCCGGCCCTGGGCCTCCATCAGCGGGATCAGCTCGCGCGCGACAAAGGGGAAGGTGACGAACACGGTCGCGAGCACGATGCCCGGGACGGCGAAGATGATCTTGATGTCGTGCGCGAACAGCCAAGCCCCGAACCAGCCGCGCGCGCCGAACAGGAGCACGAAGATCAGGCCCGCGATCACGGGCGAGACCGAGAACGGCAGATCGATCAGGGTGGTCAAGAACCGCTTGCCGCGGAACTCGAACTTGGCGATCGACCAGGCCGCGGCCACCCCGAACACCAGGTTTACGGGCACCGAGATGACCGCGACCAACAGGGTCAGACGGATCGCCGAGCGTGCGTCCGGATCGGCGATCGCGGTGATGTAGGTCAACCAACCTTTGCGCAGCGCCTCGACGAAGACCGCGATCAACGGCATCAAGAGGAACAGCAGGAAAAAGCTCAGGGCGGCGGTCAGGATCAGCCACTTCACCACCGAGGTCTCGCGCGTGGCGGCGTTGGTCTCGTAACGGCGGGCATCGCCCCGACCGTAAAGCGCTCCGATGGCAGCCATCAGCGATTCCTCCCGGTGCGTTTCGCGCTCCAAGCCTGCAGCAGGTTGATCGCGAGCAGCATGCAGAACGAGAAGACGAGCATGACCACGGCGACCGCGGTGGCCCCCGCGTAGTCGTACTGCTCGAGCTTGGTAATGATGATCAGCGGCGTGATCTCCGAGACCATCGGGATGTTGCCGGCAATGAAGATGACCGAGCCGTACTCGCCGACCGCCCGGGCGAAGGCCAGCGCGAAGCCGGTCAGGAGGGCCGGGAGCAGGATCGGCAGGATCACCCGCGTGAAGGTCTGCCGCCGGTCGGCGCCCAGACTCGCGGCGGCCTCCTCGAGCTCGGTCTCCAGATCCTCCAGAATCGGTTGAACGGTGCGCACGACGAAGGGCACCCCGATGAACACCAGTGCGACCAGCACCCCGAGCGGGGTAAAGGCGACCTTGATCCCGAGCGGCGCAAGCAGACTGCCGATCCAGCCGTTGCCGGCATAGAGTGCGGTAAGCGAGATCCCCGCGACCGCGGTGGGCAGCGCGAACGGCAGATCGACGAGCGCGTCGATCAGCTTCTTGCCCGGGAAGCTGTAGCGCACCAGGGCCCAGGCCAGCGCCAAACCGAAGACCGCATTGATGGCCGCGGCCAGCAAGGAGGCCCCGAAGGACATCCGGTAGGTCGCGACGACCCGGGGCGAGCTGACGATGGCCCAGAATTCTCCCCACGACAGGGTCGCGCTCTTGAAGAAGACCGCCGAGAGCGGGATCAAGACCATCAGCGAGAGATAGACCAAGGTGTAGCCGAGCGCGAGACCGAAGCCCGGCAGCACTCGGGTCTGGCGCGTGGGGTTGAAGAAGGCGGCGATCGTCATCGGCACTTGACCTGGACCCGCGCGGGGTTGTGCCCTCGGCGACCAACAGCCTCGGGCGGTGAAACGGACGGCTTAAGGCGCGTCCAAACCGGGATCTGCGGGGGTCGAGGTGCTTGAGAGGCCGCAGATCGGTCCGGACACGCTTGGAGCTTAGCGCGGTGCACTCAAGCCGCGAACGATCGATTTGCGGGGATGCTATTCGCTTTTTGAGATAAGGGATCCACGGCGGAACCCTATCGCCGGGGGCGATAAGGTTTGCAGGTTTTATTGGTTCGTTCCGCCGGTCCGCGGCGTTTCAATCGAGGCTCCACTCTCATCCGCACCGAGCAGGAGCCCGGCATGACCAGCCCCCGATCGCATCCATCCTTCTTCCTCGCTGCCCTGCTCGTGCTGTCCGCCCTCGGAACGGCCAGGGCCGAGACGACCCTCCTCAACGTCTCCTACGATCCGACGCGCGAGCTTTACCATGAAGTCAACCCCGCCTTCGGCAAACACTGGGAGGAGAAGACCGGCGAGCAGGTCAGGATCCAGCAATCGCACGGCGGTGCCGGCAAGCAGGCGCGCGCGGTCATCGACGGGCTGGAAGCCGACGTCGTGACCCTGGCGCTGGCCTACGACATCGATGCCATCGCAGCCCGGGGATTCCTGGCCGAGGACTGGCAGTCGCGACTGCCTCTGAACAGCTCGCCCTACACCTCGACCATCGTCTTCCTGGTCCGCAAGGGTAATCCGAAAGGGATCAAGGACTGGGGAGACCTGGTCAAGGAGGGGGTCGCTGTGATTACGCCCAATCCCAAAACCTCAGGCGGCGCGCGCTGGAACTATCTGGCGGGCTGGGCTTGGGCGGAGAAGGCATACGACGGCGACGAGGCCCGAGTGAAGGACTACATTGCGCGACTCTACAAGAATGTCCCGGTGCTCGATTCGGGTGCCCGCGGCTCGACCACCACCTTCGTGCAGCGCGAGCTCGGCGATGTCTTCCTCTCCTGGGAGAACGAGGCGTTCCTCGCACTCGAGGAGTTCGGCGAGGACAAGCTCGAGATCGTCGTCCCGTCCCTGTCGATCCTCGCCGAGCCGCCGGTTGCGGTCGTTGACCGCACCCTGGACAAGAAGGGAACCCGCGAGGTCGCGACGGCCTATTTGGAATTCCTCTACGCGCCCGAAGGCCAGGAGCTTGCCGCCAAACACTTTTATCGTCCCACCGACCCGGAGGTCGCGGCACGGTACAAGGATCGGTTCGTGCCGGTCGAGATGGTGACCATCGAGGACCTGGGCGGCTGGAAGGCCGCGCAGGAGAAACATTTCGCCGACGGGGGTATCTTCGATCAGATCTACAGCGTTCGCTGATCACATCGACATCGACAAGGACTCGATGATCGCCTCGGCCGAGAGGCGGATCGAGTCGATGCGGATCTCCGGGGCATCGGGCGGATCGTAGGCGCTGTCGATGCCGGTGAAGTTCTTGAGATCGCCGCGAGGGGCCTGCTCGTAAAGGCCCTTTTGATCACGGCGGTCGGCCAGAGCACATCACGACTTACTCAAATCTCAGTCGTTGCAGGAGATCCAGCAAAGGGGCAGCCTTATCGAAAGTCTCGCGATACTCCGCCTCGGGGTCGGAGTCGGCCACGATACCGCCGCCCGCCCAGAGGCGGACGACACCGGCCGAATGGACCAGGGTACGGATGGCGATGTTGGTGTCCATCGCACCGTCGTAGCCGAGATAGCCGATAGCACCGCAGTAAACCCCGCGACGGTGGGGCTCGAGCTCCTCGATGATCTCCATGGCGCGGAGCTTGGGTGCACCGGTGATCGAGCCGCCCGGGAAGCAGGCCCGCAGGAGATCCACTGCATTGCGCCCTTCGGCGAGACGACCGCAGACCGTGCTGACCAGGTGATGAACCCGCGTATAGCTCTCCACCTGGAAGAGCGTCGGGACATGCACACTGCCGATGGCGCAGACCTTGCTCAGATCGTTGCGCAGCAGGTCGACGATCATGAGGTTCTCGGCCCGATCCTTCGTGCTCTGGCGCAGTGACTCCGCAAGCAAACGGTCCTCGGCGGGATGGGTTCCGCGCCCCCGCGTCCCTTTGATCGGCTTGGTCTCGACCCGATCGCCGCGCACCTGCAGGAAACGCTCGGGTGAGGAGCAGAGGATCCGGCAATCGGGTGTCGCCAGATAGGCCCCGAACGGTGCGGGATTCAGCCGCCGCAGGCCCTTGTACGCCTGCCAGGCGTCGCCCTGCGCCGGGGCGGCAAAGCGTTGCGCGAAGTTGACCTGGTAGCAGTCACCCTCGTACAAATAGCTCCGGATGCGGTCGAATGCGCTCCGATAATCCCCGCGGCTCAGGTTGGATCGAACGGGCGCCAAGACACGGAAGACGCCGGCAGCGGGGGCCGGGGCAGACAGGACGCGGATCAGACGCCCGAAGACCTCCTCGAGACGGGCCGAATCCTGCGCGACGAGCCGTGAACGGCAGCGCGCGTGATCCACCACAAGCGCCCAGTCATAGATCCCGACGGCCATCTCCGGGATCCCCTCCGCATCTTCGGCCAGGTTCGGGAGGCGCTCCAGACGCCGGGCGAGATCATAGGCAAAGTAGCCGATCGCGCCGCCGCAGAAGGGCAGACCGGGGAGGGCTAATCGCCGGGGTCCAATCGCCTCGTCCAGCAACATGAAAGGATCCGCGGCGGATGTGCGTACGCCTTCCCCGTCTCGAATCTCGGTAAGATGCCCGCGCGTCACCAAGGTGACGCGCGGGTCCGCGGTCAGGATATCGTAGCGCCCCAGCGTACCCGCCGGCCGGCCGCTATCGAGAAAGACCGGCCAAGCGCGCCCGAGCAGGGTCTCGAAGAATGGACTGCTGTCGGGGCGATAGGGAAACTCGCGTATGCAGGGGGGCATCGACCTGAATCCGGCAATTGGAGAAGCTAAACCGCGCCCGACGCGGTATGCGATGTTTTCGGATGGGATCGGCCCCGGGAGACTTGACGACCGTTGGAGTCGGCGCGGTTTAAGTGACGGTTCAAAGAACAGCGTGTACAGATGCGCCATCGCAATCAGCCGTAGTTTGGGCAAAGCGCAGCGTGCCCAACCAACCCTCGCCGGGGATACTCCCCGCCATCAGGACCTCTTGCCGATGAGCCTAATCCGCCCGAGCGACAACCGCCGCCGCACCTTCATCGACATCTTCTCCGGCGCCGGTGGCATGAGCTACGGCTTCCGCGCGCACCCAGCGTTCCGGGTCGTCGCCGCATTCGACGGCGAACGGGGCAAGCCGAGCAGCGGGCAAGGCCGCTCGGGCTGCAACGAGACGTTTCGACTCAACCTGGATCTCGCGCCGATCTCCACCGATCTAGCCCGGGTCGACGATACCCTGATCGAGGCTGCGAGGCGCGACTTCCTCGCCGGGCTGGATTTGGACGTCTTGTCCGCCTGCCCGCCCTGTACCGGATTCTCAAGAGCAAACCCCAACAATCACCTTGATGACGACGACCGCAACAGCTTGGTGCTGCGCACGGCACACTGGGTGCGCACACTCAGGCCGCGGGTTCTCGTCATGGAGAACGCCCGAGAGCTCCTGAAGGGCAACTTCGCGCATCACTTCGACACGCTCCGGCAGCAGCTCGAACGAATGAGCTACGACGTCCGAGCGACCGTCCACATGCTCGACAGATTCGGTCTACCCCAGCGGCGGGAGCGCGCACTGGTCATTGCAACGAACCTCCCGGTCGGCCCGAAAGGCATCGAAGACCTCTGGCAAGGCTACGAGGTCGATCGAAAGGCCACCCATGTGCGCCGATGCATCGGTCACCTGCCGCCGGTGACCGCCGGAGAGCGCCATCCGGATGACCCCTTCCATGTCTCGCCGGGGATGAACGGCGCAACGCTCGCCCGCATCCGTGCGATCCCCGCCGACGGTGGCTCCTGGATCGACCTTCGGGACCATCCAGACGCCGACCATCTCATGACGCCCGCGATGAAACGCTACGTCGAAGCCAGGGACTTCGGGTCCCACCCGGATGTTTACGGGCGCATGGCCTGGGACCGACCGGCGGTCACGATCAAGCGCGAGTGCTCACACGTCGGCAACGGCCGCTACAGCCATCCCGAGCAGGATCGACTCTGCACCCTCCGCGAGCTCGCGCTGCTCCAAGGCTTTCCGGGGCATTACAGGTGCGGCGGTGTGTCCTTGTCCAATCAGTACCGCCACATCGGGGATGCGGTCCCGCCGCTGATCTCCCACCAGCTTGCCCATGTCGTTGAGTGGATGTTCACGGGCGAGAAACCGGCGATCGCGGACTGCGTGTTGCCCGGCACAAGCCTGCGCGCGGAGGATATCAAGCCGGCGCCGTGCACCACCCGGCCCGACCTCCGAGAAACCGAATGCGGAGCAGATGGCTCGCTTATGGCGCATGGGTAGCGCAGACGAGACAAGACCAGCGGGGTGAGGTTGGGAGCCCCTACCTACATGTCCCCGTTGTTTTTGCTGCGTTCCTCGCGGTGCCCGGTAGCGCCCGACCCGATCGACAACGCGCTCGCGCCTGCCGCCCGATCGCCCAAGGGCTCCACCCCGTCGCGCTCGCAGCGCTCGAGCAGCTCGGCCAGGATCCCGACGCCGGGCACCGCGAGATCGGGCGGCGCCACGTCGGCCAGCGGGACCAGCACGAAGGCACGTCGTGCCATCTCCGGATGCGGGATCGTCAGGCCGGGCTCCTCGATGCGCACGTCGCCGTAGATGAGGATATCGAGATCCAGGATACGCGGCCCCCAACGGGTGCCGTCGCGACGACGACCATGTGCCAGCTCGATCCGATGAAGCTCCGCCAAGAGTGCCCGCGGCGCCAGCCCCGTTTCGAGACTGGCCGCCGCATTGACGTAGTCGGGTTGACCGGACGGGCCGACGGGCGCGGTCCGATAGAGACGCGAGGCGGCTCGCAGACGGCTTTCGGGCAGCACGGCAAGCTCGCCGATGGCCGCCCTCACCTGCTGCTCAGGCTCCTGCAGATTGCTGCCGAGGCCGATCCAGACGGCGACCGGTGCATCGCGCGTCAACCGACCGGGGAAAGAGTCAATCCGGGACATGGATGCCGCCTCGAGCGCATCCGCAAAAAGACCGCCCCCGGAATCCGCTCTCATGGATGCCGGGGGCGGTAGCGCACACGCGATGGTGTGTGAACGGGCGCCCATGGCGCCTTGAAATGTTACGCAACCTCGATCCGCCGACGCTCGGTCTTCTCGGTCTTCGGCAGATGGACCTCGAGCACACCGTCCTTGAACTCGGCCTTGGCGTTCTCCAGGTCGACGTTCTCCGGCAATCTCAGCGACCGCACGAAACTGCCGCGGGCGATCTCGGACCGGTAGTAGGTGCCCTTCTCTTCGGTCTCCTCATGCTTTCGCTCGCCTTTGAGCGTCAACACCTGGCCGACCAGCTCGATCTCAAGATCCTGCTTCTCGACGCCCGGCACCTCGGCGCGCACCAGAAGCTCCTCCTCGCGGTCGATCAAGTCGACCTTCGGGGTCATCTCGACTGCATGCTCGAGGCGCGCCCACTCCGGCCACATCTCCCTGAACGGGTGCATCCAGCCGTGGCGCCAGCCGCGCGGCGCACCGCCCAGCATCAGGTCGTCGAATGCGCGATCCATCTCGTCGAAGAGTGTCATCTCCCGACGCGGGACCGCTTCGCCAATCGCTTTGCTTTTGGTTTTCATGGCAGTCCTCCTGTCCTCTGTTCCCACTTCAAGTATAGCTCAGATACCCGATTTTGCTTCTGTCCTCGGCCCCGATAAACATCACGGGAACCACGGATTGAGCGTGTCGAGACCGCAATGCTCGAAGTCGACGACATTACGTGTCGCCAAGCGACCTCCCCGGGATTGCGTGATGGCAGCAATTTGCGCGTCGAACTGCGAGATCGGACGGCCCATTCGCTGCCGCTCTGCCGCGATCTCGGCGTAGGCCGTCGCTGCAGCACTGTCGAAGGGCAGGACGCGTCCGTTGAAGTCCTGTGCGAATAGAGCTGCCACGGCCTTCTCCAATCGTCGGCGACGTCGTCCGTCCGGAAGCAACCCGACACCGTAAAGCATTTCCGCCTGAGTGACGGTGGTCGTGAACAAGGTGTCAATCGGCTGAGAAACAGTCCAATCAACGACGACAGGCTCCGGCTTTGCGCGCAGCAGCTCCGAGAGCACATTGGTGTCAAGGACGATCATCGGCAACTCAACCGCCTAGGACGGGCGGCTCACGCATGCATTCGCGCTCCGGTTGCGGGAGGTCGACGTCACCCAGGGGTCCGAATCGGGCACGAATGCACTGGACCAGATTGGTTCCCGGGGCCGTCTCCTGACCGAGCACGGTGCGCAGGATGGTGCGGGCTTCGTCTTCCATGGAACGTCCGTGACTAGCCGCACGCATGCGCAGCTTTGTCTTGATGGAATCGTCGAGGTTGCGGATCGTGATACTGGCCATCGCTCTTTTCCCGGCTTCGAAGATGATTCCATCGTAATCATTGATATCAATGAAATCAAACCGGGATCGGCAGGAGTCGTTTCGACGCGCCTGTGCCTTCGGCCTTGCCCATCAGACCGGCCCGCAGGAACGAGCGCCGTAGGCCAAGCGCAGCGCAGTCCACCAGCGCCGGCGCCGGGCTTGAACCGCTGGCCTTCAGGTCGGCGGAAGAGGTCGACTGCAAGTCGACGATCCCGGGGCTCGCCGCCTCAAGCCGTTAGCGCCAGCCGCTTCACAGCGCCGAAATCCGTCTTGCCGCTGCCGAGCTTGGGGATCGCCTCGACCTGCAGTACCTCGGCGGGGATGCTCAACGGATTCATCCCGGCCTCGATCAGCCGTTTGCGCAGACCATCGGCGTCGATCTCGCCGGCGACCAGGAGCAGGATGCGCTCGCCCTTGCGCTCGTCCGGCAGGTTGACGGCGGCCAACTCCAGCTCGGGTTGGCCGAGGATGCGACGAACCTGATCCTCGACCGCCCCCAGGCTGATCATCTCCCCTCCCAACTTGGCGAAGCGTGAGTAGCGATCGACGATGGTGAGGAAGCCGTCCGGGTCCAGATGACCCTTATCGCCGGTCTTGTACCAGCGCTGACCGTCCAGCTCGACCACCACGTCCGCCGTCTTTCCCGGATCGTTGAGATAGCCCTTCATCACCTGCACGCCACCGATGAGGATGAGCCCGTCCTCGCCGAGCGGCAGGGTGGCCAAGGTCTCGGGATCGACGATGCGGAAGCTGGTGCCGGGCAGCGGCAGACCCACGGTGCCGGGACGCGAGCCGGCCTGGATCTTCCAGGTCTCGGTTTCGAGTGCGTCCGGGACGTTGACGCTGGCGACCGGCGTGGTCTCCGTCGCACCATAGCCCTCGTAGATCGGCTTGTTGAACTTGAGCGCGAAGGCATCGCGGACCTCGGGGGCGAGCCGTTCGGCACCGGCGACCACCACACGCACGGACTGGAGCATCAGGGGATGGACGCGCTGATTGCGGATATAGAGCCGCAGGAAGGTCGAGGTGCTGCACAACACGGTCGCTCGATACCGGGCGATCGCCTTGGCGGTGCCGACCGCGTCGGTCGGATCCGGATGGCAGACCATCGGGATGCCTTCGAGCAGCGGCAGGAAAGTGGTCACCGTGAGCCCGAAGGCATGGAAGGGCGGCAGGTTGGCGAGGATGAGATCGTCCGGCTCGGTGTTCAGTACATCCGAGATCTGCCGCACATTGGCCATGATGTTGCGATGGCTGAGCTCGATCCCCTTGGGCGTGCCCTCACTGCCGCTGGAGAAGAGGATGGCGGCGGTGTCGTCGGGCCGGCTGGGCCGGCCGAACAACCAGAGCAACACGCCGGCGGGCAGGAGGATGCCAATGGCCAAGAGCGCCAACGCCTCCGCCTTGCCGATCTCGGCTCGCAGCTTCTCCATCGGATGCAGCGTCGCCTCGGCGAAGGCCGCGTCCAGGTCGATCCCGCGCTGTTGCAGCTTGGCGAGAAAGCGATCCGAGGTGATGACATGGCGCACACCGGCGTTGCGCATCCCGGCCAAGAGCGCCTCGCTGCTCGCGGTGTAGTTGAGATTGACCACCTGCTTGCCGACGAGCAACGCCGCCAGATTGGCGATGGCCGCCGCACTGCTCGCGGGCAACAGGATGCCGACGGCCGGCTCGGGGGCGAGACGCTTGATCCGACGCGCGAAGAGCAGGACCGCCGCGATCAGGCGCCGGTTGGTCAGGCGCGTCCCGATCGAATCGATCACGGCCACCTCGCCGAGACGCCGTTTCGCCGCCGCGAGCCAGGCCGCGGGCAGGGTCGGCAGGGTTGCGATGTGGGTCTGCCAGGAGGTCACCGACAGCTCGAAGACCGCCTGCTTGACCTGCTCCGCGCTCGCCTCGCGCGCCAGCGGCTGGCCGAAGGCGACCAGCACGTCGCGGGTTCGGCCCTCGCGGCGACTGGCCTTGAGCTTCTCCTTGGCGTAGGAGAAGCGGCTCCCCCACAGACCGCGCAGATAGAAGGGCAGGATGACGCCGGAGGTGGCGGCGCAGGCGGATTTCTCGAAGCCGCGCTTGAACTCGGAGAGCTGCCCGTTCTTGCTGATGGTGCCTTCCGGAAAGACGCAGACCACCTCGCCGGCGTCGAGCAACCGCGAGACGGTCTCGATCGCCTCGCGGCTGCGCCCGCCCGAGATGGGCACCACGCCGAAGAAGTCCAGGAACCAACGCAGATACCAACGCTCGTAGATCACCCGCTCCATCACGAAGCGCACCGGCCGCGGGCTGGCCATCTGCACCATCGCCCAGTCGACCCAACTGATATGGTTGCCGAGCATCAGCACGCCGCCCTGCGCCGGCATGTTCTTCAAGCCGATGACGTCGAGCCGATAATGGGTCGACATGGCGCGCGCCATCAGGAAGCGCACCATCGACTGGGGTAATTGATAGAGGGTGTAGATCGCCCCGAGGAGCGCAATGACGGCAAGCCCAAGCATCACCGTCAGACCGCCGATGTGCAGATAGGCCGCGAGCACCGTGAGTCCGAGGAAGCTCAGCATCACGATGTTCTGGATGAAATTGTTGGCCGCAAGCACGCGCCCCAGCCCTTTCTCGCCGGCGTTGAACTGGATCAGCGCATTGAGCGGCACCAGGAAGACGCCGCCGAGAACGCCGAGCAGCAGGAAGTTCAACCCGTGCGCCCAGGCCGACCCCAAACCCGGCAGGACAAAGAGCGCCGACGCAATGCCGAGCGCGCCGACCGGGATCAGACCGGTCTCGATATGATTGCGCGAGACCCGTCCGGCCAGAACCGAGCCCAGGATGATGCCGATCCCCGTGCAGGCGAGCACGCCCTGAATCACCACCGTGTTGGTCTCGCCGAGGGTCTCTTTCGCGAACGCGGGGAAGGCGGCGAGGATCACCTGCGCGATCGACCAGAAGATCGCCAGCCCCACGATCGAGAGCCAGATGACCTGGTTGTCCCAGGCCGCGTGCAGATTGCTCCGGAGATAACGACCGCTGGCGTAATCCGGCCAGGCAAAGCGCATCTCGGCGCCCGGAGCGCGCACGGGCAAGCGGTAGGCCAGCACGACCTCGATCAAGGCACCCGCGACCAGCACCCAGCCGAGCGGCGCCATCATCCCCATCACCTCGTCCGGCGTGCTGTAGCTCATGCCGGCCAGACGACCCTCGAACAGAATCGAGAAGACGAAGATCCCCGACAGGATTGCCGTCGTGGTCGTCGCCTGGACCCAACCATTGGCGGATGCCAGCGCCTCCTTGCCGACCAGCTCCTTGATGTAGCCGTATTTGGCCGGTGAATAGAAAGCACTCTGCATCGCCAGCAGGAAGGTCATGGCGAAGGCCGCCCAGAACCAGCCCAGATAATAGAAGCCCGTAATGGCGAGCGTGACGGCGACCGCCACCCAGGCGCTCACGCGCATCACCAGGTGCTTGGGGAAGCGGTCCGCCAGGTAGCCGGACGGCGTGAACAACAGGACGAAGGGCAGCAGGATCAGGGCATTGACGATCGCCGTCAGCAGGATCTGGGCATCGCCGTCATAGGTCTTGAAGAGCGTGTTCTGTATGATGATCTTGTGCCCCAAGTCCACAAAGGCATTGAGAAAGATCATGCCGATATAGGCGACGAAACCGGAGATGCGGAAGAGCTGACCCATGCGAATGCGCCCCCTGGCGTCGACCGAGATGATTGGCGTTGTCGGCCGTAGACCGCGTTATTGCAACGGACATGCCTCGCGCATCACTCCGGCCAACGTGGCATATGGCGACGAGTGCCAAGAAAGACGTGACACCGCGTGAGCGGTGTCACGAGCACGCCGGTCGGTTGCGTGAAAACGTAGGTAGTTTCCGGGAAAGAATCTACGGACATGTAGGGGCGACTTAAGTCGCCCCTTGCCTTAAAGGCATTAGCAGGGTCTAGCGATCCGCGCCGACCCTGTCGAAACATCGCCGATCACTCGGGACGTGATTCAGGGATAAGCCGGGACATGTAATCGCTCACCGCTGCGATATCCGCGTCGCTGTACCCTTTGATCGCCTTCACCATCTCGGGGTTCGCATTGCGCCGCCCACCGTCGCGAATGAGGCGGGATTCGTGATCGAGATAGCTGACGTGCTGATGTGCGACGCGGGGGTAGAACTCCACGGCATCGCCCTCGCCCTGCGCGCCATGACAGGTCGCACAGTCCTTCTCGTAAAGGGCTTGGCCGAGCGCCAGGTCCGTGCCGTCGCCCTTGAGATTGGTCGGCTGAATCGGGAGCTGCGAGAGATAGGCGGCGATGTCGGCGACCTCCTCGGACGACACGACCCACTCGGAAACAAAGGGATGCATCTTGGGGTTGTCGCGGCGCCCGGCGCGCACATCAACCATCTGCTTGATCAGCACACTCGCATGCTGGCCGGCCAACTGCGGATAGATGGCATCGCCACGACCCGCCCCATCCGCTTGATGGCAGCCGCGACAGACGGCGTAGGCCTCCTCGCCGTTCGCGGGGTCGGCACGATGGGCCAGCGCAATCATCTGATCCTCGTTTGGCGCATTCCAGACATAGCCGGGCGATTCGATACCGGGCGCATGGGGTTGCGCCGGCGGAGACGCGGTCGCACTGCCCGCCGCGAGGGCAAGCGCTCCGACGCAAACGAGACGGGTCATCATGGCGTTCATTCCTCCTCCGTTTCGAGGACCATCAGGCTAGCAACGTATTGAGCCACGGCCAGTGTCTCGGCCTCGCTCATGCGATCGGCCACCGTCTGCATGAGTCCTCGGTCGTTGGTCCTCTCGCCGACGGCATAACGACGCATCTGCTCGACGGTGTAGCCGACGTCCTGACCGGCAAGCCGCGGGAAGCGACGCGTACCTTCACCCTCGTCGCCGTGGCACCCCGAGCAGGACGGTATGCCGCTGCCGGGATTGCCGTCGTCGTAGACCTTTCGGCCGAGCGTCAGCAGCGAGGGATCGGTCACCACGCCCGGTCTCGCCTTCTGAGCGGCATAGAAAGCGGCGACATGCGGGATCTCCTCGTCGGTCAGTCCGCCGATGAAGTTGCCCATCACCTCGCTGGTGCGTCGGCCCTCTCGATAGTCCTTCATCTGCTTGACGAGATAGGTCGCGTGTTGGCTGGCCAGCCGAGGCGTATTGGGCATGGGGCTGGTCCCGTCCTCGGCATGACAGGCCACACAGACCCGCGCCGCGATCCCCGCACCGATCTCCGGATCGCCCTTTGTTTGAGCAAACAGCGGCGGTGCGATGGGAATCCCGACGCAGGCGGTCAGGACAATGAGCGATTGAATGGCGAGCAATCTCACTGCGGTTCCTCGAATTTGATCGTACCCCAATCATGTCGCACGCGGCCGCGCGTCGGCAAGTCTGCCGCGAAGGCCGCGCCGCTGATACCGAGCCCATTCGCGCCGACGGGGCGGAAGGCGAAGGCGTCACCGTGGAAATGTCTCAGCGCAAGCGCGCGGCGCGCCCCCTCTGGCGCACCGATAGGCTGTCCGGTGGTGAGGATCAGCATCCCCGGAGACTCCGACGGCAGCATCAGCCTAGTAAGCACGAACGGACGCGCCGTCATCGGCTCAGAGTTAAGATGGATCATCGCTACCAGCTTCCGGAGTCAGACATGGATCCAAGCCGCTTCGCCTATGCCTTCAGCGTCCGCCTGCACGACACGGACGCCGCTGGGCGGCTCTTCTTCGGCCACCTCTTCCGTCATGCACACGATGCCTACGAGGCATTCATGGCGCAGATCGGCCTCCCGCTCGAGCGCCTCATCCGCGACGGCGAGATCCTGCTCCCGCTCGTGCACGCCGAGGCGGACTATCATCGACCGCTCTGCCAAGGTGATCGGGTCCAGGTCGCAGTGGCGATCGAGGAGATCCGCACCCGCTCGTTTGCGGTCGGCTATCGCTTCGAAACGGAGGATCGAACGCTCGCCGCAACGGCGAAGACGGTCCATCTCCAGATCAATCGGGACGGCTCACCCGCCTTGAGTATCGACGACGCGATTCGCCGCGCAATCCTGCCCTACCTGCACGCGGACCGCCCGCTGTGACGAGACGGACGCCCGCGTGGTCTCTCAGGCGCCGGGCCCAGACAAAGGAATCTTCCGCCCCTGCTCGTCGACCCTTACGAAGGTGATGCAGGTCGTGAAGATCGGCTCCTCGTTGCCGGTCGTGAGATCGTCGGCGAAGACGTGCACCGAGTAGCTGATCGAGGTGTTGCCGCGACAACTCTCGATCGCGTCGAAACGCAGCACGGCGCCCTGTTTCACGCTGCGATGGAACTCCACGCGGTCCATCGCGATCGTCACGAAGCGGCACCCCGGATGGTCACGACTAGCCGCGATCCAGGCGATCTCGTCGACCCACTTCAACAAAAAGCCCCCGAACAGATAACCGTAATGGTTCAGAAACTCGGGGCGAACGACTTTAAAACTCTCCACGAACGGGCCTCCTGGTCATCGAAAGGTCGGCGATTGGTCGTTAGCTCCCTATGCCGCAAGTCTTGAACAAGCCTTCGCAGAATTTTTCGTTGTCGTTGTCGTAATCGGATTTCCAGAAGACATCGAACACGACAACGACAACGACAACGACAACGACAACGACAACGACAACGACAACGAGCAGAACCTTCGACCACCCTTCTTGGTTCCGGCTCTGCCGGGCTAGGATGTCAAAAACCGCTGTTTTACTGCGCTGGATCTATATAACGGTACGAACGTCCAGGTTATTTTTCGCCCCCGCGCGTCCTGACAAGACAACAACGAACAATTCGGGATCCTGAGGGGGACTCATGACGGGGCATTCTTCCGTAGGCTGGGTCGACATCGTCGTCATTCTGGCCTACCTCTTCGCGACCGGCTATCTCGGCTGGCTCGGCTATCGGGGCACCCGCTCGGCCGCGGACTTCCTGGTCGGCGGGCGTTCGGCTCACCCGATCATCATGGCGGTCTCCTACGGGGCCACCTTCATCTCGACCGCGGCCATTGTCGGCTTCGGCGGGGTCGCGGGACTCTTCGGCATGAGTCTGCTTTGGCTCACCGTGCTCAACATCGGGTTCGGGATCCTGATCGCCTTTATCTTCCTGGGCGAGCCCACGCGGCGACTCGGGCATCATCTCGGCGCCCACACCTTTCCGGAGCTGCTCGGTCGACGTTACCAGAGCCGCGGCATCCAGATCTTCGCCGGTGCGCTGATCTTTCTCTTCATGCCGCTCTATGCGGCCGCCGTCATGACCGGTGGGAGCATCTTCGCGGCCACCCAGTTCGGGATCGACTTCGAGGTCGCGCTTCTGATCTTCGCGCTTATCACCGCCGCCTACGTGATCCCGGGCGGCATCAAGGCAGTGATGTATACGGACACCATGCAGGGATTCGTGATGGTCTTCGCCATGATCTTCCTGTTGATCTTTACCTATATGAGCTTGGGTGGCGTGACCGAGGCTCACCGCACCCTGACGGACATGGCGGATCTGGTCCCCGCGCCGCTCGCGCAGATGGGTCATCAGGGCTGGACCGCGATGCCAACCTTCGGCTGGGGCGCGACCACCTACGACCTCTGGTGGACCGTCATCACCGCGCTGGTGCTCGGCGTAGGGATCGGCGTGCTCGCCCAGCCGCAGCTCGTGGTGCGCTTCATGACGGTACGCAGCCGTCGCGAGCTCGACCGGGCGGTGCCGATCGGCGCCGTCTTCATCCTGCTGATGGTCGGAACGCCCTTCGTCGTGGGCAGCCTCTCGAACGCCTGGTTCGCACAGCACGGCCCGCTTCTTCAGGGCAAGGTCGTCGAGGTGATCGACGCCGAGAAGGACCGCGCGCTGGTCGAGCTGATGCAGAAGGGCGAATCCGGGACCTGGACCTCGATCCTCAACCCCAAGACGCAGGCACCGGCTCGGGCGCCCATGATCATCAGCGAGCGCACATCGGCACAAGACGGAGTGGGTGCGACCTTCGAGCTGGTCGCCGGGCGCTCCATCGCCGCGACCTACACCAAGGGCGACGCCGACAAGATCATCCCGGCCTTCATCATTGCGGCGATGCCGCACTGGTTCGGCGTGATCTTCTTTCTCGCACTGCTCGCCGCGGCCATGAGCACTATGTCGAGCCAGTTCCACACCATCGGCACGGCCGCCGGACGCGACCTCTATGAACGCATCTCGGACAAGGGACATCAACGCGAGCCGAGCATCCTGGTGATGCGACTGGCCATCATGATCGGATTGATCATTGCCGTGACTATTAGCTACACGGTGCGACAGGAATACGTCATCGCCCGCTTCACGGCCATCTTCTTCGGACTCTGCGCGGCGAGCTTCCTGCCCGCCTACATCGGCGGACTCGTCTCCAAGCGCGTGACCCGAGCCGGCGCGCTCGCCTCAATGATCGTCGGCATGAGCATCTCGCTCTTCTGGCTAGCCTTCATCAAGGCGCGCGAGGCCAGCGCCATCGGGCTGGTGCAGTGGGTCACGGACGGCAAGACCAGCCTGCTCGCGGATTACCCCAATTGGCCGTCGGTGGACCCGATCATCATCGCGCTGCCGGCCTCCCTGCTGACCTTGATCCTGGTCAGTGCGGTGACGCGACCGCCGGATCAGGCGCATTTGCGACGGTGTTTCCCTCATTAAACCGCGTCTCGGTGGGATATGAATGGATTTCGGGTGGCTGCCACTTTTTCACCATCAATGAATCTTGGCTCGGACGCGGTTTAAGTTTTTTAATTTTTTTGAATTGCGTCGGCTAGGATTTCTTTAGTGCCCCCCGATGGAACCCACTTGCACCGGGACTCAGCCGTAGCCTCGGACGCAATTCAATTCAGGAGCACATGTGATGCTGGGTATCGATGATCCCTATGTCCTCATGGCCTATCTCGGCGCCATCTCGATGGCCGTGATCGGCATCATCTACGGGCTCGCCCGCCGCAACGCCGCGCGCGACGAGGTCACCCCGGAGGATCGCCTTTGGGCGCTGGACGAGAAGAAGGTGGACGATGATTTCTAGACAGGCATCGACATGGCTGGCGGCACTGACCGCAGCGCTGTTCTCGGCAGGTGCATCGGCCGGCACTCAAGAGGCCGATGCGGTCTCGAGCTTCAAGCCAGGGGCGGATCTGCGTCTGCGCCAGGTCTTCATCGGCAACGTCGGCCTGAACGACCAAAGCCCGATCGCCGACCGGACCTTTCAGCGGTATCGCGGGCGCATCTGGGGGATCTACGCGCCGACCGACCATATCGTCGGCACGGCGCGACTCATGTGGGAAGGCCGTCACTACGATAAGCCCAAGGAGAACCAGTGGCCGGTACCGGGTTTCGAGACCTGGTACAGCGGCGGACTCTTCTTCGATCTGCTCGAGGTCGCCTTCAACGGCATCGGCGGCTCGCCGCTCTCGGTGAGGCTCGGCCGCCAGGAGATCATCCTCGGCAACGGCTGGCTGGTGCTCGACGGCACGCCGCTCGACGGCTCGCGGACCATCTATTTCGATGCCGCCCGCGCGACCTATAACCTGGAGTCCATCGGAACCACGCTCGACCTCATCTACATCAATCAGGACGCCGACACCGGGCGCTTCCCGAGTCCGCTGAACGGCGAGATCGAGGATCAGATCGAACAAGACGAGACGGGCGCCATTCTCTACGCCCGCAACAAGAGCCTGGTCAAGGCCACGGACATCGACGGCTATCTACTGTACAAGAGCAGCACGCCGGACAACACGCCGGGCAACATTCGGGTCAACAACGGCGCACCTTTCCCCTCGCCGCCGGACTCGGGTGTGGCCTATACCGCGGGCGTGCGTGCGGAATCGAAGCTCTTCCCCCAATGGGCATTGCGTGCGGAGGCGGCCTACCAGTGGGGTACCCGCAACAATGCGGATCTGGATGCCTTCGGGTTCAACGGACGTGCCACCTACAGCCTGAATGATCCGCTCGCCAATCGGTTTCATCTCGGCTACGAGTTTCTCTCCGGCAACGATCCCGACAGCGACGGCACCCAAGCCTTCGACCCGCTCTGGGGCCGCTGGCCACAGTGGAGCGAGTTGATGATCTACCAATGGCCGCTGGAGAGCCGCGTCGGCGAGGCGACGAACCTGAGTCGTCTGAATCTCGGCTGGGGCATCCAGGCCCACCCGACCACCTTGGTCACGGTCGATTATCATGCACTCTGGGCCGACGAGATGACCACACGCACCCCGGCGCAGTTGATCAACCTCAGCGGAGAAAGCCGCTTCCGCGGACATCTCGCCGCCGTCTGGATCAAGACCAAGCTCAGCAAGCACGTCGCCGGACACCTGGTCGCCGAATACCTCTGGCCCGGTGACTATTACGCCGAGAACCGGCGCGACGAATCCTACTTCGTCCGTGCTGAGCTGAATCTCACCTGGTAAGGGTGGGCAGTACAGGCAATCGCCGCCGAGCGGCGCCCCCTGGGATAGTCGACTTGCAGTCGACCCGTTCCGCCGGCCGAAAGACCAGCGGGTCGACTGCAAGTCGACTATCCCAGGGAAATCCGTACTTGTGTGTCGAGAGGATCCAATCAGCGCTGCGTCCGTTGAGGTCGACTCAGTCCGCGTTGCCGAACACATAGGCCAGATCGATCTCGACGGCATCGAACGGTGGCACCCGAACGCGTCCGGGTACCGTACCGAGCGGGTATTCAGCGGAGAGCTCCATCGGGCGCTGAACGATGTCGCCATCGATCAGCTCGACGCGCTCCTCTCCCGGCCAGGCCAGGAGATCGTCGATCGTGTGGAGTCGTCTGGCTTCCACCGAGTCCCCCTCCTTGTCGACCGCACTTGACGAAACGCGACGCGGTCGAGCCTCGATCGAGTCTAGCCGGGAACGAGGCGCCCGGAAAGCCGGCCCCGCATCCCGTGCGGGCTCGGCTCTGGCTCAGTGCCCGCCGCCCTTCAGCGCGCTGTTCATCCCCTCGATGGTGTCCTTGGCGTCGCCGAAGACCAGCGAGGTGTTCTCCTGGTAAAAGAGCAGATTGTCGACGCCCGAGTAACCCGGACGCATGGAGCGCTTGAGGAAGTAGACCTGACGGGCGCGACCGGCCTCCAAGATGGGCATGCCGTAGATGGGACTGGTCTTGTCCTCCTTGGCAGCGGGATTGACGACGTCGTTCGCACCGACGACCAGCACCACGTCGGTGCTCGGGAAGTCGGGGTTGATCTCGTCCATCTCGAGCACGCGGTCGTAGGGGATGTCGGCCTCGGCGAGCAGCACGTTCATGTGTCCGGGCATACGGCCGGCGACCGGATGGATCCCGAACTTGACCTCCACGCCGCGGGCTTCGAGCAGCTCCATCAGCTCCTTCAAGGCATGCTGGGCTTGAGCCACGGCCATGCCGTAGCCGGGGATGATGATGACGCGGTTGGCATCCTCCATCCAGTAGACGGCATCCTCGACCGCGGCCGATTTCACGCCCTTCTCGGCGGCGACCGCGCCCGCGCTGTCCGCACCGCTGCTGTCCGAGCCGAAACCGCCGAAGACCACGTTCAGGATCGAGCGGTTCATCGCCTTGCACATGATGTAGGAGAGGATCGCGCCGGAGCAGCCGACCAAGGCACCGACGATGATCAGCAGGTTGTTGTGCAGCGTGAAGCCGGTCGCCGCCGCAGCCCAGCCCGAATAGCTGTTCAGCATCGAGATGATGACCGGCATATCTGCACCGCCGATCGGGATGATCAGGGTCACGCCGAGGGTGAATGCGAGCAGGGTCATGAGGGTCAGCGAGATCAAGCTGCCGGTCATGGCGAAATGCACGGCCAGGGCGAGGGTTGCGATCCCCAGCAACGCATTGAGCAGATGCTGGCCCTTGAACTTGACGGGGCTGCCGCTCAGAAGACCTTGCAGCTTGCCGAAGGCGATCACCGAGCCGGTAAAGGTGATGGCACCGATGACCACGCCGGCGGAGATCTCGCCCATCAGCAGCGCGTTCAACTCGCCTGCACTGCGCTTGGTGAGGAAGGTCCCGATGGCGACCATGACCGCCGCCATACCGACGAAGCTGTGCAGGGCCGCGACCAACTGCGGCATGGCCGTCATCTGGATGCGCAGGGCCACGATGACGCCGATGATGGCGCCAAGCGCCATCCCGACGATGATGAATCCGTAGGATTGAACCTGATTGCCCATCAGGGTCGCGACGACGGCGATCAGCATGCCGAGCATGCCGTAGAGGTTGCCGCGCCGGGCCGATGCCGGATGGGTCAAGCCCTTAAGGGCCAGGATAAAGAGTACGGCGGAGACCAGATAGGCCACCGCCTGGAGATTCACTGAAAGCGTCATGACGGCCTGTCCTTACTTTTTCTTCTTGAACATCGAGAGCATCCGGTGTGTCACCAGGAAGCCGCCGAAGACATTGATGGACGCCAGGAGCACGGCGATGAAGCCGATGATCTGGGTAAAAAGCCCCGCCTCGGGATCGCCGGCGACGAGCAGGGCGCCGACCAGGACGATACCCGAGATGGCGTTGGTGAGCGCCACCAGCGGGGTGTGGAGCGAGGGCGTGACGCCCCAGACCACCCAGTAGCCGATGAAACAGGCCAGGACGAAGACATAGAGGGCAACGAGTGAAGGATCGAGTGCCTCGGGCATAGGGGTAACTCCGGTTGGACGGTGATCATTGGCGCGTCGCCGATGATCAGTGGTCTGTCATCGCAGAAAAGGCGCTTGAGCCGCAAAGGTGTCTTTGCGGCTCGATGTCTCGAACCGACCTCAGGTTGCGGGTTTCACGAGCATGGCCGCCGTGATGTCGTCCTCGGCGAGGTCCTTGAGGACCGGTCCTGACGTGCTCGGGGTGACCATGATCTCGATCAGATTAGCGAGGTTGCGGGCGTAGAAGGCGCTCGCATCCGCCGGGACTAAGGCGGGAAAGTTGGTCAGACCGACGATGGTCACGCCGTGGCGCTCGACGATCTCGCCTGCGACCGTCAGGGGGCAGTTGCCGCCGTTGGCCGCGGCCAGATCCACGATCACGGAGCCCGGACGCATGCGCTTCACAACCTCTTCCGTGACCAGGACGGGGGCCGGGCGGCAGGGAATCAGGGCGGTGGTGATAATGATGTGGGCCTTGGCGAGCTGGTCGCTCAAGGCGGCTTGCTGCTTGGCCTTCGCCTCCTCGGAGAGTTCCTTGGCGTAACCGCCCTCGCCCGAGCCGCTTTCACCCAGATCCAGCTCGATCGGCTTGGCGCCCAGGGAGCGGATCTGTTCTTGGGTCTCGGGGCGCACGTCGTAGGCGTAGACATCGGCGCCGAGTCGACGCGCAGTGGCGATCGCCTGCAGACCCGCGACACCCACACCCAAGACGACCAGACGGGCCGGCTTCGCGGAACCCGCGGAGGTCATCATCATCGGCAGGAAACGGCCGTAGCGGGCCGCCGCCTCGAGGGTCGCGCGATAGCCGGCGATGTTGCTCTGCGAGGACAGGGCATCCATGGATTGGGCGCGCGAGGTGCGCGGCATCCGCTCCATCCCGAGGACGCGGACGCCTTTGGCGAGCATGGCCGAGAGGATCTCGTCTTCACCGCAGCTCTCCAAGAGACCGATATAGAGTCCGCCCGGACGCAGCGCCTCGACGTCCGCCGCATCGGGCCGACGGACCTTGAGCAGGAGATCGACGTCGAAGGCGCCCGCACGGTCGGTCAACTGCGCACCCGCCACTGCATAATCTGCGTCGGGGTAGCCGGCACGCACACCGGCGCCCGCCTCGACCATCACCTCGAAACCCTTACCGGTCAATTTCTTGACCACTTCCGGGATCGAGGCCACGCGGGTCTCGCCGAGGGCGGTCTCCAAGGGAATTCCGATCTTCATCGCTCTATCGTCCTATCCGCAGGTCGGCCGCCCACAAGCGGCAAAAAACGGCGCATTATGGGTTGGAGAACCGGTCGCCGCAACCACCCGCACACCCTCAGCGCTCCCCGCTCCCGCGCAGCGCCTTGATGATGTGCGAGGAGATCTCCTCGATCGATTGGCTGGTGGTGTTGAGCACCGGGATCTGGAGTCGCTTGTAGATCTGAGTCGCCATCCGGATGTCCTCCTGACAACGTTCCAAAGACGCGTAACCACTGCCGGGGCGACGCTCTTCGCGGATCAGCTGCAGGCGCTGCGGATCGATGGTCAGCGCGAAGAGCTTGTGGCGACAATCCCAAACCAACTGAGGGACATCCCCTCGCTCGAAGTCCTCCTCGGTGACCGGATAGTTCGCCGAGCGCAGACCGTAATGCATGGCGAGATAGAGACAGGTCGGCGTCTTGCCTGAACGCGAGACACCGATCAAGACCACGTCCGCACGATGAAAATTATCCGGCCGGACCCCGTCGTCGTTGGCCATGGCGAAATTGATCGCCTCGATCCGCTTGGTGTAATAGCTTGGCTTAGTGATGGCGTGACTGCGTCCGGGTTTGCGGCTCGGCGGAACGCCCAGCTCAACGGAGAGCGGCTCGACGAAGCCCTCGAAAAGCTCGACGTAGTAGCAGTTGCCGCTTTGCAGGATCTCGCGGATCTCGTTGTTGAGCATGGTTGCAAAGACGACCGGGCGAACCCCGTCGCGGTCCGCAGCCTCCTGCATCCGCTGCGTCAACGCCTTGGCGCGCAGGTCGGTGTTGATGTAGGGCATGTAGACCTGCTCGAAGTCGATGGTATCGAACTGCGACAACAGGCTGTGGCCGAGCGTCTCGGCGGTGATGCCGGTGCTCTCCGAGACAAAGAAGACGGTACGGTTCATAGGCTCCGAGGGAATGATGCAAGTCAATGCAGTCTATATTGGAATTTGGTGATATAGAGAAACGCTGATCACGACAGCGTGTGGGCGCGACCGAGATACCGGCTACGCCGCACGTCCCGAGAACGGTTTCGGTCCGCATCGCGACCGATCTTCGCCGAGCCGGCACGCCACCCGGCCGGCCCACCGATAGGCCGAGGAGCTTCCCCATGCCCAAGATCAACAACGACCGCGCGCTGCGTGACGCCCTCAACGGACTCGACGCGCAGCAGCAACGCATTCTCGGCTCTCGCTTCGCCCAGCACGTCATGCAGCTGAGCAAGGACGAGCGGGTCAACCGCTCCATCGAAACCGGGATGCGCGACGAGGTCGCCCCCGGCGAGCTGGAAGACGCCTTCAAGGCGGCCAAGGCCTACGCAACCAAGACCTACACCGACTGCGGCAAGGACACCGACTGGCTGGCCCAAGCCGACCACTTCGTCGCCGCCGCCGCGGCAGCAGCCCTGACGCCGGATGCACTCCTGAGCGAAAAACAAAACCGCGCTTGGAAGGCCGCCATGCAGGCCCGCATGGCCGTCAACTGCACCCTCATCGAGGAAGACGACGCGCCCGAGACGTCCGAGGCCGAACATCAATACGCGCTGGCCGAGGCTTTCTTGGGCTAAGGCGATTTCTGCAAACCTCCATACCCGTAGGTTGTGCTGACGATAGGAAGCACAACTTGCCTCTACGGTTGGTTGTGCCTCGCACAGCTCGGCACAACCTACGCCCGTGGCATGAAGGTTTCCGGAATTCGCCTAAGACCGCATGGCGGTCGGTTTGCCCGCTCGGGCATCCCGGCCCGCCGGGTCAGACCTCGACCCGGCCGCCGTCCTGCGCCGCGAGGATCGCGTCATAGATCTCCCAGGCTGCGACCGCCTCCTCCTCGCTCATCCGACTGATCGCATGGCCCAGGTGCACGACCACATAGTCGCCGACGCCGATCGTCTCGTCCTGCAGCATGAAAAGATTAACCTCACGCTCCGCGCCTTTAGCCGTGCAACAGGCCAGGAAGCCGTCGACGGACTGGATCTGCATCGGGATACCGAGACACATGGACAAGCCCCCAAGGGAAGTCGATCATTGTTCGGCAGGCTAAGCCGCGCCGCGCGCACCTGCAAGGACGCAGATCAAACGATCGTCCGATCACTCATCATCAGCCCGAGAAGGTCCACCGCCGTGCAACCAACCACACTCATCCTCGGCCTCGGCAATGTCCTCATGACCGACGAGGCAGTGGGCGCCGAAGTGGTTCGCCGACTCGAGCAGGAAAGCGATCCGGACGCATCCCTCGTGTTCATAGACGGCGGAACCTTGAGCTTCACGCTCGCCCTGCCGATCGGGGACTGTCCTCGGCTGATCGTCGTCGATGCCGCAACGATGGGCGAACCGCCCGGCAGCGTCCGGGTCTTCGAGGGCGAGGCGATGGATCGCCAGCTCAGCATCAATGCCAAGACCGTTCACGAGGTCAGCCTCTCCGACCTGATGGACATCGCACGCCTCACCGACACCCTCCCGCTCCAACGCGCATTGGTCGGCATCGAGCCCGCATTCGTCGGCTGGGGCGACCGTCTCACGCCCGCGGTCGAGGCGGCGATCCCCGACGCCATCGCGCGGATCCGCTCGCTCCTTGATTGTTGGAACGCCTAACGGACGCGGCACGGCGAGAAGTGCACCGTCCAGGCGCTCGCTGACACACCACGGCGCACGTCCTCCGATTGCGCAGGCAACCATCGACCGACTCCCCGCTGCAACCAAGCGACATCCCGTCGCTCCGTCCTCGCCAGGCAGCCGCCAGATCGATGCAGTCGAGACGGATTCGGCCTGAGATCGCTTTCGCCATCCTTGCTTTGTGTACGATTTAGTTCTATCGTTCGAGAGCACGCTACGTTTACATTTGTAGCGTGCCATCATCAAACCACAAACTAAGGAATAGCCGACATGCGACCCACGACGATTCGCTCCCTCTCGGTCTGCGCACTTTGCGCAGTCACAATCACCTTCGCGATCAGCGGCCCGGTCTTCGCCGCATCCGCATGTAAGGGCCTGGAAGAGGCGGTATGCGGGACTACGGAGGCGTGCCGCTGGCAGGCCGGTTATACACGAAAGGATGGTATCGAGGTCTCCAGCCACTGTCGCAGCACGGGAAAAGCGAAAGCGGCGGCGCCGCAGGAATCGGCCCCGGATGCGGCAGCCTCAAACGATGCCGACAAGCCGTCCTGACCGATCGCCCGGGCAGCTCCGGCCGCGTCGCTGAATCGCAACGGTTGGGTGGACACGCGTAGCCAAGTGCAGTCCACCCGACCGGCCGGTCGGAGTAGTGAGCGGGGTTCGTAGCGGCGTTGGGGCGGATGTTTGAGCTCCCCTGTTGCCGGACGCTGAAACTTGCGGGCCGCGGCCTCGATCAGGCGCAGTCCGTCAAGTGCTTCCGAAAACCGGGGCATCGCCGCGAGGCAACCCATCCGCTCAGAATCCATCTGCGAAGCACGATGGCCCAGCGTTGCGCTGGGCCATTTCGAATGCCTATCTCTTCAAGTGCTCGGCAAAGGTCGAGGCGAAACGATGAAGAAATCGCGCTTGATCAAGAGGCAAGGTTGGCTGCCACGAACTCCCAGTTGATCTTGTCCCAGATCGCCTCGAGATACTTCGGACGGGCATTGCGATAGTCGACGTAGTAGGCGTGCTCCCAGACGTCGACCGTCATGAGCGCGGTCTTGCCCTCGGTCATCGGAGTGCCTGCGTTGGAGGTGTTGTGAATGTCGATGGAGCCGTCGACGTTCTTGACCAGCCAGGTCCAGCCCGAGCCGAAGTTGGTGGCCGCAGCTTGAGAGAACTGCTTCTTAAATTCGTCGAACGAGCCGAATTTTGCGTTGATCGCGTCGGCAAGTGCCCCGGTCGGTGCACCGCCGCCGTTCGGACTGAGACAGTTCCAATAGAAGGTGTGATTCCACACCTGGGCTGCGTTGTTGAACAATCCGCCCGAGGATTTCATGATGATGTCTTCGAGGCTCATGGTCTCGAACTCGGTGCCGGGGATCAGGTTGTTGAGGTTGTTGACGTAGGTCTGGTGATGCTTGCCGTAGTGGTAGTCGATCGTTTCGGCGGATATCACAGGCTCAAGTGCATTCTTTTCGTAGGGTAACGCCGGAAGTTCATGGGCCATGGTCAAGCCTCCTCGAAGGTTAAAATCGACAGTGGTCTAGGGTCACCCGAGATGTTGGACCGCGATCGGGTATCTCAACCCGCGAATGCGGTGCCCGAGCGAGGGATGCGAAACTTTCGCAAAACGACGCGGTCGCCAGCGGCCCGCTGCGTACGAAAGCCCGGAGGCTCCGACAGCATGAATGCCATCGACTTGGGGCTTTTCGCCAGCCGGCTCGAGTCGGTCTGCGAGGAGATGGGCGTGGTTCTGCGTCAAGCGGCCTTCTCGACCAACATCCGCGATCGGCTCGACTTCTCGTGCGCGATTTTCGATCGCGACGGAAACCTCTGCTCCCAGGCCGCCCACATCCCGGTCCACCTCGGGAGCATGGCCTACGCGATGGCGGACATCGTCGGCGCGCTCGACTGGGCCGAAGGCGACATGGTGGTCCTCAACGATCCCTTCCTCGGCGGGACCCATCTGCCGGACGTGACGCTGGTGGCGCCGCTCTTCGCGAAGGGCCGGCTGGTCGCCTTCATCGCCAATCGCGCACATCATGCCGACATCGGCGCGAGCGTACCGGGGTCGATGCCGGTCTCGCACACACTCGACGAGGAGGGGCTGATCATCCCGCCCGTGCGGCTTGTCAGAGAAGGCGAAATCGACCGGTCGCTGCTGACACACATTCTCGATGCGACCCGCAACCCGGAGGATGCGCGCGGCGATTTTTTTGCACAGATCGGCGCGAATCGCGCCGGTTTGACCCGACTGCGGGGCCTGATCGACGGCCTCGGCGTCTCGGCCTATGTGTCGGCGATCCGCGCACTCGACGACTACGCCGAGCGCCTCGCACGCTCGGCCCTAGGCACGATCCCGCCGGGACGCTACGACTTCGAAGACGTAATGGACGACGACGGCCAAGGGACCGAGGCGATCCCGATCCGGGCCACCCTCGACGTGACGCCCGAGACGATCCAAATCGATTTCACAGGCACCGCACCGCAGGTCGCCGGCAACATCAATTGCCCGCTCTCGGTCGCCGCGGCCGCCGTCTTCTACGTCTTCCGCTGTCTGATGCCGCCTCAGACGCCCGCGTGTGCCGGAACCTTCCGCTCGATCGGCCTGACCGCCCCGCTCGGCTGCTTGCTCAATGCGCAGCGCCCGGCAGCGGTGGCGGCGGGCAATGTCGAGACCAGCAGCCGTGTCGTGGATGTGGTGCTGGGTGCGCTGGCCCGAGCGATCCCGGATCGGATCCCGGCAGCCAGCCAAGGCAGCATGAACAACCTGGCCGTGGGCAGCGCCGAGATCGGCGCGGCCTGGGATTACTACGAGACCATCGGCGGCGGCATGGGCGCAGGGGCGACCGGCGGCGGTTGGTCGGGCGTCCAGACCCACATGACCAATACGCTCAACACGCCGATCGAGGTGCTGGAGACGCGCTTTCCCCTGCGCGTGTCTCGATATGCCTTGCGGTCCGGGTCGGGCGGGCAAGGGGCGCGCGCGGGCGGCGAGGGCTTGATCCGCGAGTTGACCTTCCTCGCACCGGCGGTGATGACGCTGCTCACCGAGCGGCGTCGGGTCGCGCCTTGGGGCATCGCCGGCGGCGGCCCTGCCCGGCCGGGTCGTAATCGACTCAACGGTGAAGAGCTGCCGCCGAAGGTCTGCCTTCGCGTCGAGGGCGGAGATCGCCTGACCGTAGAGACGCCAGGCGGCGGGGGCTGGGGCACGCAACCGACGGGGGATGGATGAGCCTCCTGCCTCCCGCCTCGTCTATTCACCACTCATCACTCACCGCTCATCACTATAATGTCCTTTGCGTCCTTCGCGCCTTTGCGGTTCAAATCCAGGATCACAAAACGGGATCGCCGACGAGCGATCTCGACCTCACGGGAGCAACCCGATGTGCGGTATCTGCGGTGAATTGAGGCTCGACGGCGCGCCGGCCGACCTGGAAACCATCCAGGCCATGATGGGCGAGCTGATGCGGCGCGGGCCGGACCACGGCGGGAGCTACAGCGACGGGGCGCTCGGGTTCGGGCATCGACGTCTTTCCATCATCGACCTGTCGGTGCGCTCCAATCAGCCGATGGTCGATGCCGAGCTCGGCCTCGCGCTGGTCTTCAACGGGACCATCTACAACTATCGGTCGCTGCGTGGTGAGCTGGAAGATCACGGCTACCGCTTTTTCTCCGAGGGCGACAGCGAGGTCATCCTCAAGGCCTGGCACGCTTGGGGAACCGACTGCTGCGCGCGCCTGCACGGCATGTTCGCCTTCGCCGTCTGGGATGCCAATCAGCAGGTGCTCTTTCTCGCACGCGACCGCTTCGGGATCAAACCGCTCTACTGGTCCGAGCAGGGCGGAACGCTGCGGTTCGCCTCCAGCACCCAGGCGCTGCTGGCGGGCGGCGGGGTGGATACGACCATCGACCCGGTCGCGCTGCATCATCTCTTCAGCCTACATGCCGTGGTCCCCGCGCCGCGCACCATCCTGCGCGGGGTGCGCAAGCTCACGCCCGGACACTGGCTGCGGTTCGACGCGCGTGGCGGCCGGACCGAAGGCGTCTATTGGCGTCTTAACGCGACGCGCCCGGCCGAGCCCCGAAGCGAGGCGGACTGGCTGGAGGCGATCCACGTCGCGCTGCGCCAAGCGGTCAAGATCCGCAGCGAGGTCGCCGATGTGCCGGTGGGCGTGTTGCTTTCGGGCGGGCTGGATTCAAGCCTTCTCGTTGCGCTGCTCGCCGAGGCCGGTGTGTCGGACCTGCGCACCTTCTCGGTCGGCTTCGAGGACACGCCCGAAGAGGCCGGGAGCGAGTTCCAGTACTCCGATCTCGTCGTGGAGCGCTACGGCACGCGGCACCATCGCTTCCTGGTCCCCAACGCGCAGGTCCTGCAGCGCCTTCCCGAGGCGATCGACGCCATGACCGAGCCCATGTTCGGTCAGGACGCCATAGCCTTTTTTCTCTTGGCCGAGCAGGTCTCGCGCGAGGTCAAGGTGGTGCAATCGGGTCAGGGCGCGGACGAGGTCTTCGGCGGCTATTTCTGGTATCCGCGCATCGCCGCCGAGCGCGAGGGCGCGCCGGTCGAACGCTTCGCCAAACACTACTTCGACCGCGATCACGACGAATATCTGCGGATGGTCACCGACAACTATGCAGGCGAGGACCACACCTCGGCGTTGGTCGCCAAGCGCCTGGCCGAGCCCGATGCAGACGAGCTGTTGGATGCTGTCCTGCGTCTGGACGCGACGACCCTGATCGTCGACGACCCGGTCAAACGGGTCGACAACATGACGATGGCATGGGGACTGGAGGCGCGCGTGCCCTTCCTGGATCACCACCTGGTCGAGCTGGCCGCGCGGTGCCCGCCCGAGCTCAAGCTGCGCGAGGGCGGAAAATATCCACTGAAGGCGATGGCCCGCGGACTCCTCCCGGATGCCGTCATCGACCGACCCAAAGGCTACTTCCCGATGCCGGCACTCAAGTACGTGCGCGGCCCCTTCCTCGAGCTGATGAGCGACGTCCTCGCATCGCGCGCGAGCCGCGAGCGCGGCCTCTATCGGCAGACCTATGTGGATCAGCTGCTCGCCGCACCGGACATGCACCACACCCGCATCCAGGGCAACAAACTGTGGCATCTCGCCCTGCTCGAGCTTTGGTTGCAGCGCAACGTCGACACACTCGGCTGAACGCTCGACACCCCCGGGAATGACAAGCACCCGACCGGGAGACATGACCACTCCCATTTAGGGGTAGCTTGAAAAGTGCCTCACCGTCCCGACCCTTGTCGGATCGGTCCTAACACGAGATAGAGGTCAACGATGGATGTCTTGGAGCGAATCGGCGAGCAGGTGAAGACCAACCCAGTGGTGATCTACATGAAGGGGACACCCCAGTTTCCTCAGTGCGGCTTCTCGATGCGAGCATCGGCCGCGCTGCAGGAGTGCGGCGTCCCCTTTGCCTATGTGAACGTCCTTCAGGATCCCGAGATCTTCGAGAATCTGCCGCGCTATGCCGACTGGCCGACCTTCCCGCAGATCTACATCGACGGCGAGCTGGTCGGCGGCTGCGACATCACGCTGGAGCTTCACGCGGGCGGCCAGCTCAAGACCATGATGGAAGAGGCGGCTGCCAAGCAGGCCTGAGCGGTCGGACGCGGGGATCGGCTCGATTCGCCCCCCGATCGTCTTCGCGCGGGTTCAGATCGGCTCCTTCTCTTCCCAAACCCTTACCGGGTCGAGCTCGCGCCAGCGATTCACGACGGTGCAAAACAGACGCGCGGTCTGCTCGGCGTCGTAGATCGCCGAGTGGGCCTCGCTGCTCTGCCAACCGAGACCTGCTTCTTTCGCCGAGCGCGCCAACACAGTCTGGCCGAACATCAGGCCGGCCAAGGTCACGGTATCGAAGACACTGAAGGCATGGAACGGGTTACGCTTGAAACCGGTCCGCTCGACCGCCGCCTTGACGAATCCAAGGTCGAAATGGGCGTTGTGCCCAACCAGGATCGCCCGATTGCAACCGGTCGATTTGACTGCCTTGCGGATCGGCGTGAGGATGCGCGTCAGGGCATCCCATTCGGAAATCGCGTCCCGGAAGGGGTGGTCGGGATCGATGCGGTTGAAGGCCAGTGCGCTCGGGTCGATCTCCGAGCCGACGAACGGCAGCACGTGGCAGGCGATCGGCGCAGCCGGCTCGAGGCGACCGTCGGGAAGCATTCGGATGATGACGGCGGCGATCTCCAGCAGGGCATGCCGCTGAGCATCGAAACCGGCCGTTTCGACATCGACCACCACCGGCAGAAAGCCGCGAAAGCGCGCGGCGATCCCCTCTCTCATTTTGGGTTCCTGATTCATGGCGACAGCATAAGTGGCGCGCGGATGAATGCCAAACACAGTGATCGTGACGGCACGCCGCCGGGGTCGAGTTTCACGGCAGATCTGGAAGTGGCAAGCGCCACCGAGGCTCCCGCAGCCGATCGTTCCGTCTGCCACACCCGGCACGGCGCACGATGATCGGCCGACTCCTTCTCGCCGCCTGGCTCGTAACCTGCGCTTGCGCTCGGGCGGAACCCTCGACAACACTCGACGCACCCGCCGGGTCCTCCGCGACACGCGGAATCCTCTACGAGATCCGCCCCCCGACAGGCACTCCGAGGAGCTTTCTCTTCGGCACGATCCACAGCGACGACGCTCGTGTCGCGGAGATGCCCATACCGGTGCGCGATGCTTTCATCGCGAGCCCGGGCGTCGCCCTCGAGGTGGTTCCGGATGCCTCCGCGATCATCCGCGCAATGGTCACCATGGCCTATACCGATGGCCGCCTGCTGCGCGACGTTCTCCCGGCAGATCTCTACCTGGAGACCTCCCGCGCGCTCACGGAGACCGGAATGCCCGAGGAGGCGTTCAAGGACCTCAAGCCCTGGTCCGTCGTGACCCTCCTGAGCAGCCCGCCCTCCGAGACAGGCGAGTTCCTGGATATGTTGCTCTTTGATCGGGCGGTCGCGGACGGCAAGCAGGTCGAGGGCCTGGAAACCATGACCGAGCAGCTCGCTGTCTTCGACGACCTCTCCGAGGACGATCAGATCACGCTGCTGCGCGAGACCCTGGCCACGCGCGAGCAACTGCCGCTCGTTTTCGAGGCACTGATCGCCGCCTATATCGAGCGCGATGTCGATAAGCTGCAGCACCTGAGCGAACAGCACCTCGCGGAAAGCGACCCCCGTCTTGCCGCGCACTTCCAAGAGGTCGTCATCGATTCACGCAACCGCCGCATGGTGGAACGCATGGTGCCTCTCCTCGCCGAGGGCGGCTGGTTCATCGCGATCGGCGCCCTGCATCTTCCCGGCGATCAGGGGATCCTTTCCCTGCTGCGTAAACGCGACTATATCGTGACGGCCATTTTCTGAGATGCGCCTCGGCACGGACCGAGCAAGGCACGCGCTGTGATAGCATTTGCACAACGTGTCGCGAGAGATCAGCTACGCATGAAGGACCGTGATTTGAACGCCTATCGACAACTGACTTGGCTGGGGATCTTGGTCGTCCTGTTGCTCGCTGCGGGCTGCACCTCCTCACCGAGCCGGATCTCGGAGCCCAGCGACCCGCTGGAGCCCTTCAATCGGGCCGTCTTCCGTTTCAATACGGATTTCGACAAGGCGTTTTTCCAGCCGGTAGCGAAAGGCTATCAGGCCATCACGCCGGACCCGGTCGAACGCGGCGTGACCAACTTTTTCGGCAATCTCGCCGACGTCACCTCGTTGGTCAACAACACACTGCAGTTCAAGATGTCGCGCGCCGGCAGCGATGTCGGACGGATCTTCATCAACTCGACGGTCGGCGTCCTGGGTTTCGTGGACGTCGCCACCAACGTAGGCTTGCCCAGCTACAAGGAGGATTTCGGTCAGACACTCGGCTACTGGGGGCTCGACTCGGGCGCCTTCATCATGTTGCCGCTCTTGGGACCGAGCAGCGTGCGCGACGCCTTCGGCGATGTCGGCGATCTATTCACAGACCCCTTGTTCAACCTCGATCCCCTCTTCGACATCGACAGGGACCACATCTACTGGGGTCTGATTGCGCTTCGGGCGATCGACCGCCGTGCCAACTATTTAGCGACCAGCCAGATCCTCGAGGACGCGGCCATCGATCCCTACATCCTGCTGCGCGACGCCTATCTGCAGCGCCGTCACTATCGGGTGCACGACGGCAATCCGCCGAAGATCGAAGGTGAAGAGGATTTTTGGGACGAGATCGAGTTCGACTAAACCGCGTCGGCAGCAATTGCTTTGGTTCGAGCGGGCCGTTGACCTATGACCGATCAACGAGGTCCGGAGCCGACGCGGTTTAGGGGGAGATTCGGGGTTTCCGGGAATAAGGCGATTTCCGGGAAAGGAACTACCGACGTGTCTGTGCGTCCGGCGTAGGGACTCCGGTTACCCGGAGCCCCCACCACAGACCCGGACGTGCAGTTTTCCCGCATCCGGTTCCTCGGTTGTACTCGCTTTCGCGCAAGCAAAAGGTTCAAACAAGCACCAGTTCGCGTTGCACAATCGGCGGCTCCGTGATGCGAGGACGGGCGGCGCCGAGCCGCTTCAGGGCTCGAAGAAACACCTCCCGGGTGAAGCTTGCCCGCTGTCCCCCGCGTCGATTCAGCCACTTGTACGCTGCGACGACGGCCGCATGGTAAAAACGCCACAGGCCCGACGCGTTGCCGCGCAGCCCGTAGTCGTTGTAATGTCCAATCAGCCGTCGGTTCAGCTCCTTAACGAACTCCTTGCCCGGCAGATGCCGGTGGCTCCTGATCCAGTCCGTGATGCTCCGCACGGCGCGTTGCAGTCGCTTGCGTGCCGTCCGACGCATGAGCCGTACCGACCCCTTGAAGGTGCGGTGCCAGTTCAACTCGAAGCCGAGGAAGACGATCCGCGTACTCGGGTCCGGCCGCAAGCGGCTGAACGCCAGGATCTGCGTCTTCTCCGGCGCCACCTCCAGGGCGAATTTCTCCAGCCGTTTCGGCAGCGCACTGTAGAACCGCTCGGCGTCTGCACGACTGGAGAACACACACACGAAATCATCCGCGTACCGGTACAACCGCACCTGACCCCGGCACCGGGGCTTGACCACGCGCTCGACCCACAGGTCCAAGGCATAGTGCAGGTAGATGTTCGCCAACACGGGGGAGATCCCGCCCTGCGGGGTTCCTTCGCCGGGCTCGTACACCGATCCGTCGGTGTCCAGTATGCCGGCTTTGAGCCATTTGCGGATCAGCCCGAGAAAGGCTCGATCATCGATCCGCTCGCCGAGCATCTTGACCACCCATTCATGGTCCATGTGGTCAAAGAAGCCCCGGATGTCGGCTTCGACCACGTGGTGGTCGGGACCGCGCTCCAGCTCGCGCGCCAGCTCGATCACCGCCTGCTTGGCGCTGCGGCCCGGCCGATAGCCGTGGCTGCAGTCCAGGAAGTCCTGTTCGTAGATCGCGCTCAATAACGTCGCGCAGGCCAACTGCACGAGCTTGCCTTCCAGTGCCGGGATGCCCAGCGGTCGCTGTTTTCCGTTCTCTTTGGGTATCAACACGCGCCGGTAGCGTTTCGCCTTCACGCGCTCGGCTAGATCGGTGATGTTCGCGTCCAGGTTGCGTGCGTAGGTCTCTGCCGTCAGTCCGTCGACGCCACTGGCCGCATCCTTGTTTAGGTCGTGCCAGCAGTGCATCAACAGCTCGACATTCACTTCTGCGTAGAGGTTGCGAAAACGATGGTGCTTGCTCTGCCTCGCTCGATTGGCTATTCCCCGCAGTGAGGTTGGCACGTGGTGACCCGGTCCTGCTCGTCCGGCACGTGTTTCCTGTGCGGGCTGCGTACTCCCGTCGGGTCCTTCGCCGTGTCATGGGCTTTCCCCATCGCTGACGACTATGCCCGATAAGACACCCCGTCGGCTTGCGGCGTTCTCCCGCCTACCTGTGCGCTCCATGGTCAACGCCTCCACCCGAGCGCACGCCGTCGCAGGGCTCTTCACCCGTTCGTGTCCCAGCTCAGTCGGTTTCATGCCTTCACCTCCTCACAGGAGCCTGCGGGGCTTCCCGAGTTCTCCGGCGCCTCTCTTCCTGCATGCCACGGCCTGCCGACTCCGACCGACATCCACACACTCGCCCTTCACGCGTGCTTCATATCGGCTTCCAGGTTTATTTCCCTGTCGCCATCCGCGGGTTTGCGATCTCGAAGCTGTACCAGCACTTCAGGGAGCGCGACCTCCCCTACGGCCTACAGGATTCTCTGTGTACGCTTGCCCTGTCTCTTGTTCGCGACTTACGCCGCTCCGCAACAGGACCAACACTCGATACGGGTGGGTGGCTAGCCCTTGCCCGACCGGGACTTCCACCCGGCAAGAGACGTCGAGCTTTGCTCGGCGCTGAATAAATTCGCACCTACACGCCGGCGCCGGTAGTTCCTACTCCCCCTTTGAAACTGATCTGTGCTAAGCGCCCATCCGTCTGCTGCGTGATCGGCTTTTAGAGGCAAGGAATGAGAAGAACCGACGGATCTTGTCGACATCGCAACGCATTCGGATCCTCAGGACCCGATTTTACTTTCCGATACAGAAGCTCGAGAAGATCCGCCCAAGCAGGTCTTCCGACGTGAAGCGGCCGGTGATCTCGCCGAAGGCATGCTGGGCCTGAAGCAGATCCTCGGCCACAAGCTCCGCGCCTGCTGCCTGCGCGAGTGCTTCTCGGGCCGATTGCAAATGACCGAGGCCACGGTACAGGGCGTCAAGGTGGCGCCGCCGCGCAACGAATGCGCCTTCGGTCAGTGCGCCGAGACCCGCTCGGGTCTTCAGGTGCGACCGGAGCAGGTCGAGACCCTCTCCGGTCTTGGCGGAGAGGGCTATCTCAGTACCCGTCTCCACCTCGCTCGATCCGGGCGACAGGCCGCAGACGTCGATCTTGTTGCGGACGCGGGTGACCGGGACGTGTTCCGGGAGGTTCTCGCGGGTCAGCGGATCCGGGCCCTCGGCGGCATCGTAGACCCAGAGTACCAGGTCGGCTTGGTCGATCTGCGCACGCGCTCGCCGCACGCCCTCGCGCTCCACGAGGTCCTCGCTGTGACGTAGTCCCGCAGTATCGACGATTCGAATGGGCAATCCGTCGACCTGGATATCGAGCTTCAGTAGATCGCGCGTGGTGCCTGGGATCGGGGTGACGATGGCTGCATCCTGACCTGACAAGGCATTGAGTAAACTCGACTTTCCGGCGTTAGGCGGACCCGCGATAACGACCGCGAGACCATCGCGGATCACCTGACCCAAGTGTGCGGCGTCCATGACTTCGGTTGTGAGGTCGATGAGGTTCTGTAGATCGTCGGAGATACCGAAATCGGCCGAGAGACCGAGCTCTTCATCGGGAAAGTCGAGCGTAGCCTCGATGTAGGCTCGCATGTGGATGAGGCGCTCGATGAGGTCGTCGATCCTCTGCGAGAAGACACCTTGCAGGCTGCGTCCGGCGAGCCGGGCCGAGAGCGCGGTCGAGCTCTCGATCAGATCCGCAATCGCCTCGGCCTGCGCGAGATCGATCTTTCCGTTGAGAAAGGCGCGTTCGGAGAACTCTCCGGGGCGGGCAGTGCGGGCGCCGAGCTCCAGGCAGCGCTGGACCAGGAGATCCAGAACGATCGGGCCGCCGTGGCCCTGAAGCTCGAGGACATCCTCGCCGGTGAAGGATGCCGGGGCGGGAAAATAGAGGGCGATGCCTTGGTCGATGAAGCCGCCGCCGGCGTCGCGGAAGGTCGCGAGGATCGCGGATCGCACAGCAGGGAGCCCGCCCAGCACGGCTGTCGCGATCTGTGAAACCCCGCTGCCGCTCACACGGACGATGCCCACCCCGCCGAATCCAGGCGGGGTGGCCACGGCTGCGATGGTGTCGGTCACCATCGCACTCGACCGATTCCGTTTACCTCTTGCGTTTGGCAGCGACGGCCTGCTTCTCGATCGTGCGTGTGATATGCCATTGCTGTGCGATGGACAGAAGATTGTTGACGGTCCAGTAGAGTACCAAGCCCGACGGGAAGAAGGCGAAGAAGACCGTGAAGACGAACGGCAGGGCCATCATGATCTTCGCCTGCATCGGGTCCGGCGGCGGTGGATTTAGCTTCATCTGCACGAACATGGAGACACCCATGATCAGCGGCAGGATGAAGTAGGGATCCGGCGCCGACAGGTTGTCGAGCCAGAGGACGAAGGGCGCATAGCGCAGCTCGACGCTTTCGAGCAGCACCCAATAGAGCGCGATGAAGACCGGGATCTGGATCAGGATCGGCAAACAACCGCCGAGCGGGTTGATCTTTTCGGTCTTATACATCTCCATCATCGCCTGATTCAGGCGTTGCTTGTCGTCGCCGTAGCGATCCTTCAAGGCTTGCAGGCGCGGCGTCAACTGACGCATGTTGGCCATCGACTTGTAGCTGGTTTCGGAAAGCTTGTAGAAGGCGAGCTTGATCAGAATCGTCAGGAAGATGATCGACCAACCCCAGTTTCCGACCACCCAGTAGATCTTGCTGAGCACCCAGAAGATAGGCTGTGCGATGACGGTGAGCCAGCCGTAGTCGACCGCCAGCTCCAGCCCCGGAGCCACGCTTGCCAGTTTGTCTTGAAGCTTCGGACCCACAAAGAGCTCGTTCTCGAAGACGTGGGTGGCGCCGGGCGCGATGCTGACCGCGGGTGAATACTTGCCGATGATGTAGCGCGAATCGGCGAGGACGTTCGTATAGAAGGTCTCGAGCAGGCCCGCCGGTGGGATCCAGGCCGCCAGGAAGTAGTGCTGCATCATCGCGATCCAGCCATCGGCAACGCTGCGGTCGAGCTTGCCTTTGCGCATCTCGTCGAACGACACCTTCTTGTACTTTTCGTCCGGGCTGTAATACACGGCACCGGTATAGGTATGAACGAATTGGGACTCGTTGGGATCGATAAGCTCGGTGCGCTGAAGCTGGTTGTACTGGCGCGCGACGAGAGGTGAGTCGGTAGTGTTGGTGACCGATTGGCTGGTGCGCACCACATAGCTGCCGCGCTCGAAGGTGTAGCGTTTGCGGACCTCGATACCGGCATCGTTGACCCAGACCAGGTCGACTTCGAGTGTGTTGTCGTCAGGCCCGAGCTGGTAGAGGGACTGAGACGCCTCGAAGATCGCCTCGTGCGTCGGGAGCGTTTCAGGGACTTCGCCCAGCAGCCCCGATTGGGCAACGAACATGTTGGGTGGAACGGGCTTAAGCAGCTGGAAGGGATCTTCCGGGCGCTCGGCAACGGTCGCGTAATCCACGAGCCAGGCCGCGGAAATGGTACCGCCGCGCGGGGAGATCTCGATATGGAAGACGTCCGTCTCGACCCGGATCGGGCTCTCCGCGGGAGACGTCGACGCCTCGGCGGCAGACATCCCCGGGGTGACGGTATCGGGGGTCGTCGCGACCTGCGGGACATCCGGCGCCGCTGAGGAAGAGGCGGCGGAGGAGGGTGCATCGACCGCCAGACCGCGCTCCTGCGCCACCTGCGGCTGAACCGGGCGCCCGTAGTCTTCCATCCAGGCCGAGTAAATAAGAAACACCACGGCGGCCAGGGCGAAAAACAGGATTAAACGCTGGTTATCCATGAGAGCTGGTCTGCCTTTCGGTTGGGACTGGATCGAAGCCGCCTTCGTGCCAGGGGTGACAGCGGGACACCCGGCGTATCGCCAGATAGCCGCCGTGCAGGAATCCATGGCGCTCGATTGCCTCGACTGCGTAATGCGAGCAAGAGGGATGGAATCGGCAATGCGGCCCGAGGAGCGGGCTGATGCCGTACTGATAAGCGCGGATCAGGGCGATCAAGATGCGACGCATGGTTGTTTCTCGATGGTATCCCAGGCGCGGGCGAGGGTGGCGAACAGCCACTGATTCGGCATGGTCGATGCGCCAGAGGCGCACAGCACAACGATATCCCAGCCGCCGAGACGCGAGCGATTCAGCCGGAAGCTTTCGCGAACGATCCGTTTCAAACGGGCTCGATCGACGGCGCGGCGTGCGCATTTCTTAGCGATCGCGAGACCGAGTCGTGCATCCCCCGATTGGTTCTCGCGGTACAACACGAGGAAGCCGGCGCCGCCGCGCCGCCTTGGTTCGGCAAAGACGTCACGAAACTGTCTGGAACGGGTGAGTCGACAGGTCCGCGGAAAGGTCTGGTCCGGCTCCGCGGGCGGCTCGGCGCGATCCTCCGCGCGGTTCAGGGGATTAGGCGCACGCGACCCTTGGCGCGGCGGGCATTGAGGACCTTTCGGCCGTTCTTGGTCGCGCTGCGTGCGCGAAAACCATGGGTCCGCGCGCGCTTGATGCGGCTGGGTTGGAAGGTGCGTTTCATGCTCGGTGCTCCGGAAGTCTCGCCGTCCGGGACTCGACTGAGCCCCGCCTTAAAAGGCGCGGAAACATAAGCAATTTCGGCCCGAAAGTCAATGCCGATAGGGTTCGGAACTCGGAGCCGCCGGTTGTGGATAAGTCTCGTCCGGAAGGCTAGACTGCCGCGACACCGGACCGACGAGGGGCCGGAGAGGGGAACCTCCCGACCGATTCTCGGAGCCATCAGCACCGCCGGAGCGATCGACGGTCTTGCTCGACAACAGCAAGCGGATTTTTGGGAGTCCACCGTGGGAGTATGGGAACAGTGTGTCAAACAATTGAAAGGAGAGTTGTCCTCGGCTGAGTTCAACACCTGGATCTTGCCGTTGCAGGCACGGGTGGACGAGGGTCGGTTGCGGTTGTTCGCACCGAACCGGTTTGTCCTGGATTGGACGCGGCAGCATTACGAGGTGCGACTGCTCGATCTATGCCGCGCCTACAGCGACGGCGCCATCGGGAGATTGAGCTTCGAGGTCGGAGGTTTGGACTCCGCGTCGAGCGGCAGGGGGGCTCAGATCACCGCCGCAGTTCCCGTCGATGCAGATGGCGAGCTGGCCGCGCGGCGGGCGGGCGCCAGTTTGAATGCGGATTTCACGTTCGAGAGCTTCGTCGAGGGTAAATCGAACCAGCTCGCCCGGGCGGCATCGATCCAGATCGGACAGAATCCGGGTACGGCATACAACCCGCTCTTCATCTACGGCGGTGTCGGCCTCGGCAAAACACATCTGATGCATGCCGTCGGCAACATCGTTCTTGCGACCAACCCGAACGCTCGGGTCGTCTATCTGCACTCGGAGCGGTTCGTGGCGGAGATGATCAAGGCGCTTCAGCACAATCGGATCGACGAGTTCAAGAAGACCTATCGCTCGGTGAACGCCCTGCTGATCGACGATGTTCAGTTCTTTGCTGGCAAGGAGCGTTCGCAGGAGGAGTTTTTTCACACCTTCAACGCGCTGTTTGAGTCGCGCCAGCAGATCGTCCTCTCCAGCGACCGTTTTCCGAAAGAGGTCGTCGGTCTCGAAGAGCGGCTCAAGTCCAGGTTCGGTTGGGGACTGACGGTCTCCATTGAGCCGCCTGACCTCGAAACCAGCGTCGCAATCCTGCACAGTAAAGCGAGCCTCTGGGGTGTAGATCTCCCGGAGGATGTTGCCTTTTTCGTCGGGCGCCGGATTCGTTCGAACATCCGCGAGCTCGAAGGGGCACTCCGACGGCTGGTCGCAAACGCTCAGTTCACCGGCAAGCCCATCAGCATGGAGCTGGCAAAACATGCGCTTCGGGACATATTGGCCGCACAGGACAAACAGGTGAGTATCGAGAACATTCAGAAGACCGTGGCGGAGTACTACAAGCTCCGGACTTCAGACATGATCTCGGCGAAACGCAGTCGCTCGATCGCTCGACCGCGTCAGGTCGCCATGGCGCTCGCGAAGGAGCTGACGAAACATAGTCTTCCCGAGATCGGACGAGCCTTCGGAGGGCGTGACCATACCACCGTCCTGCACGCGACCCGAACCATCAAGAACCTTCGTGACGGCGACGCATCTCTCGAAGAGGACTACAAGAACCTGTTGAGAACTCTGACCTCATAGCTGTGGATAGTCTGTTGACGGAGATCGAAGGCAGTTTGAGTCGAAACTTATACACAAGCTGCCCAGAGGTTGTGCCCTCGGTCGATCAGTCTGATGTAACCGATCCACGGTCGGTTGTGGAGGCTCCTGCGGTTATCTACAGACCTTACTACTACAGGTTTTTTTAAATTGCTTGAGATTTAGGAGATCACGATGGAGTTTGTCGTCAACCGTGAACGCTTGTTGCCTGCGCTCAGTAAAGTTGTCGGTGTGGTGGAACGGCGTCAAACGCTCCCGATCCTCGGGAATCTTTTGTTGTCCGCACGTGGAGATCGGCTCGATATTTGCGGAACGGACCTGGAAGTGGAGGTTAAGACAAACTGTATCGCATCGGTACCGCTGGAAGGAGAGACCACGGTCCCGGCCAGAAAGCTGATGGATATTTGCCGAAATTTGACGGAGGGGACGGAGATCCGGTTTCGACTGAGCAACGAGCGTTGTGTGGTGACTGCAGGACGTGGTCGCTTTACGCTCGGGGTGCTGCCTGCGGCTGACTTCCCCTTGATGGATGCCGACATTGACGGACTGGAGGTGAAGGTTCCCGAGGGGATACTGCGCCAGATTATGGATAAAACCTCGTTTGCGATGGCGCAACAGGATGTGCGCTATTACTTGAACGGTTTGCTTATCGAGTGGGGGAGGTCGGGGATTACGGCCGTCGGCACCGACGGACACCGATTGGCGAAGTTTCATCGAAGCCTGGATTTGGATGTGCCGGAGCCGGCGCAAGTGATCGTTCCGAGCAAGACGATCCTGGAGCTTCGCCGTCAACTGGCGTCCACCGAGGAGGAGGTTACGGTTTCGGTTGGCTCGAGGAGCATTCGGCTTGCGGTCGGAGGCATGGTGATGACCTCGAAGTTGGTCGACGGGCGGTATCCGGAGTACGAGCGGGTCATTCCGCGTGAGCTCGGAAAGGTCGCCAAGGTCTGCAATGATGCCCTTAAACGCGCCTTGGCGCGTACGTCGATTCTTTCGAACGAGAAGTATCGCGGTGTGCGGCTGGCGTTCGAGGAGGGGGTCTTGCGGTTGCAGGCTCATAATCCGGAGCAGGAGGAGGCGGAGGAGGAGATTGAGCTTGACTACAAAGGCGACCCGGTCGCGATCGGTTTCAATGTCGCCTATTTGTCGGACGTCTTAGGGGCGGTCAACGGCACGGAGATTGAGGTCCGGTTCAGTGATGCTGGGAGCAGCTCGGTTTGGCGGGGTGTTGGGGCGGAGGACGAAACCTATGTCGTCATGCCCATGCGGTTGTGATTTTTTGTGGTGATGAAGGGTTTGATTGGTTCGCGGCTTTTGACGCTGCGGATCAGGAATCTAAGGAACCTTCGGTGCGTGGATCTCGACCTCCGGGATGAATCGCATAGAGTCCTGTTGAGCGGCGCCAACGGGGCAGGGAAGACAACACTCCTTGAAGCGATTTACCTTTTGGCCCGCGGCCGGAGCTTTCGGGGGCGCAAGGCGGGTGCACTCACGACCGACGGTGAAGGCCGAACGCTGATCGAAGGGCGTTTGCTGGAGGCGAGCTCGTCGAGCGAGTCGATGCTGGTGTTCGAGCGGAGCGGTCGGGGTAGTCTGCGGCAATACAACAGTGTCGTGGTGGGTCCGCTCCCGCCGAGCGATAGTCCACTGCGTGTGAAACTTGTCGGGGAGAACCCTCAGGTCCTTTTGGAAGGAGAGCCGACGCTCAGGCGGGGGCTTCTGGACTGGAATCTGTTTCACGTGGAACACCAGCTTGGTCGGTTGCGGGCCGATCTTCGGCGTGTCCTTGCGCAGCGTAACGTGGCACTGCGACAACCCGGATCCAATGCGTCATTCTGGGATCCGGCATTTATCGATCTGTCCCAGCGATTGACCGAGAAGCGCGTGGTTTTCTTAGACGCTTGGCGAACGCAGTTCCGATCCCTCGCTGTCGAGTTTCCTTTCCTAGACGAGTGTGATCTTGTCTTCGAGCGCGGATGGACTAACGAGGGGGAGTTGTCCGAGATTCTAAAGCGCGGACGGAGCGCTGAGATTCAGCGTGGTCAAACCCTCGCGGGAGCACACCGAGCCGATCTTGGAATCGCGAGAGCCGGCGTTCGGTCGAGACTCTCGCGCGGCCAGGCAAAGGTGGCCGTCTGCCTTCTTCAACTTGCCGCGGAACGGGTCCACCGCGCGGCGGGTTTAACACCGTCTCTGTGGCTCCTTGACGACATCGATGCCGAGCTCGACGCGAGCACTGCGCATCGTCTATGGCGGTTGTTTGGGGAGCCGTACGGCCAGCATTTCATCACTCGCGTGAACGACGGGGTCGGTCGCATCGCCGACGCGGCTGCCGCGCCGGAGAGGATGTTCCACGTGGAACATGGAACTCTCAGTTCCACGGTGAATGCCGGTCCTCCCCAGCCGCCGACATCTTTCGTTTGACGGCGTCGAGCGTACCCGTGAGCCCGCCGGCCTCAGCCCGGATCCGTTTCAGCATCTCTCCCGCAGACCCAGAGCGAACGCGGGAAACATCTCGGATTCTCCAACCCCGCCACGCCTCCGTGAGAGGCAGCTCTAGCTGGAGCCAAGGTGCCGGCACTGCCTGATCCACAGCAAGCTGACAGCACTGTCCCGGAAGCGCGCAGGCTCCAGATCCCGTATAATGCGGCGAGTTGAGGGCCAGTATTGCCCCGGTGTCGACCTAGCCGATAGCGGTGCGCACCACGCTTCCAATAATTTGTAATACCGCGATCGGTCAACGGTCGCGCCGCCCGCCCTTGCAAGCCATCCCACCGATCCAGCATCTCGACCAGGCCACATGACCTACGATTCAACAAGCATCAAAGTCCTTCGCGGACTCGACGCGGTCCGTAAGCGGCCGGGAATGTACATCGGCGATACCGACGACGGCACCGGTCTCCACCACATGGTGTTCGAGGTCGTGGACAACTCCGTCGATGAAGCCCTTGCCGGCTATTGCGACGCCATCCGCGTCATCCTCCACGGCGACGGCTCGGTTTCCGTAAGCGACAATGGGCGTGGCATCCCGGTCGACATCCACTCCGAGGAACAACGGTCGGCGGCCGAGGTGATTCTCACGGTCCTCCATGCCGGGGGCAAGTTCGACGACAACTCCTACAAGGTCTCCGGAGGACTCCACGGTGTTGGCGTGTCGGTCGTCAACGCACTCTCCGAGCGACTTTTCTTGAAGATATCCAGGGGCGGCCGTCTCTATCAGCAGGAATACCACCTAGGTGAACCTCAGTACCCGCTCAAGCTCATTGGAGAAACCGATGCGACGGGAACGGAAATCCGCTTCTATCCATCGGACCAAACCTTTACCCACATCGAGTTCCATTACGACATACTCGCCAAGCGTCTTCGCGAGCTCTCCTTCCTCAACTCCGGTGTGCGTATCGCGTTGTTCGAAGAGGCGACCGGCAGAGAGGACATCTTCGAGTATCAGGGCGGCATCCGGGCCTTTGTCGAGCACCTGAACCAAAACAAAGAGCCGATCCACCCGAGCGTGATCCACTTCACCGCCGAGCGCCAATCCGTCACGGTCGAGTTGGCGATTCAGTGGAACAACGGCTATCAAGAGACGATCTTCTGCTACACCAACACCATCCCGCAGAAGGACGGCGGCACCCACCTGGCCGGACTGCGCGCCGGGCTGACCCGGACCTTGAACGGCTATATCGAGCGCGAAGGTCTCGACCGCAACCAAAAGATCCGACCGGTCGGCGACGATGCACGCGAAGGCATGACCGCGGTTCTGTCCGTGAAGGTACCGGACCCGAAGTTTTCGTCCCAGACCAAAGACAAGCTGGTCTCCTCCGAGGTGAAGGCCATCGTCGAATCGCTCGTAGTCGAACAGTTGAATATTTTCCTCGAGGAGCAGCCGGCAGAGGCGAAAGCGATCGCCAACAAGATGCTTGAGGCCGCGCGGGCCCGCGAGGCGGCCCGGAAGGCCCGCGAGATGACTCGGCGCAAGGGCGTTCTCGATGTTGCAGGGTTGCCTGGCAAGCTTGCCGACTGCCAGGAAAAAGATCCGGCCAACTCGGAGCTGTATCTGGTCGAGGGTGATTCCGCAGGCGGCTCGGCCAAACAAGGGCGCGACCGGGCCTTTCAGGCGATTCTTCCGCTCAAGGGAAAGATCCTGAACGTCGAGAAGGCCCGTTTCGACAAGATGTTGTCCTCCGCCGAGGTCGGGACACTGATCACCGCGTTGGGGTGCGGGATAGGGCGCGAAGAGTACAACCCGGACAATCTCCGCTATCACCGAATCATCATCATGACGGACGCCGATGTCGACGGCGCACATATTCGAACGCTTCTGCTGACCTTCTTTTACCGGCAGATGCCCGAATTGGTGGAACGCGGCCACATCTTCATCGCACAGCCGCCGCTCTACAAGATCAAAAAGGGAAAGCAGGAGGAGTACCTGCTCGACGACGCGGCATTGAATCGCGCGATGCTCCAAGCCGCACTCGATGGGGCTGACCTCCATGTCAATGCGGACACCGTACCTTTGGCGCGTACCGCGCTCGAAACACTCGCGCGGGATTATCAAGTTTTTGTCGGGATCATCAAGCGCCTATCGACACGCTACGACGCGGTCTTTCTCGACGAGCTCGCCAAGGCACCCCCGCTCGACGATGACCTGTTGGCCGATGTTGGTGCCTTCTTGGATTGGCGAAACGACATGGAGCGGCGTCTGAATCAACTTGAGTCGCTTTCTTTGCACTACCAGCTCCGTCTCACCGATCCGTCATCGCTTCGTCCGGGCGCGCTGGAGTTGGTTCGTTTGATCCATGGGATTCCGGAGAGCCGCATCATCCCGTTGGACTTCTTCCACACGGCGGACTACGCAAAGATCCTGGATTACGGCCGAAAGGTCGCCGGCCTGATCGAGCCTGGCGCCTACATCGCGCGCGGCGAGCGCCGCAAGGAAATCAGCGAGCTGGGCGAAGGGATCCGCTGGCTGCTCGCCGAGGCGCAACGCGGGCACAGCATTCAGCGCTATAAGGGACTTGGCGAGATGAATCCCGACCAGCTCTGGGATACCACCATGAATCCGGAGACTCGGCGCCTGTTGCGGGTGACCATCGAGGATGCCGTGGGTGCCGACCAGATCTTCACCACCCTGATGGGCGATCACGTCGAGCCGAGGCGGGAGTTTATCGAGCGCAATGCGCTCAATGTCGAGAATCTCGACATCTAAACCGCGTCCAGAGCGAGATGCCCATTTCGAGTGAGCTCGACGTTTGGTGCATCCACAACCCTTAGCGGGGACGCGGTTTAGAATGATACATTTTTGAATACTTTAAACCGCATCCGCTTGAGGCAATGCGGCGACCGTCGATTCGATCCACTCTTCGACCGCCGCATTGATCTCGGCTGCCGTTCGACCCGCGCTCGGGATCGTTGGCCCGATGACCAAGTCGATCGTCCCGGGTCTCTTGCCGATACTGCGCCGTCCCCAGAAGGAGCCCGCGTTATGCGCGATCGGTACGACAGGTCGACCGCTTCGCTCGGCCAGGACGGCCCCGCCGATGGCGTACGTACGGCGAGAACCCGGTGCCGTGCGCGTGCCTTCCGGGAAGACGATCACCCACCGTCCATTCTGCAAGCTACGCAGACCTTCGCGCACCAGCTCGACAATTGCTCGACGTCCTGCAGTACGGTCAATCGGAATGCAGTGCAAGCGCCTCAAGCCGGCCCCGAAGACGGGGATGCGCATCAACTCCTGTTTTAAGACCCAGCTCTGTCGAATCGGCAGTACTGCCCTCAGAGCCAGGATGTCCCATGCCGACTGATGCTTGCTTAAAACAATCGCCGTTTCGGCAGGCAACCTCTCCAGTCCACTGACGCGACAACGCAATCCGCAAATCCATGCCAACGCGGCTAGATTGAGCTTTGCCCAACTTTGCGCTAAGCGATCGAGCCTTTCGTCCGATGCCATCGGACTGACAACGAGAAGAATGGTGGAGTAGACAAGGGCCGACCCGACCAAAACGACCTGGTACAGCAGCGAACGGGTCAAGTTCACCACACGGCTCGGACCGGATTTCATGCCTTCCCGGACTGTTCGTCTATCCATGGAGCAGTGCGTCGGCAACGGACGCGAGGTCGGCGTAGACCGGGACTCCGGCAAGGCCAGGAAACCCGCTCGCCAGTGTGCCTTCCCCTTTTCCCGTGCGAACCATCCAGGGATCGGCCCCGGCAGCCCTCGCCGCAACGATGTCGCCGAGCGAGTCGCCAACAAAGGGTATGCCTGCGAGGTCCACCGAGAGTCGCCCCCCGATCTCCTTGAGCATGCCGGGTTTAGGTTTACGGCAGCCGCAGCCATCATCGGGTCCATGGGGACAATAGACGATCATCTCGATGCGTCCTCCTTGCTCGGCCAGGAGATCCCGAAGTTTGTGGTGCATGGCATCGAGGTCCGCCGGTGTCAGCAGACCGCGCGCCAACCCGGACTGATTCGTCGCGACCGCCACCCGATAACCTGCGTGGGAGAGGCGCACGATCGCATCGATGCTGCCCGGCAATGGGATCCACTCGTCGAGGGATTTGACGAAATGCTCCGAGTCCTCGTTGATGACGCCGTCACGATCCAGAATCACGACCCGATCAACCATCAGTGCCGCCCTCGTGCATCAAGAAGCAACCCCTTGTTTAAACCGCGCCAAGTGCGGCATGCGAAATTTGTTGGAGTGGATTGGCCGCGCCAGCTCCGCCGGCTCTCGGAGCTGGCACGGTTTAGAGTATTAAAAATAATAAATTCTAAACCGCGCATCACCGAGATCGAGGACATCTCCAAGGCCAAACGCAAAATGACGCATGTCGCTCCGAACGCGGTTTAGTTGACCCACCGATCATTCTTGGAGACGGGAAATATCCGCAACCAACAGGAACAATCCCGCCAGGGAACGGAGCAGTCGGATGCGGTTCTCGCGGATATCCGGATCCTCCACCATGACCATCACTTGGTCGAAAAAGGCTTCGAGATCGGTTTCGAGGTCGGATAGAAGACTCAAGACCCCGACATAGTCACGGGAGCGGGCGAGCGGCAAGACCAGCGAGGACAGCTCATCGACCCGAGCGGCAAGACGGATCTCGGCCGGCTCTTTAAGCAGTTGGCCGTTGGTTTCCGGACACACCGAGCCGAAACCGATGTCGATCCCTGACTTGCTCAAGAGATTGCGGATTCGCTTGTTTGCCGCTGCAAGGGATGCAGACCCGCTCATGGATCGGAAGGCCGTAACGGCCGCCAGACGGGCATCGAGATCGGTCGGTAGAGTGACACCCGTGTGGAGCACCGCCTCGATCGTATCGGCGGAGACGCCGCGCTCGTGGTAGTAGCCGCGCAAACGATCGATCACATACGCCAGGGCTGCAGCCTCGACATCCTTGCTCAGAATCCCCGCCGGATAGGCGGATGCCGCCGAAGCAATCAACGCGCGCAGATCGAGCTCCAAGGGGGTCTCGATCAGGATACGCAGCACGCCGATCGACGCACGTCTTAGGCCGTAAGGGTCTTTGGCCCCAGTGGGACGCAACCCGATGCCGAAGATCCCGACCAGGGTATCGATTCGATCGGCGATCGCCAGGACCCTTCCGCACGGGCTCGCCGGAAGGACATCGCCTGCGAATCTCGGCAGATACTGCTCTTCCATTGCAGCGCAGACACAGGGATCCTCGTTCGCGTGCTCGGCGTAATAGCGCCCCATCGTCCCCTGAAGGCCGGGAAACTCGTAGACCATCGCGGTGACCAAGTCGCAGCGTGAGAGTCGAGCGGCGCGGGCAGCGAGATCGGAATCGACCCCGATCGAGGACGCCAGATCGCGTGCCAGGCGTGTCACTCGGGCGCTCTTCTCGGCGACAGTGCCGAGCCGATCCTGGAAGACGACGGTTTCGAGCCGATCGGCGTATCCTTCCAACGGCTGTCTGATGTCTTGGGCCCAAAAAAAGGCCGCATCAGCGAAACGAGGACGGATCACGCGCTCGTTGCCGGCGCGGACCTGATCCGGATCTCGGCTCTCGATGTTGGCCACGGTGATGAAGGATGCCTGCAAGGCCCCCGAGGTGTCCTCGACCGGGAAGTACTTCTGGTTCGAGCGCATCGTCTCGATCAGAACCTCGGGGGGAATGGCGAGATACGCCGCATCGAAGTGGCCCAAAATCGCGCTTGGCCATTCCACCAAGGCCGTGACCTCGTCGAGCAGCGCGTCATCGACCCGAGCACGCAAACCCTTCGCCGCAGCCAGCGCCTCGACTTGGCTGCGAACCAGATCGCGCCGCCGCTCGAAATCCGGCTCGACCGAACCGCATGACCGCAGCAACTCGGCGTATTCCGTCGCTTCGGGGACGTTGATCGGCTCGGGGTGATGGAAACGATGTCCTTGCGTGTGGCGACCGGCCTCGGTGCCCAGAATGCGCCCCGGTATCGCTTCCGTCCCCAGGACCAAGCAGACCCAGTGGACCGGACGCACGAACTCTTCCGAACCCTCGCCCCACCGCATGCGTTTGGGAATGGGAAGCCGGGCCAGTGCGGCGTCGGTCAACTCCGGAACCAGCGAGGTCGTGAGCGCGCCGGACACAGTGCTTCGGAATGCCAGCCATTCGCCCTTGTCGGTGACTTCGCGAGCGAGTGCATCGACCGGCACACCGCAAGATCCAGCGAAACCCAAAGCCGCTTTGGTCGGCTGGCCGTCAGCTGCGAACGCGGATTGAACCGCAGGTCCGCGCCGCAGAATCTCCCGATCCGGCTGCCGGGTCAGTATGCCGCGCACCAACAGGGCGAGTCGACGCGGCGAGGCGAAAGGCTCGATCGTCTCGAAGCCGATGCCGGCGCCGTCGAGTTGCTCGTGAAAACACGCGACAAAGGCGTTCGAGAGTGCGAGCAAAGCGGTCGGAGGGAGCTCTTCGGTTCCGATCTCGACCAGAAGGTTACTGGTTGGGTCCACAGTCGTCTCCCGTTAGCGGGTCAGCATCGGAAAGCCGAGGGCCTCCCGGCGGTCGAAATAAGCCTGGGCGACGGCTCGCGAAAGGGTGCGTACCCGCAGGATGAACCGCTGCCGCTCGGTGACCGAGATCGCGCCGCGCGCATCCAGGAGGTTGAAGGTGTGCGAGGCCTTCAAGACCTGCTCGTAGGCCGGCAGCGGGAGCCCCTCCTCGACCATGGCGGCGCTCACCGCCTCGCAGGTGTCGAACTGCCTGAACAAGGCGTCGACATCGGCGTGCTCGAAGTTGTAGGCGGATTGCTCGACCTCGTTCTGATGATAGACATCGCCGTAGGTGACGACGCCCGCGGGGGTCTGACTCCAGATCAGATCGTAGACGCTCTCCACACCTTGCAGGTACATGGCGATACGCTCGAGGCCATAGGTGATCTCTCCGGTCACCGGCCGACAATCGAGTCCCCCCACCTGCTGGAAATAGGTGAACTGCGTCACCTCCATCCCGTTGAGCCAAACCTCCCAGCCGAGCCCCCAGGCACCCAGGGTGGGCGATTCCCAGTTATCTTCGACAAATCGGATATCATGCACGAGCGGATCGATCCCGAGTCGGCGCAGCGAGTCAAGGTAGAGATCCTGGATCTCGAGCGGAGAAGGTTTCAGCACGACTTGGTATTGGTAGTAATGCTGGAGGCGATTCGGGTTCTCTCCGTAACGCCCGTCGGTCGGACGACGCGAGGGCTGGACATAGGCGCTGCGCCAATGCTCCGGCCCGATGGATCGCAGAAAGGTTGCCGGATGGAAGGTTCCCGCGCCCACCTCCATGTCGAGTGGCTGAAGGATGACGCATCCCTGCTCGGCCCAGTAACGCTCGAGGGCAAAAACGAGGCCCTGAAAGGTCGAGACATCCTCGCGATCGAGACTCAAGATCGTACTCCTTCGGCCCAGTGTTGACGAAAATCCAGCAGTATAGCGCCGATCGGCGAGATCGCGCCAAAGTTACAACGCTGGCCGATGCGTTCCGATCGGCGAGGTGGATCCGGGGTTGCTGTCGCCACGACCGCCCGTCCGCGCAAAACGCGCCATCGCCTGTTACCCTAGCGCCATCGACCGCGCGAAACCTCGGCCTCGGGCCGGCCTCCAAACCCAACCTTGACTCTTCCCGCCATGCGCACGCCCACAGACGCGTCAGCCGAACGCCGCCACGCCGTGACGCACACGGCCGTCATCGGGGCCGCGATCAATTTCGTGTTGTCCGTCGTGAAGATCATCGCAGGGGTGTTCGGCCACTCTCAAGCGCTCGTTGCCGACGGGATCCATTCGCTCTCGGATCTCTTGTCCGATCTGTTGGTCCTCTTGGCCGGCCGCCGCGCCAGCCAAGGACCCGATCACGATCATCCATACGGGCACGCTCGGTACGAAACGGTTGCAACCCTCATGTTGGGTTTGCTGCTCATCGCGGTGGCCGTCGGCATCGCCTGGGATTCCATCGAGCGGTTGTTTCAGCCCGCGGCCTTGCTCCAGCCGGAACCATTGACCCTGCTTGCAGCCCTGGCATCGATCCTGGTCAAGGAATGGCTCTACTGGTGGACACTCGGCTATGCTAAGCGCGTCAAGTCGGATCTGCTGCGCGCCAACGCTTGGCACCACCGAACGGATGCCGTTTCTTCGGTGGTCGTGCTTGTCGGCATTGCCGGGACCATGGCCGGCCTGGCCTATCTGGACGCAATCGCGGCGGTCGTGGTCGCGACCATGATCGCAAAGATCGGTTGGGAGCTGGGCTGGGATGCCATCAACGAGTTGGTCGATACCGGGATGGAATCCGAGCGGCTGAGCGCGGTCAAGGAAACGATCCGGTCGGTCGGCGGCGTGCGTGATATCCACATGCTGCGAACGCGCCGCTATGCCGGACAGGTCTCGGCCGACGTGCACGTCCTGGTCGATCCCCTCGTCAGCGTCTCCGAAGGGCATATGATCAGCCTGTTGGTGGAGCATCGACTCAAGCGCGAGATCGACGAGATCACCGATGTGACCGTGCATATCGATCCCGAAGACGACGATCGGTATCCTCCACCGGTCGGGCTCCCGCTGAGGGCCGAGGCGTTGGCCCGACTCGCTTCGCTCTGGTCGGCGATTCCAGAGGCGAACGAGCGTGAACGGATGGTCTTCCACTATCTTCGAGGCCGGATCGACATCGAGGTGCATTTTCCGCTCGCTGCGTGCCAGAGACGTGGCGCGGATGCGGACGCTCTTCGCGAGCGGCTCGCCGCGGCGATCAAGGACGAGCCGGCGTTCCGCGACGTGCAAATCCTGTTCAGTTAGCTGTCGCACTATTTGGGTGCGCCTTTTTTCCACAAGGCACCATTAAGGTGCATCCATTCCGTGGTACGAGGCGGATCCTCTTGCGGCCGGTTCTACGTCGGTTGGTCTCGGGCTGCCACGACCAATCCGAGACCCTCGTCGCTCTCAAAAGACCACAATGTAAACAACGTCTTGATTGTACTCCGGACCAATAGCCAGGCACCGATCCAGCCATAAGGAGATCCCGAAAGATGTTTTGGCTCGGTAGATGCTTAGTGGCCCCGAGGTGATCGACAGCACCGGCTGTCCCCGGTGTCGACTCGACTCGACGCGGAGGACATCCATACAAACCGAGTCACCGCGACCCGCCGACCCATCGCGAGTCGTGCAGCCTGAATAGCGACCTGCTAGGCTCCCAGTCGCCTCGGTGCGTCCGGAGGCAACAGACCTATTACGACGCTGTCCGGCCATATTTCCCCCGAACCCATAGCAGCTGGAGAAATCCCAAATGACAGACGTGATCAAAATGATCAAGGACAACGACGTGAAGTTCGTCGACCTTCGCTTCACCGACACGCGCGGCAAGGAGCAGCACGTCTCCATGCCTTCCCGCGTGGTCGACGAAGACCTTTTCAAGGACGGCAAGATGTTCGACGGCTCGTCAATCGCAGGCTGGAAAGGAATCGAGGCGTCGGACATGGTCCTGATGCCGGAACCCTCCACTGCCGTCATGGATCCCTTCACGGACGAGAACACCCTGATCATCCGCTGCGATATCCTGGAACCCGATACCATGACCGGGTATGAGCGCGATCCGCGCTCCCTGGCCAAGCGTGCTGAAGCCTATCTGAAGTCGACGGGCATCGCCGACACGGCGTACTTCGGTCCGGAGCCCGAGTTCTTTATCCTGGACGATGTGCGCTGGGGCGCGGACATGAGCGGCGCCTTCTACAAGATCGATTCCGAGGAGGCGGGCTGGAACTCGGAGCGCGTTTTCGCCGACGGCAATATGGGGCATCGCCCGAGCACGAAAGGCGGTTACTTCCCGGTCCCGCCGGTTGATTCGCTGAATGATATTCGCGCAGCCATGTGTCTTGCGCTCGAAGAAATGGGTGTACCCGTCGAGGTGCATCACCACGAAGTCGCAACCGCGGGCCAATGCGAGATCGGCACCCAGTTCGATACCCTCGTATCGCGCGCCGACAAGAACCAGATCACCAAGTACGTCATTCAGAACGTCGCTCATGCCTACGGTAAGACGGCGACCTTCATGCCCAAGCCGTTGGTCGGCGACAACGGCAGCGGCATGCATGTGCACCAGTCGCTGAGCAAGGACGGCCAGAACATCTTCGCCGGCGACAAGTACGCAGGCTTGTCCGACACCGCCCTCTATTATATCGGCGGTATCATCAAGCACGCCCGCTCTCTCAACGCCTTGACCAACCCCTCCACCAACTCCTACAAACGTTTGGTGCCGGGCTTCGAGGCCCCTGTGATGCTCGCCTACTCGGCGCGCAACCGCTCCGCCTCCGTTCGAATTCCCTATGTCGCCAGTCCCAAAGGACGTCGAATCGAGGTCCGTTTCCCGGATTCGACCTGCAACCCCTATCTGGCTTTCGCCGCGATGATGATGGCCGGTCTCGACGGCATCCAGAACAAGATCCACCCTGGCGATGCCATGGATAAAGATCTCTATGATCTGCCGCACGAGGAGGCCAAGGCCATCCCGACGGTTTGTCATTCCTTGGATATGGCCTTGGACTGCCTCGACCAGGACAGGGAGTATCTCACTGCCGGCGGCGTCTTTTCCGACGATTTGATCGATGCTTATATTGCTCTGAAGATGGGAGAGGTCACGCGCATCCGCATGACCACGCACCCGGTCGAGTTCGACATGTACTATAGTCTCTAGAGTCGGGGCACTCTCAAGCGTGCCGACGGGGCCCCGCGAGGGGCCTCTTCCATTTCAGGTTGAGCCCGAAATCCGGGTCGACTATCCTTTGGCCATGATCAAACACCTATTCGTCGCCCTCGTTTTGATCGCGCCACAAGCATCAAGCGCGGAGATTTTTCGCTGGGTCGACGCCGAGGGGCGCATCAACTTCTCGGATCGACGACCTCCGGATGCGGGCGCACAGCGCATTGTTCCCAACGCCGGTCCAGTGGATGATCCAGCCGACGACTCAACCTCCGATGGCGCGGCGCGCTCGGGCGATGACCCGTTTCTCGGATCCTATGCTGCCTTCGACATCCTGACACCAACCGCCGGAGCTGTCCTGATTCAGCCGACCGACACACTTGAAGTCCAGTTGCGCTTGGAGCCGCCGCTGCTCGAAGGGCATCGTCTCGACCTGGTGCTCGACGATCGTGCGGTCGCTGTCGAGGCGGGATCGATGCGTTTTCAAATCCAGGGGGTCGGATTCGAAGCGCACCGCATCCAAGCGCGCGTGCTGGATGCGCTCGGCACCGTTGTCGCCACGACCCCGTTGATTGCCCTTGAACTGCGTCAGTCCGCTTCCCCTGGGGTTTTGCCCTAAGCTCTCGTTATTGCAGCGGCTTTCCCGATCGACACCGGTCGCGCCGTGAGGGTACGCATTTTGCATATTCTCGGTAGAGATATGCCGGCCCGATTCCAGGTGTTGCGCCATTTGCCTTCATAGGGCATCACGCAGCCCGATCGTCGATGTCGAACCCTCCGTCTTCGCGTGCGGCCTCGGCCACACGCGAGCTTGTCAGCCGTTCGGATGAGAAATCATGAGTATTCCGCCAGCCCCGAAGCCGGCCCTAGAGAGGACGATTCTCGATCACTTGAACACGGCTGTCCTACTATTCGACAAGGAGTTACGGCTCCTGTATCTCAATCCAGCTGCCGAGATGCTCTTCGAGATCAGTGCACGACACATGATTGGCCACCATGCCTTAGACATCCTTCCTTGCCCCGACCATCAGGTTGAAGAGCGTCTGAAAGCTGCCTTAGATTCGCGCCACCCCTTTACCGAACGTGAGATCAATGTCATTGCGAGCGACGGGCGCACCAAGACGGTCAACTGCACCGTCCTACCGATGCATCATTTCGATGCAAACGATCAAGTGCTCGTCGAGCTCGCGCAGGTCGACCGGCAACTTCGGATCACCCGGGAGGAACATCTGCTTTCTCAACATCAGGCAACCCAGGCACTGATCCGCGGTTTGGCGCACGAAATCAAGAACCCGCTCGGCGGACTACGCGGCGCCGCGCAGTTGCTCGAGCAGGAGCTTCCCGACCCCGGACTGCGAGAATACACGCGGATCATTATCGACGAGGCCGACCGGCTCCAAGACCTGGTCAACCGCATGGTCGGCCCCAGTCGCTTGCCGCGCCGGGCCTTCGTCAATATCCACAATGTTCTCGAGCATGTCCGTGGCCTCATCCTTGCGGAATCGCCGACGGGCCCGCGCGTGCGGCGTGACTATGATCCGAGTATTCCGGATTTCATGGCCGATCAAGATCGCTTGATCCAGGCATTTTTGAACCTCGCGCGCAACGCCGCCGCTGCGGCCGGAATAAACGGCCGTATCGAGCTGCGCACGCGCGTTCTGCGTCAATTCACGATCGGAAACCGTCGCCATCGCCTTGTGCTGCAGGCCCAAATCCGTGACAACGGACCTGGAATCCCGCAGGAGATCGAGGATCGGATCTTCTTTCCGATGGTCTCGGGCCGTCAAGGCGGTACCGGGCTGGGCCTACCCATCGCCCAAGAACTGATCAACCAACACGGAGGCCTCATCGAGTGCGAGAGTCGACCCGGCGAGACCACGTTTTACGTCTATCTGCCGCTGGAGACGGCCTATGAATAGTCGCGAGCCCATGATCTGGGTCATCGACGACGACAGGTCCATCCGGTGGGTGCTCGAGCGCGCGTTGCGCAAGGCCGAGATGCACGTGACCTGTTTCTCAAACGGGGTCGGTGTCATGGAGGCGCTCCAGCGCGAGCAGCCCGATGTCATTCTGACCGATATCCGCATGCCCGGGATCGATGGGTTGGATCTTCTGCGACAGGTCTCGGCCCGCTATCCCGGACTGCCCGTGATCATCATGACCGCACATTCCGACCTCGACAGTGCGGTGTCGGCCTTTCATGGCGGTGCGTTTGAGTATCTTCCCAAACCATTCGATCTCGACGAGGCTGTCGGGCAGGTCAACCGGGCTTGCCGGCGCGGTCGCGAAGAGCGCCCCGAAGAGATCGTGGTGACCAAGGCGCCGGATATCATCGGCGAGGCCCCGGCCATGCAGGAGGTCTTTCGGGCGATCGGCCGACTTGCGCGCTCGAACATCACGGTTCTGATCAACGGAGAATCCGGTACCGGGAAAGAGTTGGTTGCGCGCGCACTGCACCGCCACAGTCCGCGCAGCGATCGACCTTTCATCGCCCTGAACATGGCCGCGATTCCCAGGGATCTCCTCGAGTCGGAGCTGTTCGGGCATGAGCGCGGCTCCTTCACGGGGGCCCAGAGTCGCCGCGAAGGGCGATTCGAGCAGGCCGACCGGGGGACCTTGTTCCTCGACGAGATCGGCGATATGCCCGCCGAGCTTCAAACCCGACTTCTGCGGGTACTCGCCGACGGCGAGTTCTACCGTGTCGGCGGCGTTGCCCCGACGCGGGTGGATGTGCGGATCATCGCGGCAACTCACCAAAACCTCGAAGACTTGGTACGGCAAGGCCGTTTTCGCGAGGACTTATTCCATCGTCTCAACGTGATCAGGATTCATCTTCCCGCTCTACGGGATCGGCGTGAAGACGTGCCGGTATTGATGCGGCACTTTCTCGCCCAAGCGGCCCTGGAGCTGACATGCGAGCCCAAGGTACTCGCGCCGAGCGCAATCGATCACCTGAAACGGCTCGACTGGCCGGGCAATGTTCGCCAGCTCGAGAACACTGCCCGCTGGGTCACGGTGATGGCCTCGGGCAAAGAGATTCACGCCGAGGATCTTCCGCCCGAGCTCAACGCCTCGTTTTCCGAGCCGGTTCGCGACGAGCCGTGGGAGATCGTGTTTCGCCGCTGGGTGCGTCAGAGCCTCAAACAGGGACAGGGTGCCTTGCTGGACACGGCCATGCCGGTGTTCGAGCAAATCCTCATTCAGACCGCTTTGGAGCATACCGGCGGACGTCGGCAAGAGGCTGCGCGACTCCTCGGCTGGGGACGCAACACCCTGACCCGCAAGATCAAGGAGCTGCAACTGGATATCGAGATTGACCCGGAGGAGCCCTCGGCGGATGAGGATTCGGCGCGGAGCCCCCAAATCGGGTAGGCGGACCGATCACACGCCCGGCGGTCACCGCTCCGCTGAATCCACCCTTGGTAGCGAATTACAGATCCGGAGAATCACTTGGACAGCATGAGTATCGACCTGAAGGGGTCGGAGATCTCGTCGATCGATCTGGAGAACGGACGCCTGAGGCTCCGTTTCACGCGGGCGTATCTCGTGAAGACGATGACGGGCTCCAGCGAACGTACGCGTTGGCAGCAGGCAGGGGATCTAGTGATCGACGGGGTCGCGGAGACCTCGACGATTCCGAGGGGTCCGCTTGTCTGTCGGGGAGGCGACATCGAAGAAAACATCTTCACGTATCGCGATATGGTCCCTGTCCAGCTCAAGAGTCGAGGACAGATACGCTGTGCGCTGAATTTCGAAGGGGTTGTTGATCCGTTCGTCGCGCAGGGGACCGCCATCAGGCTGGAAATGCGCGACACACCCAAGTACATCGAGCATTTACGCTGATCCAGGGTTCGCCGAAACCCTTTTCCTGATGAGCCGCGTCCGACACTCCGGACGCGGAGCCCGACAATATCGAGTCTATCTGCTCAGTTGCGCGCCGAGCCGACGATCTCATGAGCGATGTCGACGACACGGTTGGCCATGTCCTGGTATTCCTGACGATAGTTGACGAGCAAGCCGTCCGTCGCTGCCCAGTAATCCTTTCCTGACACCCCGTGCTCATGCTCGAAGTCGATGAACTGCTTCTGCATCCCGAGCATCTTCTCGATCAACTCCTGCTTTTCCTTCTTCAGCGCGACGATATCGCTCATGTCGTTAGCCCTCATAGGGTTTTTGGCCGCCTTGGAGCGGCGAAGTTAGAACTTTCACAAACCTTAATATAGCATGCAGCGACTTGTCATGGTCAACCGCCGAACCTGTTCGCGGGTCGATCGATTCCGACCGCGACCGACCTGCTCGCCCATGCCCGACCCAGTTGGATCAGCGATGTTTGATGTCATCCTCTACGAGCCCGAGATCCCGCCCAATACCGGCAATGTCATGCGGCTCTGTGCCAACAGCGGTCTGCGACTCAATCTGATCGAGCCTCTCGGGTTTGCGCTGGAGGATCGTCTGCTCAGGCGTGCCGGGCTCGACTATCGGGAGTGGGCCGAGGTCCGAGTCTATCCTACGATGGAAGCCTGCCTGGGTACGATCCGCCCGCAGCGGCTCTTCGCGCTCACAACCCGAGGTTCGACTGCCTATACAAAGCCGCATTACCAAGCCCACGACGCGTTTGTGTTCGGTCCGGAGACACGAGGTCTGCCGCAAGCCTTGCTCGACTCCCTCCCGACCGATCGACGCCTCTACATCCCGATGCGTCCGGGCAATCGCAGCCTCAATCTCTCGAACGCCGTTGCGGTCGTCGTTTTCGAGGCATGGCGTCAAACAGGGTTCGAAGGGGCTGTCCAGCAGCGGGAGTAAACCACCCCCGGCGATGGCCGTTTCTCGAGGCGACGCGCGTCGCAACAATGCCGATCATATCGAACGGTGTTCAGCCGAACTCCGCCTTCGGCTCGCGCTCGAGCAAGGATCGGGTTGCGGTCTCGGGCGAGACACCTTCGTAAAGCACCCGGTAGACCTGCTCGCTAATCGGCATCTCGATACCCAAGCGGGATGCGAGCCGATTGATGGCGAGCGCGGTCACGACACCTTCGACCTCTTGGCCGATCTTGGCCTGTGCCTCCGACAAGCTCGCCCCGGCTGCGAGTGCAAGGCCCATGCGCCGGTTACGCGACTGGTTGTCCGTGCAGGTCAGGACCAGATCGCCGATTCCCGCGAGACCCATGAATGTCTCCTTGTGACCGCCCAAGGCGGTGCCGATACGAATCAGCTCGGCAAGCCCTCGCGTAATGAGCGCGGCGCGGGCATTGGCGCCGAACCCGAGACCGTCGGCGATCCCGGTGGCGATCGCGAGCACGTTCTTGGCGGCTCCACACACCTCGACACCGACCATGTCCGAGCTCGTGTAGGCGCGAAACCGTTCACCGTGCAGAAGCCGGGCAATCCGCTCGGCGAACGCGACATCGGCCGAGGCGACCGTCACTGCGGTCGGGAGTCCGCGCGCGACCTCCTGAGCAAAGCTGGGTCCGGACACCACCGCGAGCGCACGCGTCCCCAAGCTCTCCTGTGCCACGGCATGGAGCAGCTCCCCGCTTGCCGGATCCAGACCCTTGGTCGCCCAAGCCACACCCATCGCATCGGGAAGCTGCCGCGCGATTTGGTCCGCCATACCTCGAAACGCGTGACTCGGAACCACGATCAGGCAGTCGCTCGCCCCGGCAAGCGCCTCCTCCAAGGAGGTGGTCGGAGACACGTCCGCAGGAAGCGGGACTCCCGGCAGGAAGAGGCGGTTCTCGCCATCTCGACGCAAGGCGGCAACCTGCTCGACCTCGTGACCCCAGAGCCGCACGCAATGTCCATTGCGGTAGAGCAGGATGGCGAGAGCCGTTCCCCAGGACCCGGCACCCAGAACCGCGATGACGGCCCTCGTGGAATCGGCCTGGAGGGTATCGGCCGGCATGGCTGCGCTCAATGCTGGCTCGGCTGCTCTGCCGCGCTGTCCTTGGCGCGCTGCATCGCCTCCTGTTGATGCTGCGCAAAGAGCGCATCGAAATTGACGTGCTGGAGGACGAGCTGCGGGAAGCTGCCCTTGGACACGAGATCCGACACGACCTCGCGGGCGTAAGGAAAGAGCAGATTAGGACAGTAGGCACCGACCATGGCGCCCATCTCCTGCTCGGCGAAACCGGCGATGCCGAAGATCCCCGCTTGCTGGACCTCGACGATAAAGGCCGTCTTATCCCCGAGCTGTGCCGAGACGGTCACGGAGAGCACGACTTCGTAAAGGTCATCCTGGATGCGGTTGACCTTGGTGCTGACATTGAGCTCATGCGCAGGCTTCCACTCGCCGCGAAAGATATCCGGCGCGTTGGGAGATTCGAACGAGGCGTCTTTAACATAGACGCGCTGGACGGAGAACTGTCGCTCCGATAGCGTGCGGGGTTCGTTGCTCTGCGCGTTCTCGGCCATGGTGTTGTTCCTAATCGAAGGTGTGATCGAAGGCTGAATCTTGGGACAGCGGGGGGATCGGGCGCCGACGCGGTCGATCCCGGCATCGGTCGGGATCGGGATCCGGCTCAGCGTTTCTTGCGTGTAAGCGGGAGGCTCGCGGCTTCCCACGCCATGATGCCGCCGTTAAGGTTGAAGACCTGCTCGAACCCTTCCTTTCGTAGCTGGCTGCAGGCCATCGCCGACTGAGCACCGGACCGGCAGTTGATGATGATCGGCTTGGCCTTATGCTTTGTGAGCGTGGCGATCTGGTTTTTAAATCCGTTCATCGGTACGTTGATCGCGTTGATGATGTGGCCCTTAGCAAAATCGGCTGCCGGGCGAACATCGATGACGACCGCGTCTTGGTGGTTGATCATCTCCGTCGCCGCCAAAGGCTCGACGCTTCCTTTGCCGCCCACGATAATGTTGTGGGTCAGCAACGCCAGGATGACGAACAACGCCACGAAGAGGTACCAGTGGTTACCGACGAACTCCACGATTTGATCTAACAGCATCGCTCTGCGATCTCGTTGATTGGGCAAGACTTCTTGAACGCCGCGACCGGCATCTCGACGTCGGGTCGAGCGCTCCGGGGCCGCAGCGGCCCACGACTGCCCTTGGGATGATTAAGGTGGCGGATTATAAGGAGGTGGAACGCAAGCGTCATCCTGCAGTGCGTCGACTCAGTGAGTGTGCTGGCAGAAGACCTCGCGCATCATCCCGATCAGTTGGAGGGTCCTTCCGTCGCTCACCCGGTAATAGACGCGGTTGGCATCCTTGCGCGAGGCCAGTATGCCCTTGTCCCGTAGAATCGCCAGATGTTGGGAGATGTTGCTCTGCGAGGTTCCGACGTGGTCCACGATCTCCTGGACGCTGACCTCCTGGTCGCCCAGGGTACAGAGGATCTTCAGGCGCAAGGGGTGCGACATGGCTTTGAGCGATCGTGAGGCACGCTCGATGTCGGCATCGTCCGCGAACAGGTTCATCTCGTCGGGGTTGCCGACCGGGTCGTTCAGGACCGGGCGGGAAGGCTGGCTCAGATTGCTCACCATCGCATCCTGTCTCATCAATTGTTAAGCATACAATAATAAACTCTTTCCGGCAGAGTGCGAAGTACATGTACCTTACGCCGCGGCTTGCCCCATGACGCCGATCGCGCCGCCGCAGGCCGAGGATCCCGCACGGACGGTTGTCGGTTCATTCCGGGGTTTCCGCTCGGGCCTCGGACGATGCGTATAATCAGGCGACCGATTCGCACCACGATCATCTCACCGCCGTGCCCAGGACCGTCGCAACAGGACCTCCCGAGCGGCTTCGCCGCAAGCTGCACGATCACCACCGGCGTTGCCGAGCGCGCGATTGGATCGGACACAGCTGCGCGCGCCTGGCGCTCGTATGCGTCCTGGTCACTACACCGGCGGCTGCGCTGGAGACGGCATCCGACGAGACCTTGGACACGCGCGCGAAAGACCTCGAGGAGATTCAGCGGCGGGTCGAGTCGGTCGGTCGGGAGCTCATCGAGCAGCACGCGGACCGCCGTGCCTTGATCGCCGAGCTCGAGGTGAAGGAGCGGGAGGTTGCCGAGGCGGTCGTCACCGGCAGAGAGTTGGCGCACGCGGTTGCCGAGCAGACCCGCGTCGCGGAGGCGCTCCGGGTGCGTCATCTCGAGGAGTACGCCGCACTTGAGCAGGAGCTTGCGCTCTGGGCGGACCTGGTTCGCACCGCTTATGTCATGGGTCGGGCCGATCGCCTGCGTCTGCTTTTGAATCAAGAAGATACCGCACAAGCGAGCCGTATCCTATCGTATTTCGCGTACTTGAACCGAGAGCAGCTCCGGAGAATCACGGCCATCCAGGCGCGCGTTGAGCGGCTCACTCGCTTGGCCCACGACGCCGAGCGGGAGGCGGAGCGCCGGATCGATCTCGCACGCCGCCAGGAGACGGCGCGACTCAGCTTGGAAGCCGCGCGGGAAGAACGCGCCGAGGTCTTGACGCGATTGGAAGCCAGCATTGCCGGCCGAACGGAGAATCTCGATGTGCTCGAGCGCGATGCCGAGGCGCTGAGGCTGTTGGTCGAGCACCTACGTCAGCGTGCTCAGATCCGTGCCGAGCTGGACATTCGGCGTGATCCGTTTCCGGAGCGCCGCGGGCGCCTGGCATGGCCTCTGCTCCAGGGTGAGGTTATTGCCGAGTTCGGAATGCTCAAACCCGACTCCGAGCTGCGCTGGGACGGTGTCTTGCTGGCGGCGCGACAGGGCGAAGAGGTGCGCGCCGTGCATGACGGACGGGTGATCCACGCCGATTGGCTGCGCGGCTTCGGGTTGCTCTTGGTCATCGATCACGGGGAGGGTTACATGTCGATTTACGGCCACAACGAGGCGCTTCTGAAGGAGACCGGCGAATGGGTGGCCACCGGCGAGGTCATCGCCCTGAGCGGCGACAGCGGCGGTCGCGAGGAGCCCGTACTCTATTTTGCAATCCGTCACAACGGCAAGCCGCAGGACCCTTCGGACTGGTGCGCCGGAGCGGCTCGACAGGGATCCCTCTCCGGCGCGGGCCGGGACAATCTTTACGGGCGGCGGGAACGCGTCGGCACCGAACCGATCAAAACGCAACGAGGTCCGGCCTTCGGTGCGGCCGCCTGCAACCAAGCGTCCCGATCGACCTTGGATCAACCTGACGAAAGCAGCGAAAACATGCGATGCTAGGTCATCGTTCCGCAACGGCGGAGCGGATGTATCCGGCCGCGCGATGCACGCCTCGCCGAGCGGCGTGTCGACCCCAACCGACGTGATTCCATAATGCATGCCATGACCCGACGCCTACCCTCCGCCTCGACCTTGATTCTCGGGACTTGTCTCGTCTGGCCCGGCGCGCCGGGTGACCGCGCGTTCGCCGAGACGATCGAGACTCCGGATGTCCTTGAGATCATGTCCACGACGGTCGAAACTGCAAGCGAGCTTCCGCTCGGCGATCTGCGAACCTTTGCCGAGGTCTTCGGGCGCATCAAAGAAGAATACGTCGAGGGCGTCGAAGACAAGTTCCTTCTCGAGGGTGCGATCCGCGGCATGCTCGCAAGTCTCGACCCGCACTCGGCCTACCTCGACAACGATGAGTTTGCGGATCTTCAGGTCGGAACCCGCGGCGAGTTCGGCGGTCTCGGGATCGAGGTCGGAATGGAAGATGGCTTCGTGAAGGTGATCGCGCCGATCGACGACACGCCGGCACAACGCGCGGGCCTCCAGACCGGCGATACCATCGTGCGCATCGACCAGAAGCCGGTCAAGGGGATGAGTCTGAACGATGCAGTGACCTTGATGCGAGGCGAGCCCGGTACGAGCATTGAGCTGACGATCATGCGCTCGGGCGACGAGCCTCCGTTCGACGTCACGCTCGAGCGGGCAGTGATCCAGGTTGCAAGCGTGCGCAGCCGCACGCTTGCGCCCGGCTTCGGCTACATCCGGGTCTCACATTTTCAATCACGTACCACGGAGGACGTGCTCGCGGCGGTCGACTTACTCAAGGGCGCGAACGACGGCACACTGAAGGGTCTTGTGCTCGATCTGCGCAACAACCCCGGCGGAGTGCTCAACAGCGCGGTCGGGGTGAGCGACGCCTTTTTGACCAGCGGTTTGATCGTCTACACGGAGGGTCGGCAGGAGGACAGCAAGCTCCAGTTCCAGGCCGGGCCCGACGATATCCTGTCCGGTGCGCCGATCGTCGTTCTGGTCAACGGCGGCAGCGCCTCGGCTTCCGAGATCGTCGCCGGTGCACTGCAGGACCACAAACGCGCCATCGTCATGGGCAACCAGACGTTCGGCAAGGGTTCGGTCCAGACCATCGTGCCGATCGACGACACGACGGCGCTCAAGCTCACGACCGCTCGCTACTTCACGCCCTCGGGGCGTTCGATCCAGGCCCAGGGCATCACCCCGGACATCGAGCTCGAGCGCGGCGAGTTCAAACCCTTGGAGGCGACCGGCGTGCAGGATCTGAAGGAGTCCGATCTGGCGCGTCACCTCGGGGACGATGCCCCGGGGGACACCTCGGAGGAGGACGCCGGGAAGGGCTCGCTAGTCGCCGAGGACTTTCAGCTGTCCGAAGCACTCAACGTGTTAATGGGGTTGAATATTTTGGGCCGGATAGGCAATCCCTAGCCGGCGCGTTCGAGCGACTCACGTCGAAGCGTCCTCGGTCTTTATCGGAATCGACACATGCCCAGCGTACTCGTCCCGCTCGCTCAGGGATGCGAAGAGCTCGAAGCCGTGACCATCATCGATCTGCTGCGCCGTGCCGCAATCGATGTGGTGACGGCAGGGCTGGACAACCGGCCGGTGGCCGCGAGCCGAGGAACCCTGTTGATCGCGGACACCAGGCTCGAGGATGTGTTGGAACGGACCTTCGACATGATCGTCCTGCCGGGTGGACTGCCGGGCGCCGACCTTCTCGCGGAGGATCCCCGCATCATCGCCTTGATTCGGAGTCAGCACGCAGCGGGCCGCTTTACCGCGGCGATCTGCGCCGCGCCGAAGGTCCTCGCGCGTGCGGGACTCCTCGACGGGCGATCGGCGACCGTCTACCCTGGGGCCGTCGATCCCGCAGCCTATCCGGGGGTCACATTCACCGACGCCGCGGTCGTTGTCGACGGAACCCTCGTCACCTCGCGCGGCCCCGGCACTGCCATGGACTTCGCTTTGCAGCTGATCGAGCTTTTGCTCGGGCGCGAATCGCGCGACCAGGTCGAGCGCGGATTGGTCCGAACCCTCTGACGGGAGACCGAAGCCGCCGGCCCGGATAGATACCCGTGAGCCCAGGACATCAAGGACCATGCCCCTCGACACGCCGATTTCGGCTGCCGCAGCCTTCTTCTCGTTGTTGTCCAGTGTCGCCGCAACCCGCTGGTTGGCCTCGTACGGCGCTGCCGGTCGCGGACCGCTCGATTACCCCAACGCACGCTCGCTGCACAGCACGCCGGTGCCGCGCAGCGGTGGTCTGGCGGTTCTGCTCGGCTCGAGCGCACCGCTCTTGGTGCTGGCCGCACTCGGGATCTCCGCGCCAGAGCTAGGCTGGATCGCGGCGGGCTTGTTGCCGGTCGCAGGCATCGCGTATCTCGACGACATCGGGGATGTCTCGCGTCGATTGAGGCTCGTGGCCCAGATTGGTGCCGCCCTCTTGTTGACGATCGGCGGTCTGCGCTGGGCCCTGCTCGATCTGCCTGGATGGGTCTTGGTCTTTCCGGGTTGGGTCTCCGGCCTCTTGACCCTCGTTTATGTCGTCTGGCTCATTAATCTGTACAACTTTATGGACGGGATGGACGGCCTCGCTGCAGGGATGGCGCTGTTCGGATTCTCCGCGTTCGCGATCCTGGGCTGGTCCGGAGGCGAAACCCTCTTTGCGCTGGCTTCGGCCTGCGTAGCCTTTGCCAGTGCCGGGTTTCTGACGGGCAATTTTCCGCCGGCACGCATCTTTCTGGGGGACGCGGGTTCGTCGAGTCTGGGGTTGTTCGTGGCGGCCTTCTCGTTGTGGGGGACCCACCTCGGACTCTTCCCGCTTTGGAGCGCCTGGCTCGCCTTCTCGCCCTTCATCCTGGACGCGACCTGGACCCTGCTGGCCCGTTTGGTGCGGCGCGAGCGCATCTGGGAGCCGCATCGCTCGCATCACTACCAGCGATTGGTTCTGGCCGGATGGAGCCATCGTCGAACCTTGTTGCGGGCCTATCCCCTCATGGCTGCCGCAGCGGCCTGTGCGGTGGCCTCGCCGCGCCTTCCGCCGCATGAGCAGTGGCTGCTGATCGGGGCTTGGGCGATGATCTATGCCTTGATCCATCTCAAGGTTCGACTGGTCGAGCGCACCGCCTCTTCGACGGAGCGCTCATGAATCCGCTGCTCGACCGTCTGCGCTCGCGAACCGCCGCCTTCTCGCACGATCTCCTCATGATTCCGGTGGCGTGGATCGCCGCCTATTGGCTGCGCTTCAACCTGGGCCGGATCCCGCCCGAATTCGTCGACAGTGCGCTGACCTCGTTGCCCTGGGTCCTGGTGATTCAAGGCACCGTCTTTTGGCTGTTCGGGCTCTATCGCGGGGTGTGGCGGTTTGCGTCGCTCCCCGATCTGGTGCGCATCGTCAAGGCCGCCGTCGCGGGGACGGTCCTGGTCGTGGTCGCGCTCTTCATACTGAACCGCACCGAGCTGATTCCGCGATCCGTGCCGGTGCTCTTCCTAGGGCTTCAAGTGATCCTGGTAGCCGGTCCGCGGCTGCTGTATCGCTGGTTGAAGGACCACCGACTTAACCTGAGCTCCGGACAGCGTGTTCTGATCGTGGGCGCCGGGCGCGCGGGCGAGATGTTGGTGCGCGACATGCTCCGCGATCCGAGCCGATCCTATTTCCCGGCGGGCTTCGTCGACGACAAGCCGCGCCGGCAGGGCAGCGAGGTTCACGGTGTCCCGGTTCTCGGGTTGACCGAGGCGATCCCCGAGATCGTCGTGCGCGAGGATATCGATCTGCTGATGCTGGCTGTTCCCAGCGCGACGGCCAAGGAGATGCGTCGCCTGGTGGAGTTGTGCGAAGACACCGGCCGGCCTTTCCGCACCGTTCCGGAGCTGCGTAATCTCATGACCGGACAGGTCAGCATCAGTCAGTTGCGACCGGTCTCGATCGAGGATCTGCTCGGTCGCGATCCCGTCAGCTTGGACTGGGAGGGGATCCGGGCAGGCCTCTCCGCACGCGCCGTTCTGGTGACCGGTGCCGGCGGCTCCATCGGCTCCGAGTTGGTGCGCCAGATCGCGGCGGCCGGTCCGACTCGGCTGATCCTGATCGACAACGGCGAGTACAACCTCTACCGCATCGAAATGGAGCTGCTCGAGCGCTACCCGAACCTCTGCTTTACGCGTCACCTGGTGGACGTCGCGGACGCTGCCGGTCTGGATGCGGTCTTTGCTGCGGAGCGCCCACAGATCATCTTCCATGCGGCGGCCTACAAGCATGTCCCCATGCTCGAGGATCAGATCCGCGCCGCGGTTCGCAACAACGTAACCGGCACGCGGGTTGTCGCGGAGACCGCGGAGCGATGGGGGTGCGAGCGTTTCGTCCTGATCTCGACCGACAAGGCCGTGCACCCCGCCAATGTCATGGGCGCGACCAAACGGGTCGCCGAGGCGATCTGTCAGACCCTGAACCAGAGATCGGCGTGTCGCTACATCACCGTGCGATTCGGCAATGTCCTCGGATCCGCGGGGAGCGTGGTGCCTTTGTTCAGCCGCCAGATCGAGCAAGGCGGACCGGTCACGGTGACCCACCCGGAGATCGAGCGCTTCTTCATGACCATCCCCGAGGCATGCCAGCTCATCATGCAAGCCGCCGTGATCGGGGACGGCGGCGAGATCTTTGTGCTGGACATGGGCGAGCCGATCAAGATCCGGTATCTTGCCGAACAAATGATCCGTCTGTCCGGGCATGAGCCCGGCGAGGAGATTTCCATCCACTACGTCGGCCTGCGCCCGGGGGAAAAGCTCTACGAGGAGCTCTTTTACGACTCCGAAGATCTCGTCCCGACGTGTCATCCGAAGATTCGTGTGGCCCGGGGAAGCGACGGTCTGATCGCGGCCGCGCCCGACGAGAGCGTTGCAGCACTGGAGCATGCCGCTGCGCTGGACGATCGCTCCGCGATGGTCGCCATCTTGCGGACGATGCTGCCGGGATGGCACCCTGAGCTCAGCGATACCCTCGCAGCGACCGCGGCCGTCCAAGACCGGAGGAATGCCGATGCATGAAGACGCTGTCCTCGATGAAGCACCGAGCATCAGCGCGACGCGCGATGACCTCGACGAGGTGTTTTCCGGCTCGCAGACGCACGCCGCTACGCCTGACTCCGCCGTTGCTCCGACCGTCCCCGGCCCGGTCTTAGGGCAGCCGACCAGCGATCGGACCCCGGAGACCCTGCATCCGGAGCCCCCCGCGGAGGGGCGTGTCGTCGCGCACCTGCACGCGGCCGGGAAGCTCTCGCCCGGCGATCTCGCTCGGGCGCGGCGTCTCGCCGACGAGGCGGGCGACCCCCTTTTGCCGATGCTCGTGCGCCTGGGACTCATCTCCGAGCGCGACATGGCGCAGGCGATGTCGGATGTGCTTGAGCTCCCCCTGGCTGACCCGAGCAGCTTCCCGGCCGAGCCGTTGCGCGAAGATCTCTTCAGTCTGCGGTTTTTGAAGGACGCCAAGGTGCTTCCCGTGTCCGAGGATCAGAACAGTATCCAAGTCGCTTTTGCCCATCCGATCGATCGGTTCGCGGTCGAGGCCATGCAGATGGCGGCGGGCAAGCCCGTGAAGGCCCTCGTGGGGTTGCCGAGCGAGATAGAGCTGACTCTGGAGCGCCTCTACGAGAAGGTCGAAGAGGCCCCCGAAAGCGCCGAGGGGGCCCTCGGCGACTTCGACGAGGAGGACATCGAGCATCTCAAGGATCTGGCCAGCGAGGCCCCGGTCATCCGGATGGTCAACCAGTTGATCCAAAAGGCGCTCGAATCACGGGCATCGGATATTCACATCGAGCCCTTCGCCGACCAGCTCAAGGTGCGTTACCGCGTCGACGGGATCCTCAAGGAGGTCGACGCACCGCCCGTGCGCTCGACCGCCGCCGTCATTTCACGCGTAAAGATCATGGCGAAGCTCAACATCGCCGAGCGGCGCCTACCTCAAGACGGGCGCATCCCGATCCGGATCCAGGGTCGCGAGCTGGATCTGCGTGTCTCCACCGTTCCGACCATGTTCGGCGAAAGCGTGGTCATGCGGCTACTCGACAAGGAAAGCGTGCGCTTCGACCTGGATGCGCTCGGCTTCGATGGCTCGCCGCGCGAGCGCCTCAGGCTGATCCTGGAGAAGCCCTACGGCATCCTGCTGGTGACCGGGCCGACCGGCTCGGGCAAGAGCACCACGCTCTACACGGCGCTCAGCCGCATGAACACCGAGGAGCGCAAGATCATCACGGTCGAGGATCCGGTGGAATACCAGTTGGCCGGGATCAACCAGATCCAGGTGAAGAGCGCGATCGGCATGACCTTCGCCAGCGCCCTTCGCGCCATCGTCCGTCAGGATCCGGACGTCATCATGGTCGGCGAGATGCGCGACCTCGAGACCGCCCGGATCGCCGTGCAGTCGGCCCTCACCGGCCATGTGGTGCTCTCGACGCTGCACACCAACGACGCGGCCAGCGGCGTTACCCGTCTGCTTGAGATGGGCGTCGAGGACTATCTGCTCACCTCCACGATCAACGGCATCCTCGCCCAACGCCTGGTGCGCAAGCTGTGCCCGCATTGTCAGGTGTCCTATCCGGCGATCCCCGAGCTGGCGGTGCGCTTCGCGGCCATCGGGGCCGCGCCCGAGGATGTCGAGCTGCACCGGGCCGTCGGTTGCGACGCCTGCAACGGGACCGGCTATCGCGGACGTTTGGTCATCACCGAGGTCCTGCTGATGACCGATCCGATCCGTAAGGCCGTGCTGAACCATGCGACCGCGACCGAGATCCGCCGCATCGCGGTCGCCGAGGGGATGGAGACCATGTACCTAGACGGCCTGCGCAAGGCGCTCGACGGCCGCACGACGATCGAGGAGGTGCTGCGCGTCGCCGAGGCAGGCGAGGAGCCGGGCGTCGACTGAGCCCGAGCCGCGTCCCGAGCGACCACTGATGTCGTGTCTCGGAGCAACGCTCGGTCGAACCCGAATGCCCCGAGCTGGACGCGGCTCAGGTCAACAAGAACTGCTTTTCATTTTTGAACCGCGTCCCCTGCGACGTCGATTGATTCACTCGACGCCGATCCAACGCGAATCCGGTGCATATCGCATGCGACACGGTTCAACCGAGGACTGAAGTGCCGAAATATTTCTACAAGGCGGTCAAGCTCGACGGTGAGAGCGTTGAGGGCGAGCAGGAGGCGGTCGACGAGGCCGCGCTGGTGCGTCAACTCCAGTCCGAAGGGCTTATCCCGATCGAAGCCCGTTCCTCGGCCGGGCTGCGCGCCCGCTTCGTGCGGAAACGGCGGCGGCGCATCAACCAAAAGGAGATCGGCATCCTCACCCGCGAGCTGGCGACGCTCCTTGAGGCGGGGATGACGTTGGACCGATCGCTGCAGATCCTGGTGGACCTCACCGAGGAGGAGCATCTGATCCATGTCCTGTCGGACCTGCAGGAACGGGTGCGCGGCGGTGCGACCTTCTCCAGCGCGCTCGACCTGCAGGACGGGCAGTTCCCGCGGCTCTACGTCAATATGGTGCGTGCGGGCGAGGCTAGCGGCGCGCTGGATCAGGTCCTGGATCGGCTCGCCGATTATCTCGAACGATTGGCCGAGCTGCGCCAGACGATCACCTCCGCGCTGGTCTACCCCTCCATCCTCTTGGTGGTTGCGGCCTTGTCGGTCATCATGCTGCTGGTCTTCGTCGTACCCCAGTTCACGGTGCTCTTCGACGACATGGGCGAGGCACTTCCGCTGCCGACCCGGATCGTGGTCGCGACCGGCGATCTCTTCCGCAACTATTGGTGGGCCATGCTGGTGGGCATCGCCTTGATTGCCGTGGTGCTGGAGCGCTGGTTTCAGGACCCGGTCGTCCGCGACCGGTTCGACCACAAGGTTCTGGGTGTTCCGCTCTTCGGTGATCTGATCTGGAAGATGGAGACGGCGCGACTCTGCCATACCCTGGCCACCCTCCTGAAGAACGGCCTACCCCTGCTCAGTGCGCTGACGCTTGCCAAAGAGGTCGTCTCCAATCGGAAACTCTCGGGCCTGCTCAACGAGGCCGGTGACGACCTCAAGCACGGTCGCGGTCTCGCCGGACCCTTGGCTCGCCTCGAGGTCTTGCCGGATCTGGCGCTGCAGATGATTCGCGTCGGAGAGGAGTCCGGCAGTCTGGACGCGATGCTGGCGAAGGTGGCAAGCATCTACGATCGGGAGACCCGCAACAGCGTCCAGAGTATGCTGACGTTGCTTGAGCCGATTCTCATCATCGGGCTCGGCGTCGTCGTAGCGGGCATCATCATCTCGATCCTGATGGCCATTCTCGGTGCCAACGAGCTGGTCTTCTGACCCGCTCGGACATCCTCCGTGCGCGCGCAGATCACCTTGGCCCTACACCATCGGCCCCCTACAATGACCACAATCGTTCAAAGTCATCCGAGTCTATCTATGCATCCGAATCAAACAAAGCGCTTTCGCGGTTTCACCCTGGTCGAGCTCCTCGTGGTTCTCGCGATCCTCGGTCTGCTGGCGGGGCTCGTCGGTCCCCAAGTCATGAGCTTCCTCGGCTCGTCCAAAAGTAAGACGGCTAAGCTCCAGATCGAAAACCTCGCCGCGACCCTGGATATGTACCGCTTGGAGGTTGGCCGCTACCCGACCCAAGCCGAGGGTCTGCAGGCCCTCGTGGAGCGCCCTGCCAACATCCAGAGCTGGAACGGTCCGTATCTGAGAAAGGGCGACGTTCCGAAAGACCCTTGGGGCTTCGACTATCAGTACCGTATGCCCGGCGAGAACGGAGCTTTCGATATCTGGTCGCTTGGCGCGGACAACCGCGAGGGTGGGGACGGCGAGAACGCGGACCTCCGCAGCTGGGATTGAGCTCGGCGCGACATCGGCGTCTCGCGAAGACACCGTGATGAGTCCCTCAGCCAGGCGCGGACGCCGCGGCGGCTTCACCCTCGTGGAGCTGCTCGTCGTCTTGGCGATCGCCGCTTTGGCGATGTCGGCCGTACCGCCGCTCTTCTCGGCGGCGATGCCGGGTGTGGAGATGAAGGCCGCCGCGCGCCGGACGGTGAGCAGCCTTCGCTTGGCGCGGGAAACCGCGATCCGTCAGGGAGCGGAGGTCGCCTTGGTCGTGGACGTCGAGCAACATCGCCTCGAGCTTGCCGGGCACCGCAGCCTGACGCTCCCCAAGCGTCTGGAGGTCACGCTCGAGGCCGCCGATCGCGAAATGCTCGACGAGCAGCGCGGGGCGATCCGGTTCTTTCCCGACGGGAGCTCGACCGGGGGCCGTATCATTCTGGCGAGCGACGGCTCCGGCTATCAGGTCGGTGTCGTGTGGTTGACGGGGCGTATCCGTTTGGCCCCGTGGAGCGCGCCGTGAAGGCGTTGCGAATAAACAGGAGGCGGCAGTCCGGCTTTTCGCTGCTTGAGGTGTTGGTTGCCTTCGCCATCCTCTCTGTATCGCTCGGGGTACTGATGCAGATCTTCTCGCAGGCTTCGCGGACCACCCTGGTGTCCTCCCAGTACAGCCGCGCCGCGTCCCTGGCCGAGGCCAAGCTGAACGCAGTCGGGACGGCGATCCCTTTGGAGGAAGGTGCCGTCTCGGGCGAACCCGAGGGCGGCATCGCATGGGAGATCACCATCCTCCCGGTCACCTTGGGCGAGGAGCTCGGTGAAGAGCCGCCGGCAACGCCCTACCGTGTCAACGCCACCGCGCTCTGGGAGGACGGGAGCCAGGTCCGCAGCCTGACGCTTTCGACCCTGCGCCTCGGGGAGCGGTTCTAGACCGCGTCCGCCATGCTATACCGAGCACACGCGGATTCTTCGCCGCATTGCACGCCCCTCGCACGCGGGGAATGCGTTGCACCGGCGCGGCCGCGGGCGCAGACGATGGGTGTCCGACGTCGCGTGCGCAACGCCAGGGGCTTTACCCTGATCGAGCTGCTCATCGCCCTGGCGATCGTCAGCCTTATCACGCTTATGCTTTTTTCCGGATTGAGTCTCGGATCACGCGCTTGGGAAGGCGTGGACGCGGTCTCCGAGCGGGTCTCCGAGGTTCGGGTCGCACGCGATTTTCTCATGTCGACCCTGAGTCAGTCGCGCGCGACGACCGTGACGCTCGACGCCGAAATGATCAACGTCTTCGCTGGGGACACCGAGCGATTGGAGTTTGTTGCACCGCTCTCCGCGCAGGTCGGCGTGCCCGGGCTTTACATCCTGCGACTGGAGCTTGTCCCGCACGATCAAGAGGTGAGTCTGGTCTTGACGCGTTGGCTGGTTCACCCCGAGGTGCTCGAGGGAACCGACGAGATCCCGACCTGGGAGCCGCTGGAGGCCGACTCGGGCTTCGCACTGGACTCAACCCGGCTCGACATGGATGCCGCAGCGGGCGCGTTCGGCCGGACCTTGCTCCTGGATCGCGTTGCCGAGTTCCGGATCGCCTATTTCGGTACCGCCGACGGGGAGATCGAGCCTGATTGGCACGAGGAGTGGATCGGACAATCGACGATGCCGACCCTGCTGCAAATCCGGATGGCCACGCCCGCGCAGTCCTGGCCGGATCTGCTGGTCAGCCTGCCGGTGCGCCTTTTTTGAGCGGGGTGCGCCCGATCGCCCGACATCAGCGAGGCATCGCCTTGGTCCTGGTGCTTTGGGTGCTGACCCTGCTCACCGTCATGGCGGTCGGCCTGACCGCGGCGCAGCGTACCGAGACGGCGCTGAGCGACAATCACGTCTCGGGCGCACGCTTCCGGGCCGCCGCGGATGCGGCTATCGCTTTCACGGTCCTCGTTTTTTCGATGCCGCCACCCGATGCGACCGATCCGGACGTATCCGCCTGGTTGCCCAACGGGGTGGCGGTGCCTTGGCGGTTCGGTGGGGTCGATCTCGCGATCCGGGTCTTCAACGAGGGATCGCGGATCGATCTGAATCAGGCAACGCCCGAGCTGCTTTCGGCGCTGCTCGTGGTGCTCGGCATGGAGGAAGACCCCGCGACCTCGCTCGCCGCGGCGATCGTCGATTGGCGCGACGAGGATGATCTCTCGCTCCTGAACGGTGCGGAGGATCGCGACTATCGCGATGCCGGCTTGACCCTCGGGGCGAAGGATGCGCCCTTCGTGGCCGTCGAGGAGCTGATGCAGGTCCTCGGGATGACCCCCGAGATCTACGCGCGATTGGCTCCGGAGGTCAGTGTCGATCTCGAGGGTGCGGGATTCGACGAGCGCTTCGCCTCCGCGGCGGCGATCGCAGCGACCCAGGGGATCCCGTTTGAAGACGCACAGCTTCGCATTGTTCAGCGCGATTCGCCTCTGTTCGAAGACAGCAGTGGACCTCGATTCGTCGATCGGGCAGGACCCCTCTACCGGATCGATATCGCGGAGACCGCTCCGGCCGGAGGCGGGCGGCGTATGGAGGCGCTGATCGAGGCAACCCCCGGACAGCAGCCGCCCTATCAGGTACGCTGGCGTCGTTTCGGGCTGCCCGGTGCGCCATCGCCGTCGAGCGAAGCCGATGCCGGCTGACTGGCGTCTCGGCGACGGGTGGACCTACACTCAAGGCGTCGGCTGAGCGCGAGCGCAGGCACGCGATATCCGACACGGATCGACAACCCCACTCCCACTGGCACACATGTCTCTCAGCAATCGACTCAAACTCCTCGGGCAGTTCCAGACTGTTCCTGTGGCGGATCTGGACGATGTCTACCGCGTCTTCCGGCGCTCGCTCGTGGTCTGTCTACCTGTCCCGGTTCGGCGTTTTCTTGCGCGCCGCGATCGTCGCTTGATCATCGAGCCCGAGGCATCGACCGCGCATCTTTACTTGATGACCGGCGAGGAGCGCGATCCGCTCGGGGAGATCGGCCTCGACGCGGCCATTCCACTGCCCGAGATCGCGCGATCCGGACACGAGGGCTCCCCGACGCGGGTCTTGATGATTCCACGCGAGGACATCCTGACCCGCAGCGTCTCGCTGCCGGCGCAGGTGCGTGCCAATCTGCCACAGGTGATTCGCTACGAGCTCGACCGCCTCTCGCCGTTCCAACCCGCCGACGTCCTCTACGATTTTCTCGCCAAGGCAGGCCCGAAGGGTGCTCCGCGCCTGCGGGTCGAGCTCGCCTTGTGCCGCCGCGATCTAGCCTCTGCGTGGGTCCGGCGCATGCGCGATGCAGGAGCGCCGATCGATCGGATCGCCTGGGAAGGGGCTTGGCCCTCGGCCAACCTCTTGCCGACGGCCGAGCGCCCGAAGCGCCGTCTCGACCTCTTCAGTGCCGACAAGCTTCTCTGGGCAGCGGTGGCGATACTCCTTGCAGCCGCCCTGGTCGGCCCGCTTTGGCAGCAAAAACGGACCGCAGAGGCACTCGATGCCGAGGTGCGGAGGGCACGCGTCGAGGCGGTCGCGGTCGACGATCTGCGCCAGGAGCTCGAGCGAGCGCGCTTGGGAAGCACGGCGGTACTTCGGCAGAAACGTGACGAGCCGAACATCCTCGTTCTTCTGCGCGAGTTGAGCGACCGTATCCCGGACGACACCTGGATCCAGACCCTCGACTACAACAACGGGCAGGTCGAGCTGCGCGGCGAATCCGGACAAGCGACCGCCTTGATCGCACTGCTCGAGGAGGCTCCCGGCATCGACGGGGTGTCGTTTCGCTCGCCCGTGACGCAGGTCCCGCAAACCGGCAAGGAGCGCTTCAATATTTCACTGCAGTTCACGCGAGCGGGGGAAGAATGAAGACCCCATCGCGCCCCGAGATCATCTGTGTCCTCGCATGGGTTCTACTTTTGTCGGTCCCGCTTTTGGTGATCGGCGGTCTGGCAGTTGCGTGGACCAGCGAGATGCGCGGTCTTTCCGCACGGATTGCCGACAGCGAAGATCAGCTCGTGCGTTATCGGCGGCTCATCCGATCCCTACCCGAGCTCAGTGCCGAGCTCGAGCGGGTCCGCTCCAACGAAAGTTTCAAGGCATTCTATTTCGATGCACCGACAGCGGCCTTGGCGGGGGCCGAGCTTCAGCGTCAAGCTCAGGACATCGTCACCGCAGCGAGCGGTCGCCTCATCAGTACCCAAATCTTGCCTGGACCGCCGGAGGAGAGTCCGCCGCGGGTCCGTGTTCGCACGCAGATCCAAGGGTCGACCGAAACCCTCCTGGATGTGCTCTACAATCTTGAGCAGGCGCGTCCTTTCCTGTTCGTGGATCAGGTTTCGGTACGCTCCTCGGCCCGCCCTCAGCAGCCTGAAGCCGATCCGCGCCGACGCGCGATGCGTCGCCCGCCCGTCAATCCGGCAGGCGAGCTGACGGTACGGATCGATATCTTCGGATTCACCCTCGGAGGTGACACTTGATCAAGTGGCTCCCCGGATTTTTCGCGTTCGCCCTGATTATGCTGCTTGCACTGCAATGGAAGGATTGGCCGCCCGGTCCATCACGCGCCGGCCTCGATGCCTCATCCTCGGCGGCTCCATCCCTATCCGCCGGGAGCGAACCGGACGCCGCGGCGCAATTGACGCCCCCGGATCCGAAAGACGCCTACGCGAGCGTGACCGACCGCCCGCTGTTTCGTCCCCAGCGTCGACCGGAAGAGGACGTCGATCCGGACGCGCAGCCAACGCTTGAGCCGGATGTGCTGACCTCGCTCGACGGCATGAACCTGAGCGCGGTCATCATCACGCCGAACCTGGTTTCGGCGTGGGTCCAGGATCCGAATCAACCCCGGCTCAGACGCCTGCGCATCGGCGATGATTTGGAGGGCTGGTCCGTTCAGACCATCCTTCCGGATCGCGTCCTGCTGGAGCGACAAGGAGAGCAGGATGCGCTAATATTGCGCGATTACGGAAAAACACCCAGCCCGGCTACCCCGATGCCGGTCCCGCGGCGCCCGCCCCGGGTGCTCCAACCCGCGGATCCCCGGACCAATGACACTCAGGACCACTGACCGCATCGGCCTGCCGCGCCGAGCCGATTCGAACCCGACATCCATGGATCCATTGCGCCATTTCGGTGCCCGGTCGTTCGCCGGTCGCCTACCCCGACTCGCAGCCGTCTTGATTGTCGCGGTCGTTTCCACGGCGTGCGAACGTGCCTACTGGGATCCGACGGTCCGAGTCGACGACATGGGCAACGACGGGACCCGTGCCCTGCAGGGCGGAGACCGCGGCATCGTCTCGCCGGGCACAACCGAAGCAATGAGCATTGCCCTAGGCGAAGAAGACGCCCCCGGTCGCGCCGTCGAGTCAGTCCAACGCGGCACCGGGACCTTTGTCCGCGAGATAGCACCGCCCAGCGTGGACACCACCCCGGGCGACGTCACCCTGAACTTCGACGGAACGGACATCCGAGAGGTCGTCAAGGTCATCCTCGGCGATCTCCTGCAGGTGAATTATGTTCTGCATCCCGCGGTTCAGGGTGTCACCTCGTTACAGACCGGTCGCCCCTTGCGTCGCGACCATTTGATCCCGACCCTCGAAACACTCCTGCGCATGAACAACGCGGCCATCGTCTACTCGGGCGGCGCCTACGAGGTGGTTCCGCTCGCGAATGCCGTTCAGGGTCGGGTCGTTCCCCAGCTCGGCGAGTCGGGTCGAGCGCTTCCGGAAGGTTACAGCGTTCAAGTCGTGCCCCTGCAATACATCGGCGCCGAGGAGATGAGCAACATCCTCCAGCCTTTGGCGCCGGAGGGGAGCGTGATTCGCGTCGACAATCTCCGCAACCTGCTCGTGATCGCCGGAACCAGCCCGGACATGGGCAACCTGCTCGACACCATCCGCGTCTTCGATGTCGATTGGATGGCGGGGCTCTCCGTCGGCTTCTTCGTCCTGGAGTACGCCAAGGCCAACGAGGTCGTAACCCAGCTTCAAACCCTTCTGGGCGACGAGGGCAGCAACCCGCTCAAAGGCGTATTCAGGTTCGTCCCGGTCGAAAGCGCCAACGCCGTGCTCGTGGTGTCTCCTCAGGCCAGTTATCTCCAACAGGCCAGCAATTGGATCGAGCGACTCGACATGGCCGAGGCGACCGGCGACGCCGCCGAGCGCCTCTTCGTCTATCGGGTACGCCACGGCGACGCCGAGAACCTGGCCGACACACTCTCCCAGCTCTTCGGCGGGGAGGCATCGCAACGCACCTCCTCCGTCGGCGGCGTTGCGCCCGGATTGGGCGGCTCCTCGATCGGCTCGACCGGCGATAGAGACAGTATCGGCGGCTTAGGCGGTATGGACGGCGGAGGCATCGGCGGACAGTCGGCGCCGCGTCGCAGCTCATCCCGCGAGATCGAGCTCTCCTCGGCCGTCAGTATCGTCGCCGACGCGACCAACAACTCACTGATGGTCAGGTCGAGCCCGAGGGACTACAAAAAGATCCTCGACGCACTCAAACAGCTCGATATCTTGCCCTTGCAGGTCTTGGTAGAGGCCACCATCGTGGAGATCAGCTTGGAGGGCAATCTCAAGTACGGGGTCCAATGGAATCTTTTCGGACTCGCGACCAAGGATCACCGCAGCCAATTTACCTTGGGCTCCGGTGACTCGCTCGCCAACAGCGTTGGCCTGAGCTTCCCCGGCTTCAACTGGGCCGTCATCAGTCGGCCCGATACCATCCGGGCGACCTTGAGCGCCTTGGCGCAGGACAACCTGGTCAACGTGTTGTCGTCCCCGTCCGTGATGGTCCTGGACAATCAGACCGCGAAGATCCAGGTCGGCAAAGAAGTCCCGATTGCAACCACCCAACAGCAGGGTCTTAGCGACACCGATCGCGTCGTCAACACCATCGAATATCGGCCCACGGGCGTCATGTTGTCGGTGAAACCACGGGTTACGCCGGGCGGCCTGGTTCAGATGGAGATCGAGCAGGAGGTCAGCACGGTCGACGAGGTCGGCAGCGGCGGCTCGGCGCTGGACTCGCCGACCTTCTCGACGCGCAACATCACCAGCTCGGTTGCAGTACGCTCGAACCAAGCCGTCGTTCTCGGCGGCCTGATTCAAAACGAGCGAAGCGACGGCAATCAAGGCGTCCCCGGACTCTACAACCTTCCGTTCGCCGGACCGCTCTTCGGGCAGCGCTCCAAGGCATCGAGAAGGACCGAGCTCGTGGTTGTTTTGACGCCGAAGGTCATCGCGAGCGACCAAGACGCCGAGACGGTTACGCGCGACTTCCGCAACAAGGTCCGCGGTCTTCAGATGAAGTTTTGATCGGCTCCGATCTCGATCGGCAGTGCCGTCATCACCCGAAGTTGATCTTGGCCTCGAGGTTCGGGGCCGAGTCAGCGTTGGCAAGCGCCTCTTCCAAGGTGATGGCGCCCTTGTGGTAGAGCTTCAAAAGCGCCTCGTCGAAGGTGGTGGTTCCCTCCTCGCCCTGTCCCTGCATCGCCTCTTCGATCGACTCAATGTGCCCGTCTCGAATGAGGTCGGAGATGTGCGGCGTGTTGACCAGGATCTCGATGGCCGCACAGCGTGCGCCCGTGGTGGTTCGGACCAAGCGTTGCGAGACGATGGCGCGCATATAGGCCGCGAGATCGGTAAAAAGCGTCTTGTGCATCTCCTGCGGGAACATGTTGACAATCCGTTCCATCGCTTGATACGCATTGTTGGCATGCAGGGTCGAGATGGCCAAATGACCCGTCCCGGCCAGCTCAATTGCCGCCTCCATAGTTTCGCGGGTCCGGATCTCGCCGATCAGGATGACATCCGGCGCCTCGCGCAGGGCACTTTTCAGAGCCCTCCGGTAGTCCTTGGTATCCAGCCCGAGCTCGCGTTGGCTGACGATGCACTGCTGGTGGGGATGCACGAACTCGATCGGGTCTTCGATGGTAATGATGTGACCCGGTGCCGTGCGATTGCGATGTCCGATCATCGCCGCGAGTGTTGTCGACTTGCCGGAGCCCGTCGCGCCGACCATGAGGATGATCCCCCGCTTGTGCATCACCAATTGGCTCAACACCTGGGGTAGATCCAACTCCTCGAGGGTCGGGATGCTGCTGCGGATGTAGCGCAGGACCATCGCCCGGTGTCCACGCTGATGGTAGGCATTGACCCGAAAGCGTCCTCGATCCTCCAAGGCGACGGCGAAGTCGAGCTCGAGCGATTCTGCAAGCTCACGCTCTTGATCCGCGTCGATGAGAGAGGCAATCGCCTCCCGACAAAAGGTCGGGGTCAAAGGGGTCTCGCCGATCGAGCGAATCACCCCTTCGATCTTGATCTTGGCCGGGGCTCCGGGGACGAAGAAGAGATCCGACGCCTTGTGTCGAATCATCATCTCGAGATAGGGATTGATATCCATCGCGCGCTAAGGTTTTCGCCCGCCGTCCGGATCGTGCAATCCGTCGATCATCCTGGAGCTCGTCAGGGCCTCGCTGAACAGGGTCGAGTCGAACGAGTCTCCATCCTCGTCCCCGAGGATGGAGAGTCCATCCATCTCGGCAAAGGGATCCCTGCCTTGGGCTTCGTGGCCCTCCAACTTGATCGCCAAGCGAAGCTCGTTCATGGAATCGGCGCTGCGCAACGCATCCTCGTAGCTGATCTTACCCGCTTCGTAAAGATCGAAGAGCGACATGTCAAAGGTCTGCATGCCTTGCTCGCGCGAGCGCTTCATGATCGCCTTGATGGACCCGACCTCACCCTTGAAGATCAAATCCTGGATCAAGGGCGAGTTGATCAAGACCTCAACAGCGGCGATACGGCCGCCATCCGTGCAAGGCAGTAGACGTTGCGAGATCACCGCCTTGAGATTCAGGGACAGATCCATCAGCAACTGGGCACGCCGCTCCTCGGGAAACAGGTTGATAATACGGTCGAGGGCTTGGTTGGCATTGTTGGCATGGAGCGTCGACAGGCAGAGATGGCCGGTCTCGGAGAAGTTGATGGCATGCTCCATGGTCTCTCGGCTGCGAATCTCGCCGATCAGGATGACGTCGGGTGCCTGGCGCAGCGTATTCATCAGCGCGATTTCCCAACTCTCGGTATCGACGCCGACCTCGCGCTGGGTAATGAGACAATGACGGTGGGGATGCACGTACTCGACCGGGTCCTCGATCGTGATGATGTGGCCGTAGCTGTGCTCGTTGCGATGACCCAACATGGCCGCGAGCGACGTCGATTTCCCGGAGCCCGTGCCACCGACGACCAAGATCAGGCCGCGCTCGCCCATCACGATATCCTTCAACACCGGGGGAAGCGCGAGCCCGTCGAGCTCCGGAATGGTCGCATTGATGGTGCGCAGGACCGCGCCGCAATGACCTTGCTGGATGAAGGCGTTGACCCGAAACCGACCGATCGACTGCGGACTGATCGCGAAATTGCACTCCTTGGAGGCGTCGAAGTCGCGGATCTGCCGGTCATTCATGATGGAGCGCACCAGAACGCTGGTCTGGGCGGAGGTTAAGGCTTGTTCGCTGATGGGCGTCATACGCCCGTCGATCTTACAGGCCGGCGGAAAACCCGCGGAGATGAAGAGGTCCGAGCCATTCTTGGCCATCATCTTGCGCAGGCAATCGAGCATGAAATGGGCGGCTTGCTGACGATCCATCGCTAATCTCGACCTCGCGACTCGATGTGACCATTCTGACGCGATGCAGAGCGGCTCGAACGAACGCCTTCACCAATCCTGTTTCGCGTGGAGCTCAATCCTAACGATGCAAACCGCGACCGTCTTGGCGATGCGCTATCGAGGATTAAGCGCGGCCAAGACCACTCCATGACACCCCGATCCAAGCACAACATAGTCCAGTCCGGCTCAACGCGCCAGATCGGAGCGGCCCATCAACCACTCATCGACCGCCCTTGCGCACTGACGGCCTTCGCGGATGGCCCACACCACGAGGGACTGGCCGCGACGCATGTCCCCGGCGCAGAAGACACCATCGACCGAGGTGTGATAGGCGGCAGGGCCATCCGTGGCGCCCTTGATGTTGCCGCGCGGATCCATCTCGAGGCCGGCGTTCTCGCGAAGCTCGGCGATCATGCCTTCGTGCACGGGATGCACGAAACCCATTGCCAACAGCACCAGATCGGCCTTGAGCTCGCCCATACTGTCCGGCACCGGCTGCATTAGCCAGCGACCGCTGTCGGTGCGCTCCCAGCGCACCAGCTCGAAACGCAACCCCTTGACGCGACCGTTCTCGTCGCCGACGAACGCCTTGGATGCGACGTTCCAAAGTCGCTCGCAACCCTCTTCCTGGGAGCTGGACGTGCGCAACCGGTTCGGCCACTCCGGCCAGGTCAATCCCTTATCTTCCTTCTCGGGCGGCTTGTCCAGGATCTCGATCTGAGTGACGGATTTGGCGCCGTGTCGGTTCGAGGTTCCGATACAATCCGAGCCGGTATCCCCGCCCCCGATCACGACGACATGCTTGCCGTGAGCGCTGATGAAGTCGTCCTCGGGGACGTAGGAGCCCTGCACGCGCCTGCTGTTGCGCGTCAAGAAGTCCATCGCGAAATGGATCCCGGACAACTCGCGCCCGGGCACATCCAGATCACGCGGTTTCTCCGACCCGCCGGCGAGAACCACGGCGTCGTACTCTTCGCGCAACCGGGCGACCGGGAGGTCTACTCCGATGTGGGCGTTGGTATGAAACTCGACGCCTTCTGTCCGCATCTGCGCCATGCGTCGGTCGATCAGCGCCTTGCTCAGCTTGAAATCCGGGATGCCGTAGCGCAGCAACCCGCCGATGCGATCAGCCTTCTCGAACAGGTGCACCTGGTGGCCTGCGCGCGCGAGCTGCTGGGCGGTCGCCAGCCCGGCCGGTCCGGAGCCGACCACGGCGACGCGCTTGCCGGTGCGCCGCTCCGGGACCATCGGCTTGATCCAGCCTTCCTGCCAGGCCTTATCCACGATGGCGCATTCGATCGTCTTGATGGCGACAGGGTTGTCATCAATATTGAGCGTGCAAGCGGCCTCGCAGGGTGCGGGACAGATGCGTCCGGTGAACTCCGGAAAGTTGTTGGTCGAGTGCAGGACCTCGATCGCCGCCTGCCAGTCACCCTTATAGACCAGGTCGTTCCAGTCCGGGATGAGGTTGTCGACCGGACAACCCCGATGACAAAAGGGAATACCGCAATCCATGCAGCGGGCACCTTGCTCGCTGACCTCGCGATCCGCCATCGGGATTACGAACTCGTTGTAGTGTACGACACGATCGGCGGCCGGCTGATAGCGCCGGTCGCGTCGGTCGAATTCAATGAATCCGGTCGGCTTACCCATGATCCACAATCCCCTTCGACTGCTTGAGCGTCTGTGGCGGACGGCTTTGGCGCGTCTGCATGGTTTCGAGCGCCCGGCGATAATCAACCGGCATGACCTTGACGAAGCGCGTTCGATAGATTTCCCAATCGTCGAGGATCCTGCGCGCCACGGCTGAATTGGTGTAGTGCAGGTGGTTCACGACGAGCTGCTTGAGCCGCGCGGCATCGTACCGGCTCATATCCTGACTGAGATCCACAAGGCCATGAGTCTCGAGGTCGCCGCCCTGGTGGTCGAGCGCCTCGAGGATGTCGTCTTCGCGGGCGATCGGCTCGAGCTCGACCATCGCCAGATTGCATCGGTCGGCAAAGGTGCCGTCTTCGTCCAGGACGTAGGCGACACCGCCGGACATCCCGGCCGCGAAGTTTCGCCCCGTCGGACCGAGCACGACGGCAATACCGCCCGTCATGTACTCGCAGCCGTGGTCGCCGACGCCTTCGACCACCGCGATGGCCCCGGAGTTGCGCACGCAGAAGCGCTCGCCCGCCACGCCTCGGAAGAAGCACTCGCCGCTGATCGCGCCGTACAGCACGGTATTGCCGACGATGATGTTGTCTTCGGCGCGCTCGATCGCGGATTCCGCCGGAGGATAGATGATGAGCCGTCCGCCCGAAAGACCCTTGCCGACGTAGTCGTTGGCCTCGCCCTCGAGCTCGATCGTCACGCCCGCAGCCACCCAGGCACCGAAGGACTGACCGCCTGTGCCCTTGGCCTTGATGTAGATGGTGTCCTCGGGCAACCCGGCATGCCCGAATCGCTCGGCAACCCGGCCCGACAGCATGGCACCGAAACAGCGGTTGTAGTTCCTGATCTCGGTCTGGATCCGCACCGGCTCGCGACGCGCGAGCGCCGGCTCGGCCTGACGGATCAGCGCGTGATCGAGCGCCTTGTCGATACCGTGATCCTGGCTCTCGCTGTTGTAGACCGCCACGTCCGCGCCGACATCCGGGCGGGCCAGCAGACGCGAGAAATCAAGACCTCGGGCCTTCCAGTGCGAGATCGCGTGCCGCATCTCCAGGCGCTCGGAATGGCCGATCATCTCGTTCAACGTGCGGAAACCGAGCTTGGCCATCAACTGACGGACCTCTTCGGCCACGAAGAAGAAGAAGTTGATCACATGCTCGGGCTGTCCGGTAAATCGCCGGCGCAGCTCCGGGTCCTGGGTCGCCACACCAACCGGACAGGTATTCAGATGGCACTTGCGCATCATGATGCAGCCCTCGACGATCAAGGGCGCAGTCGCGAAACCGAACTCGTCGGCCCCGAGCAGGGCGCCGATCACCACGTCCCGCCCGGTGCGCATGCCCCCGTCGACCTGGACCGCAATACGCCCGCGCAACCGGTTGAGAACCAGGGTCTGATGGGTCTCGGCCAGACCGATCTCCCAGGGCGAGCCGGCGTGTTTGATGGAGGTCAGAGGGCTGGCGCCCGTTCCTCCGTCATAGCCGGCGATGGTGACGTGGTCGGCATGGGCCTTGGAAACGCCCGCGGCCACCGTCCCGACACCCACCTCGGAGACCAGCTTGACCGAGATGCGGGCCTTCGGGTTGACGTTCTTAAGATCGTGGATAAGCTGCGCCAGATCCTCGATCGAGTAGATATCGTGATGTGGCGGCGGGGAGATGAGCCCCACCCCGGGGGTAGAATGGCGGACCCGGGCGATCTGCGGGCTCACCTTGTGGCCCGGCAGCTGGCCGCCCTCGCCCGGCTTGGCGCCCTGCGCGATCTTGATCTGGATATCGTCCGCACTCACCAAGTACTCGGTTGTGACGCCGAAACGGCCCGAAGCCACCTGCTTGATGGCCGAGCGCGCCGGATTCGGCGAGCCGTCGGACAACGGCTGGAAACGCTCGGGCTCTTCGCCGCCTTCACCCGTATTGGACTTCCCGCCGATGGCGTTCATCGCCTTGGCGAGCGTGGAATGCGCCTCGGGCGAAATGGAGCCGAAGGACATGGCGCCGGTCGCAAAGCGTTTGACGATGGCGCTGGCCGGCTCGACCTCTTCGATCGGGATCGGCTCGGGAGCGAACTTCAGCTCCATGAGGCCGCGCAAGGTCAGGAGCCGCTCGGACTGGTCGTTGATCAGGCGGGAGTATTCGCCGAAGGTCTCGAAGCTCTTCGCACGGGTCGCGTGCTGGAGCTTCGAGATGGTCTCGGGGGTCCAGACATGATCCTCGCCGCGCAGTCGATAGGCGTAGTCCCCGCCGACGTCCAGGTGCTTGCGATAGATCTGCTCGCGCCCGAAGGCTTGTGCGTGCCAGCGCACCGCCTCCTCGGCGACCTCCTTCAGACCGATCCCTTCCACCTTCGATTGGGTGCCGGTGAAGTAGCGCTGGATGAAGGGCGTGTTGAGCCCGATCGCATCGAAGATCTGCGCCCCGCAATAGGACTCGAGCATCGAGATACCCATCTTCGACATGACCTTGAGCAGCCCCTTGCCGATCGCCTTGATGTAGCGCTTCTGACCCTCTTCAAAGGTTAATGGCTCGGGTAGATGCGGCAGCAGCGACTGGATGGTGTCGAAGGCGAGATAGGGGTTGATCGCCTCGGCGCCGTAGCCGGCCAGCGTGGCGAAATGATGCACTTCCAAGGCCGCACCGGTCTCGACCACGATGCCCGAGCTGGTGCGCAGGCCGCGTCGGATGAGATGGTGATGCACCGAGGAGGTGGCGAGCAGCGCCGGAATCGGGATGTGGTCGAGATTGGTGTTGCGATCGGAGAGGATCAGGATGTTGTAGCCGGCCAAGACCGCCTGCTCGGCCTGCTCGCAGAGGCGATCGAGCGCCGCGCCCATGCCTTGCGCTCCCTCGGTCGCGGGGTAAACCATGTCGAGCGTACGGGTCCTGAACGCGGCCCCGGCGCTGTACTCGATGTGCCGAATCCGCTCCAGGTCTTGATTGGTCAACACCGGCTGCGGCGTCTCCAAACGCCAGTGCTTGCCGGCCTCGTTGATCCCAAGCAGGTTCGGACGCGGCCCGATCATGCACACCAGCGACATCACCAACTCCTCGCGGATCGGGTCGATCGGCGGATTGGTGACCTGCGCGAAGTTCTGCTTGAAGTAGGTGGAGAGATGCTTGGGCCGGCTCGAAAGCACCGACGGCGGATTATCCGCACCCATCGAGCCGACGGCCTCTTGTCCCGTCAGGATCATCGGGCTCAGCAGAAACTTGATGTCTTCCTGGGTGTAGCCGAAGGCCTGTTGCGCGTCCAACAGGGTGGCGTCGTCCGGAGACATGGGTCCGACGCTCGTCGGCAGCTCGTCAAGCCGGATCTGCGTCTTCCTGAGCCATTCGCCGTAGGGCTTGGCCTCGGCGAGCTGGGTCTTGATCTCGGCATCGTCGATGATGCGGCCCTGCTCCAGGTCGATCAGGAGCATCTTGCCGGGCTGCAGACGCCATTTCTTGACGATGCGCTCCTCGGCAATGTCGAGCACCCCCATCTCGGAGGCCATCACGACCATGTCGTCTTTGGTCACCAGATAACGCGCCGGACGCAGACCGTTGCGATCCAGCGTCGCGCCGATCTGGCGCCCGTCCGTGAAGGCGACCGCAGCGGGACCGTCCCAGGGCTCCATCAAGGCCGTGTGATATTCGTAGAAGGCGCGGCGCTTCTCATCCATCAAGCGGTTGCCGGTCCAGGCTTCGGGGATCAGCACCATCATGGCGTGCGCGAGCGAGTAGCCGCCCATCACCAGCAGCTCGAGTGCGTTATCGAAGCAGGCGGAGTCCGACTGACCTTCGGGGATCAGGGGCCAGATGGTGTCGAGGTCGTCGCCGAGGATGTCCGAGCGCATGGTGTGACGGCGCGCGGCCATCCAGTTGACGTTGCCGCGGAGTGTATTGATCTCGCCGTTGTGGCAGATCATGCGGAACGGCTGCGCCAGATCCCAGGTCGGGAAGGTATTGGTCGAAAAGCGTTGATGCACAAGCGCGATGGCGGATTCGAAGCGCTCGTCGGAGAGATCCAGATAATAGTTGCCGACCTGGTCGGCGAGCAGCATGCCCTTGTAATTGAGCGTGCGCGAGGACAGCGAGGCCGTGTAATAAGAGGTCTTATCGTATCCGGAGCCGCGGATCTCGTTGTCCATCCGCTTGCGGATGACGAAGAGCTTGCGCTCGAAGGCGTCCTGATCGGCACAGCTCTCGCCGCGGGCGATGAAGACCTGCTGGACGAGTGGCTCGGTCGGGAGCACGCTCTTGCCCAGATCGCGGTTGTCGACCGGAACATCGCGCCATCCCAGCACCCGTTGACCGCCTTCCCGCACGTGGCGATCGACGATGTCCTGCATCAAGCCGCGCGCATCCGCGTCGCGGGGCAGAAACACCATGCCGACCCCATACTCGCCGACCGGCGGGAGGTCGAACGAGACCTGCGCACGCATAAAGGCGTCCGGGATCTGCACCAGGATCCCGGCACCGTCGCCGGCCTTGGGATCCGCGCCGACTGCGCCGCGGTGGGCAAGGCGCTCAAGGATCTCCAGGCCCTGCCGGACGATCGCGTGGCTCTTCGTGTTCTTGATGTTGCAGACGAAGCCGACCCCGCAGGAATCGCGTTCGTTGGTCGGGTCATAGAGACCCTGTGCGGGCGGATAGGCACGAAGGCTCATGATTGACCTCGCTGATACGAAAAACCTGTTGCCGGGGATTGTGCAGTCGCGACCCGCGCGCTTACACCTTCAAACCTGTGTGTGATTGTCGCAACGGAGACCCGACATCACAATCGTATCGTCATTTCGAACGGGAGAGGCGACGATCATGACCGAGACACCGCAAAACCCCGAAGCATAACGGCTCAGCAGAAGCTGTGCCACATTCCCCCGAAAACAAATCAATCGCATCCTCTCAGCGTGCGCTCGGTCCCGTCGGCTTCGGTCTCCGCATGCCGGAACCGCGGAGCTTCATTGCCCTGCGCAGACCTGCTCGAACAGGCGCTCGTGCGAGGCCGACCGGTGGCACGAATGCCCCGCGGTCGCGCGCGAGGCGCTCAAGCCGCCCTAAATGAGTGCAAGCGAAGGCGATGCTAGGAGGCCGCGGCGTCGAGGGTCGCTCGCAGAAGGTCAGGATCGACGTCGCCCGTTACCAGAGCGTCTCCGGGATGTTGCAGGAGAACCAGGCGAAGTTGACCGTCCTGCACCTTTTTGTCGACTGCCATGAACTCGATAAACCGATCGGCGGAGAGATCGTTCGGGGCGGCGACAGGAAGGCCTGCGCTTGCAACCAGGCGGCGTACCCGCTCGACATCGGTCTCCGTAAGCCACCCCATGCGGGCGGAGAGATCGGCTGCCATGCAGATTCCGACTCCGACCGCCTCGCCGTGAAGCCAGGCGCCATAGCCGGTCGCGGTCTCGATGGCGTGCCCGAAGGTGTGTCCGAGGTTCAGCAGCGCACGCTGCCCGGCCTCGAGCTCGTCTTCGGCGACGATCTCGGCCTTGATCTCGCAAGAGCGGCGGATGATGTAGGCCAAGGCATCGGGATCGCGCGCGAGCAGCTCGGCCATGTGCGTTTCGAGCCAGGCGAGGAAGGTCGCGTCCCTTATGAGCCCGTACTTCAAGACCTCGGCCAGCCCGGCCGAGAGCTCGCGCTGCGGCAAGGTCGCCAAGGTCGAGGTGTCTGCGATCACCGCTCGGGGCTGATGGAAGGCCCCGATCATATTCTTCCCGGCCGGATGGTTGATGCCGGTCTTGCCGCCGACCGAGGAGTCGACCTGTGCCAGCAGGGTCGTGGGCACCTGGATGAAGCCGACCCCGCGCTGATAACAGGCGGCGGCGAACCCGGTCATGTCGCCCACCACGCCCCCGCCGAGCGCCACCAGGGTGCAACCGCGGCCGAAGCGCGCCTGCAGCAAGGCGTCGAAGATCCGGTTCCAGATCTCCAGCGTCTTGTATTGCTCGCCGTCGGGCAGCACCACCTCGCCGAGGTGATAGCCCGCCAGCGCCGAACGAACCGGCTCCAAATAAAGCGGCGCAACCGTCTCGTTGGTCACGATCATGACCTGGGAGCCGAGCAGATGCGGCCGATAGAGATCCGGGTCCGAGAGCAGGCCGGATCCGATGTGGATGGGATAAGCGCGTGCCCCGAGGGCGACGGTGAGGCTCCAGGTCATGGCGTTTCTCCGATCATGCTGCATCGACGCGAGCAGTGCTCGCGTTGAGGTTCAGATCTCTTCGGACTCCAAGCGCCGACAGATCTCCTTCACCACGGAGCTGGTGCCGCGCTTTTCGGTCGAAACGACCATGTCGGCGACCTGGCGATAAAGCGGCTCGCGCTCCTCCATCAGATCGCGCAGTTTCGCGAGCGGATCCTCCGTATCCAATAAGGGGCGATTCCGATCGCGAGCGGTACGGGCGAACTGCTGCTCCGGGCTGCAATGCAGATAGATGACGACGCCGCGCGCCGCCAGGTCTTGACGATTCTCCGCCGACAAGATGACCCCGCCGCCGGTCGCGAGCACGATCCGCTCCTCGCTCACCAGCTCCTCGATGACTTGGCGCTCGCGGGCACGAAAGCCGTTCTCGCCCTCGAACTCGAAGATGGTCGGGATGTCCACGCCCGTGCGGCGCTGGATCTCCTGATCGCTGTCTTTGAAGGTATATGACAGCGTCTCGGCGAGCTGCCGTCCGACGGTACTCTTGCCGGCGCCCATCGGCCCGACGATAAAAATGTTCTGTGCGCGCATCATAGGAAAGGTATGCCAGATTTTCTGCGCGCGGGCAAGGGCAAGGACGCCCGACCCAAGCGCGGTAGGAAAGACGATGCAGGCGGCGAGCGAGCGCCGGAGCGGTCGATCACGGCCCGATCGAGACAACGCGAGATCAAGCGCAACCCTTTAAGCTCCATCGAGTATCCGCTGCGGGTCGAGGTTGACACTCGAGGGGGCGGGCGCTGCTAGTGCAGCACGGCAGCTGTGTCGAGACCCTTCGTTGTCCTTGTCGTAATCGACCATCGATACGACAACGATTACGACAACGAAAATGATCGCGGACGGTCTCGGAATCTCTGCACGGCTCCACTAAACCGCGTCCAAAGCGACATGCGATATTCTCATTTTGTGTTGGGCCCAAGGATTTTTCCGACTATCGTGGAGACGCGGTATAGAATTCATTATTTTCTAATGCCTTAAACCGCGTCAGCTCCGTCAGTTGTCGGACCTGGCGCAGCCAAGCCAATCCAACAAACGACGCATACCGCACCCGGCGCGGTTTAGGCGAATTCCGGAAACCTTCATCCCAAGGGCGTAGGTTGTGCCGAGCCGTGCGAGGCACAACCAACCGTCGGCGCAAGTTGTGCCTCCTATCGTCAGCACAACCTACGGGTATGGAAGTTTGCAGAAATCGCCTTAGTTTCCAACCAGGTCGCCCTTGAGGATCTTGGGCGTGACGAAGATCAGGAGCTCGGAGTTGTTGTCCTCGCGAGCCTCCCGCTTGAAGAGACGCCCGAGGACCGGGACGTCTCCGATCCAGGGGACCTGCTCCTTGGCGAAGACCTTGGTGCGCTCGTAGACACCGCCCAAGACGACGGTCTCTCCGTTGTCCACCAAGACCCTTGTATCGATTTCGCGGGTGTTGATGGTCGGCGTGCCCTCGACGACACGACTGAAATCCGGCTCATCCTTTGTCACCACCAAGTCCATGATGATCCGGTCGTCCGGGGTGATCGCGGGCGTGACCGTCAGGCTTAGGGTTGCGTTCTCGAATTGGACGTTCGTGCCGTCCTGAGAGACGGTCGGGTAGGGGATCTTTTTGCCGACCTCGATCCTCGCCTCCTTCTGATCGGAGGTGATGACGCGCGGACTCGAGATCACCTCGCCGCGTCCCTCGCGTTGCATCGCCGAGAGCTCCAACTGAAGCAGGTAGGAGCCGACCTTACCGATCAGGAAGTTCACCGCGCCCGCCGGGTCTGTCGCCGGGAGGTTCACGAGCAGGGAGGGTGCATCGGTCGCGGCCGGGTTCACAATGATCGAGTTGATCGGCTGCCCCTCGATATTGAGTCCGAACGGCCCGGCGTTGTATTGCCCTCCATTGTCGATGTTGCCCGGCAAACCTCCGCCGATCAGCATCTCGTTGTTGTAAAGCGCTCCCATCGAGGTTGCAAGACCGAATCGCACACCCAGATCTCGCGTGAAGTCATTGTTCGCGATCACCACACGGGACTCGATCATGACCTGCCGGACCGGGATGTCCAACCGCGCGACGATCTCGCGGATCTCATCAAGCTTTGCGGAGGTGTCCATGACCAGCAGGGTATTGGTGCGCTCGTCGAAGGTCACGCTGCCGCGCCCGGGTGTCAAGATCGAGTCTTTGGTGGATTCACTCACTGTGCGATCAAAGACTCGGCTGTCGCGGCCGATCGGGCTGCTGCCTCCTTGTGAGACTGCGGTCGACTGCAGGCTGGAGGCGCCCCGAATGAAGGCGGCGATCTCCGCCGCTTTGGCGAAATTCACCGGGATGAACTCCGAACGGATCGGCGCCAGCTCTTCGAGGCGCTGGTCGGCGGTCAGGGTGCGCTCTTCGTGCCCGACGATCTCGTCGAAGGGGCCGATCATGATGACATTGCCTTCCTGGCGCTTGGTCAGATTCTTGGTCTTGAGGATGATGTCGAGGGCCTGATCCCAGGGGACATTCTTCAGACGCAAGGTGATGTTGCCGGCCACCGAGTCGCTGGCCACCAGGTTCAGATCGGTGAAGTCGGCGAGCAGTTGGAGGACCGCCCGCACCTCGATGTCCTGAAAGTTCAACGAGAGCCGCTCCCCGTCGAAGACGACCTTTTCGCGCGCGAGTCGCTCCTTCTCGGCCGCCGTCAGCGGTCGCAACTCCAAGGTGAAGAGGTCGTCAGTCTGGTAGGCCATGTAGTCGAAATCGCTTCCGGTCTGGACATTGACCTCGACATTGCGTCCCTTGGGCCGGGACTCGATCGCCACGACAGGTGTAGCGAAGTCCACGACGTCGAGTCGGCGAAACAGACGCTGAGGCAAGGCCGCGTCGATGATGTCGATGAGGACGCGGCTTCCTTGCTCCCGCACGGTGACGCGGGTGGTCGCACTCGGGAGCTTGATCAGAACACGCCCCTCGCCCTCCGGACCGCGACGGAAGTCGATGTCCCGAACACTCGGCCCGGGGGGGGCCGCTCCTCCGTCGGAGGCGGGGCGATCCCAGGGTGCGGACGCCGGCGCCCGCGGCGGTGCTCGCGCAGGCGTGGGTGCCGGCGACGCGGGTTGCGCCACGTCCGGCTCGCCCCCGGCGTCGATATCCACACGCACCCGGTTGCCTTCGGTCGTCACGCGATAGGGGACTGAATCGTTCAGGTTGATCACGATACGGGTACGATCGCTCGCCTCCACCGCGACCAGGCTATGGACCGGACCGACGCCGATCGGGACGGCCCTCCGCTCGAGTCGGTTGGCAACGCCCTCGAAGTCGAGCGCGATCCGTGCGGGAGACATGGTGTCGAAGCTCCGTGGAGCGCTGACCGGCCCGGAGAAGAGGAGCTGGACCTCGACCCGGTTCCCCGGCTGCGCCGCGAACTGAACCTCAGTGAGATCGATGGCCGCAACGTTCGCCGCGCCGAGGGACAAACCGAGCAGGGCCGCGCAATGGAGCAGCCACGGGAGGATGCCGCGTGCTCTACGCGGGCTCGGTCGATAGGGGCTGTTCATCGCGCCATGCCTCTGCCTGTCACGGGGTGAGTTTGAGCTCGGCCGAACGTTCGCGCCAATCGCCGGGTATTTCGGAAACGATCTCCGTCAACCGGATGGCCTCGTCGGTGACGTCCACGATCTGTCCGTTGTTCATGCCGAGATAATTTCCGACCCGCACGCGGTAGACCAAACCCTCGCGCGTTCGAACCAAGGCCCATCGGGTCTCTTGCTGCTGAACCGTACCCACCATGCGCAGCGCATCCAAGGGATAGCTCTCGAGCTCTTCTTTGGGTCGAAGCGGATCCGGGGCGAGGCTGTCGTCCGCTCCGGCGGCCGCCGCGGTTTGCGTGTCCATCACGAAAGGATCGCGTCGCTCGCCCGGCTCAAAGACGAAGGCATCGACGGGTTGAATCTCGGGCAGGGGCTCGATCGGCCTCGGCGGGCGCGCCTTGACCTCGTCGACGTAGGCCCGCAGCTCCTGCGTCCCGCTGCCGTCGCAGCCCAACAGGAGCAACGTCACCAGGGCCATCGTCCCGGATACGCAGGCCGAGCGAAATCGTCTGCTCACTGTTCGGCAACCTCGTCGAGATACCGGTAGGTCTTCACCGTCGCCTGCAGCGACAGCTTTGCCGCCCCGCTGCCGGTCGTTCCGCCGGCATCGCCGATCTTGGTGTCGTGGACCGTCACGATGCGCGGCAAGGATGCCAGTCCGCTCACGAAGCGACCGAAGTCGTGATAATTGCCTGTGACTCGAATCTGGATGGGCAGCTCGGCGTAAAAGTCCTTGAGCTGCTCGCTGCCCGGTTGAAACAGCTCGAACTCAAGCCCCGAGGCGAGCCCGGTCTGAGAGACATCGACCAGGAGCGACGCGACCTCGGTCCGATTCGGCAGTTGACGAAGCATCGCCCCGAAGGACTCCTTCATCTCCTCGATCTGCTGGCGATACTCCTCCAGATTGGCCGCCTTGCGCTGCTTGGTCTCGAAGGATGCGCGCAGATCCAGCTCGGTCGCCTCGGCGCGATCGAGCCGACTCAACTGCTCCTGCGTATTGAAATAGAAGACCGCACCGCCCAAGGCGATGCAGGCGAGCAAGATCGCGATGACCTTCACCGCGACCGGCCACTCGCCGACGCTGTTGAGATCGAGTTGGTTGAGCTCGCTTAAATCCATCCAGAGGTCTCCGCTCGCCGCATCATGCGGCGACTGTCGGCCATAAGCCGTATCCCCGACCGTCGGTCCCCTGGGGCTTGCATCTGTGTCGATGCCGGGCTTGCCGCGGGGCTGACCTGATCGAAGGCCAACCTAAACTGGCTCAGACCGGTCCCGGTCTTGTCCTCGATCAACTGCAGACGAGGGCTGCCGATCCACTGCGATGCCTCGATGTTTCGCATAAAGGCCGAAACCCGCGCATTGGACTGGGCACGCCCTTCGACGACGACGGCCCGTCCGTTCTGCTCGAGCTTGGTGAGAAAGACACCTTCGGGAATCGCGACCACCAACTCGTCGAACAGCCGGACGATCTCCGGGCGGCTCTCCTGAAGCTGCTGGATGATGTCCATGCGCGAGAGGAGATCCGCCTTGATCTTCTCAAGATCCTGGATCTCTTTGATCTGACGCTCCAGTTCCGCGATCTCGCCCTCCAAAAGCTGATTCCTGGCCTGTTGATCACCGATTCTCCCTTCGATCTCCAAGTGCACCAACACCGCCAGGAGCAGCGTGAAGACCAGTGCAAGACCTCCCGCGACGGCAAACTCCTTACGTCGCCGTTGCCGCGCCTCTTCTCGCCAAGGCAGGAGGTTGATGCGCGTCATCTAGTCGAATCCTCGCAAGGCCAGACCGACGGCGACCATCATTCCGGGCGCCTCCCGCATCAACTCCTGGGTCTTGATGCTCGGCGAGATCGACATTCGACGAAAGGGATTGGCGACGGCGGCCGGAAGTTTGAGGCGTTCCGACATCAGGACATCGATCCCTGGGATGCTTGCCGGTCGTCCTGCAAGCAGGATCCGATCGACGCGGTTGAAGCTGGTCCCGGAATAAAAGAACTGCAGGGCTCGCCCGATCTGTTGGGCCAATGCCTCCTTGAAGGGCCCGAGCACGTCGGTCTCGTATCCCTCCGCGACATCCCCGTCGAGGATCTTGCCCAGAGCCACCTCGCGGGCAAAGCCGTAGCGGCGTTGCACCTCGTCGAGCAGTTGTTGACCTCCGAAATTCTGCTCGCGGGTATAGACGATCAGACCTTCGTGCATGACATGCAGGGTCGTCGTCGCGGCACCGACGTCGGCCACGGCCACTGTTCGAGTGGCCTCGAGCTGGGTCTGGTCCTGTGCTTCTTCGGCGAGGATCAGCGAGCAGGCGTTCTCCATGGCGTAGGCCTCGACATCGACGACGGCCGGGATCAGCCCGGCCGCCTCGAGCGCGCCCACCCGGTCATCGACATTCTCTTGACGCGAGGCGACCAACAACACATCGACCATCGACGGATTGCCCTTCGTCGGGCCCACGACCTGGAAGTCGAGATTGACCTCTTCCAACGGATAGGGAATGTATTGATCCGCCTCGAGCTGGATCTGGTTCTCCATCTCGGCATCGCTGAGGGTTCCGGCCATGGCGACCACCTTGGTGATCACCGCGGAGCCGGCAACGGCAACCGCGGCCCGTTTTGCCCGCGTGCCGGTGTTGCCGACGGCTTTGCGGATGGTCGCGGCCACACGATCCGGATCCGCGATCTTCTTCTCGACCAGCGCGCCCGGCGGAAGCGGCTCGACCGCAAAACACTCGACCCGAAACGCCGCGGCCGTCTGAACGGGCAGGCGTGACAGCTCGATGAGCTTGATTGCCGTCGAGCTGATATCGATCCCGATGAGGGGTTTTATTTTGCTGTTGAGGCCGAACATCGCCATGTCGTAAGGTGATTTCCGTTCTGTTTGGCTCGCCGCACGAATCCCCGAACCGGCGGGGCGCGGTGCCGGAGGCGCCCGAGCCCGGCTTCTGGACAGAGCCTTTGCTGGCCCCATTATAGACAGGCTCCAGGCTAATGCGCGGTCTTTGAGCACATGAAAGACGAACAGATGACGGGACGCACGTGATTGAGGTACGCCATGCCGACGAGAGAACGCATCAACGCCCAGCGCGAGCGACTTGCCTACGAGGCCGCTCGTATCGTCCTCGAGCAAGGTCTGGAGGATTTCGACCGGGCCAGACGAAAGGCGGCCGAGCGCGTCGGTGTGCCGGATCGGCGTCATTGGCCGAGCAACGAGGCGGTGCAGGACGCGGTTCTGGCGCAGCGTCGGCTCTTCATGGGGCAGGCCAACGAGGACGAATTGCGCCGTCTCCGTGCCGCTGCCCTCCGGGCGATGGAGCAGCTCGATCTGTTCGCACCTCGCCTGATCGGCGGCGCTCTCAGCGGTGCGCTCGGCTCGGGGTCGGGCATCGAGCTTCTCCTGTTTGCCGATCGCGCCGAAGACGTGATCTTCACGCTGCTCGACCTGCGCATCCCCTGGCGCGAGTCCGAGAGGACGATGCGCTATCCCGACGGCCTGCGTTGCTCCCATCCGGCCTTTCGATTCATGGCCGGCGAGGTCCGCGTCGAGCTCATGGTGCTGCCGCGCCGGGCTTTGCGTAATCCTCCTTTGGATCCCGTCACCGAGCGCACGCTGCGCGGAGCGGATCGTCACGAGGTGGCTCGGCTGATCTCGATCGGCGGCTGAGAAACGCCTGTCGAGTCGGCAATCCTTTATCGCTTCGAGATCGGCAGATAGTCCCTCTGGGTGGGACCATGGTAGATCTGGCGGGGGCGACCGATACGATTGTTGGGGTCGGACATCATTTCCATCCAGTGCGACACCCAGCCGACCGTGCGCGCGACTGCGAACATCACGGTAAACATGTTGCGCGGTATACCGAGCGCCTGATAGATGATCCCGGAATAAAAGTCGACGTTGGGGTAGAGTTTCCGCTCGACGAAATACTCATCGCTGAGCGCGATCTCCTCCAGTTTCATCGCCAATTCGAACAAGGGGTTGTTGGTGTCGGCGAGCTCTTCGAGCACCTGGTGACAGACCTCGCGAATGATCTTCGCACGCGGATCGTAGTTCTTGTAGACCCGATGTCCGAAGCCCATCAGGCGAAACGGGTCGTCCTTGTCCTTCGCCTTCTCCATGTAGCGCTGCACGTTCTTGACATCCCCGATCTCATGGAGCATGTCCAGGACAGCTTCATTCGCGCCACCGTGCGCCGGACCCCAAAGCGAGGCGATGCCCGCCGCGACGCAGGCGAAGGGATTCGCGCCGGAGCTACCGGTGAGGCGCACCGTCGAGGTGCTGGCGTTCTGCTCATGGTCGGCGTGAAGAATAAACAGCAGATTCATCGCCTTCTCGGCGATCAGTGTCGGCTTGTAGACCTCGCAGGGCGTGGCGAACATCATGTGCAGAAAGTTTGCGCAATACCGCAAGTCATTGCGTGGATACATGATCGGCTCACCGATGCTGTGCTTGTAGGCCGCGGCAGCGATGGTCGGGAGCTTTGCGATCAGACGATGAGCCGAGATCTCGCGGTGGCGTGCGTCGTTGACGCTGAGTGAGTCGTGATAGAAGGCGGAGAGAGACCCTACGACGCCGATCAGAATCGCCATCGGATGGGCGTCATAGTGAAAGCCGTTCAGAAAATTTTTCAGGTTTTCATTCAGCATCGTGTGGCGGGTAATCAACCTTTCGAACCCGACCAACTCCTTTTCCACGGGCAGCTCACCGTACAGGAGGAGATAGGCAACCTCCAGAAAACTGGCCTTGGTCGCCAGTTGCTCGATCGGATAGCCCCGATAAAGCAGGATCCCGTCTTCGCCGTCGATATAGGTGATGGCGCTGTGACAGCTGGCCGTGGACATGAAACCGGGGTCGTAAGTGAAGATCCCGGCCTCTTTGTAGAGCGAGGTGATATCCGCGGCCGACGGGCCGACGCTACCGGAGCGTAACGGGAAGTCGAAGCTTTCGCCCGTAACATTGTTGGTGATGGTGATCGTTTGGTTCGCCATAAGCTCGCTCCTGGCCGTCTTCGGGGCGTCGCGCCCCCGCCGGCATTGGTGTTGTTGGTCTCGAGTCTCGACTGCGGCGTGACGATAAGCAAGGCCGATGTGCCGGGGTCGATCGCGACATCATCCGCGGGGTCCGATCCCTGCCGCGGTTTCGAACAAAACACCTCGACCCGATCCGGCACCGACAGGCTCGACGGATCGATGCAATTTTCGACCCAGAATCAATCCAGGGATAGGCTGTTCAGGCGTTCGATGTCGGCCCGCACCGCGCTCGCCGAGCGGTCGAAGTCGGCGCGTTCGCGGGCATTCAGATCCAGCTCGACAATCGACTCCATGCCCCGCTCGCCGAGGACGCAGGGAACACCCATCGCGATGTCGCTCTCGCCGTATTCACCTTCGAGCATGGCGACACAGGAAAGCAGCCGCCGGCGATTGTTGACGATGGCGTCGACCATCGCCGCAACCGCAGCCCCGGGTGCATCGTAGGCACTTGAGTTCTTCCGCAAGGCAAGGATCTCGGCGCCGCCTTGCCGGGTGCGCTCCATGATGGCCGCGATACGCTCCTCGGAGATGAAATGCGAGATCGGGATCCCGTTGATGGTGCAAAAACGCGGCACGGGCACCATCGTGTCGCCGTGTCCGCCGAGCACCATGGTCGTGATGTCGAGCGCCGAAAAACCGGTTTCCTGTGCGATGAAGCTGGCCATACGCGAGGCATCGAGCACACCGGCCTGTCCGAAGACCCGATTGCGGTCCCAGCCGGTGCGTTGTGCAACCCTGTAGGTGAGTGTATCGACCGGATTGGAGACGATCAGCACCATGGCATCGGGTGCATATTGCATGATCTGATCGGTGACGCCGTCGATGATGCGGACATTCGCCTCAAGCACGTCGGAGCGGGACATGCCCGGTTTCCGCGGAAGTCCGGCAGTGACGATAACCAGATCGGAATCCCTGAGGATCTGCGGGTCGTTGCTGCCGTTGATCGAGCAATCAAACTCGAAGAAGGGGGCCATTTGGAGGATGTCCAGAGCGACCCCCTCGGGGATCCCCTCGCGAACATCCATGAGTGCTATCTCGCGACAAAGCTCCTCCTCGGCCAGGATTTGCGCGGTTGTCTCCCCGACTCGGCCGGCGCCGATGATGGTGATCTTGTTCACGTGACGGTTTCTCCGATCAGTGGTCTGATGACCACGGTCGCGCGGACCAGCCTCGTCGCCGTGGCCTCTAGGGGATCAGACGAAGTGGGCCCCGCGGCCTATCTTACACCGGCACCCACATGCGTGACCCTAAATCCGGCATTAAACCGCGCCCGGTGCAGTATGCGATGTTTTTGGATGGGATCGGCCCCGGCGGTTTTGATGACCGCTGGAGACGGCGCGGTTTAAGAGAACAAAAAATGAATCATTCTAAACCGCGTCCACGTTAAGGGCCGTTGATGCACCAAACGTAGAGTGCACTCGAAAGTGAGCGTCTCGCTCTGGACGAGGTTTAGGAACCGCAAAGGCCCGATGGACGCAAAGGAAAACGAGAAGGCTCATGATCGGGCGATTGGCGCAAAGAGGCCGGGCCGGATATCCGAAACGGCCGAACGTCACGCTCGGGGGCGGGGCCGGCTCGGTCGAAGAGCCGGGATGCGTCGGGCGGGGCAGCGCCCGGCGCATGGGCACATCAGCGCGCGTATTTGCGCCTGAACTTGTCGACGCGCCCGGCGGTGTCGAGGACCTTTTGCTTGCCGGTGTAGAAGGGATGGCAAGAGGAGCAAACCTCCACATGCATTTCCCTGCCCAAGGTTGAGCGGGTCGTAAACTCGTTACCGCAGCTACAGACCACCTTGACGTCGGCGTAGTTGGGATGGATTCCTTCTTTCATGATGACCTTGGCGTTGGCATTGGCCCCGATCGGGCGCTGAAAAATCAATGGAACGCGGTAGGATACAACTCCGGCCACGACCCCGCAACCCTGTGTTGCAGCTCGATCGCGCTTTCCCCCGCCCGAGCGGAGCGTCTGGATCCTGATCATGGCCCGGTCGCAAAACGCGCGACGAGGTCGTCCAGAAAGCGACGGCCTCGGTCGGTGGGCTCGACTCTGTCGGCGAGGATCCGAAGCATGCCGTCCTCTTCCGCCACGCGGACGATGTTCGAGATTCGCGACCAAGGCAGTCCCGTGGTGCAGGTGAACAGACCGCACGGGAACCCCTCGGTGAGACGCAAGGCATTGAGTGCAAATTCGAGAATCAGATCCTGATCGGCAAGAATGCGCGTGCTGCTGACCAAGGTGTCCGTGGAGGCGTTCAGGTAGGCCTCGGGGTGGCGGCGTTTGGCGGTTCGGGACACCTGCCTGCCGTCTCGTGCCGTGCTCTCCTGCGTGAGCTTGCCGTGGGCGCCCGCACCGATCCCGAGATAGTCGCCGAACTCCCAGTAGGTGAGATTGTGGAGACAACGCGCTCCATCCCGCGCGTGAGCGGAAACTTCGTATTGACGGTAGCCGGCTCGCGCCAGGTCCTCGATGCCCTGCTCGGCGATGTCGGCGGCTAGGTCGGGATCCGGCACCGGAGGCCGGTGCGCATAAAACGCTGTATTGGGCTCGAGCGTCAGTTGGTAGTAGGAGATGTGTGCGGGTTCCAGAGCGATCAGCCTTTCGAGATCCTGCTTCGCCTCTGCGAGGCTCTGCTCGGGCAGCGCAAACATCATGTCCAGATTGATATTGTCGAACCCGGCTGCGATGGCCATCCGGACGGTCTCGTAAACCTCGTCCGGTCCGTGGATCCGTCCGAGCGCACGCAAGCGGGCTGCCGAGAGACTTTGCACCCCGATCGAGAGCCGATTGACCCCCGCCTCTCGGTACTTCGCGAAACGGGCCGCGTCACGCGTTCCCGGATTCGCCTCCAGGGTGATCTCGATCTCGGGGACCAGGTCCGCACGCTCACGAATACCGTCGAGCAGTCGCCGCACGGCCGGGCCGGGAAACAGGCTGGGTGTTCCGCCGCCGATAAACACCGAGCTCAGCGGCCGTCGTGCAGCGGGCCGGCCGAGCTCAAGATCCAGATCCGCCAGAAGGCGTGTCACATAGGGTTCGAACGGCGGGATGTCCGCGGCATGCGAGTTGAAATCGCAATAGGGACATTTGCTGACACACCAAGGGGTATGCACGTAAAGCGCAAGCGGCAACGCCGGCGCGCTGCTGCTGCTGCTCGCGGATTCGGTCACGCCTGATCGCGTGCCTGCAGGTAGGTCAACTCCCCAATCCCGCTCCACTCCTTGCTTTGGCTGAGGAATTTCTTGTAGGAGCTGTACACCTTGGAGGAGAACTCGTCCTTCTGCGCGATCTCGGCGACGACCTCCTCCGACAGTGCTCGCAGCTTGAGGATGACGTCGTTCGGAAATCGTCGCAGGTCAACGTTGTGCTTGGTGATGAGCGTCTGAAGCGCGACCGGGTTGCGCGCGGTGTACTCGGCGAGCATGTCCTGATTGACGACCTTGCAGGCGTTCATGACGATGGATTGCAGATCCGTCGGCAGCCCGTCGTAGACCTTCTTGTTGATCATGGCCTCCAGGATGGTGCCCGGCTCGTGCCAACCCGGATAGTAGTAATACTTGGCCGCCTTGTAGAGACCGAAGGCCAAGTCGTTGTAAGGTCCGACCCACTCGGTGGCATCGATCGTGCCGTTCTGCAATGCGGTGAAAAGCTCCCCTCCGGGCAGGTTGACCGGGGTACCGCCGGCCCGTGCGAGCACTTCGCCGCCAAGCCCGGGGATGCGCATCTTCAGACCTTTCAGATCCTCGACCGAGTTGATCTCCTTGTTGAACCAACCGCCCATCTGCACGCCGGTGTTCCCCGCGGGCGCGGGAACCAAGCCGAACCGGTCATACAGCTCGGTCCAGAGCTCCATCCCGCCGCCATGGTAGATCCAGCCGTTCATCTCCTGTGCGGTCAGGCCGAAAGGCACCGTGGAGAAGAACTGAGCGGCCTCGCTCTTGCCTTTCCAGTAATAGGCCGAGCCATGGCCTATCTCGGCGGTCCCGCGCGAGACCGCGTCGAAAATCTCGAACGCGGGCACCAGCTCGCCGGCACCGAAGACCTTAACCTCGATCCGACCGCCACTCATCTCGCCGATCAAGGTAGCGAGATTGTTCGCCCCCGTGCCGAGACCCGGGAAGTTCTTCGGCCAAGTCGTGACCATCTTCCAACTGTATTCGGCCTTGGCATGAGCCGACCCCATGCCGCCGACCACCGCCCCGACCGCCAACGAGCCAGCACCAACCCCTTTGATGAAATCGCGGCGTTGCATCCCCGTCCTCCAGTCTGCTTGTTGATGTGATGCTTGTCGTATATCGGGGCCGAGGGCGGAACGCGACGTCGGTCCCAGGCTGCATTTCGCGTCCGCAAAGGCCTAATAAGACTTACAATTGGCCTTTCTTCAACGACGCCTGCAGCAGCGCGCCGAAGCTACCCATGGTCTTCTCCGGCGCCTCGGCAGCGGGTGCGCCGGGCGCGACGCCAGGCCCCTGGAATCCCGCTTCGGCCCCCTTGGTCTCATCGAGTGACAGGCTGATCCGACGCCGCTCCAGATCGACTCCAAGGACTGTCGCCTCGACAGGGTCGCCAACGTTCAGCACCTCGCTCGGATGGTTCACGCGGCGCCCGGCGCCGAGCTCGCTGATATGGACTAGGCCGTCGATCCCGGGAGCGAGCTCGACGAAGGCCCCGAAGGGTTGCAGCCGACTGACCGTGCCGCTCACCCGCTGACCGACGGGGAAGTTGTTCGCGGCCTCCTGCCACGGATCCCGGGCGAGTGCGCGGATCGAGAGCGCGATCTTTTCCCGGCTTTTCGGACCGCTGGGCGGCTCGATGCGCAGGACCGAGACCTCGACCGGTTGGCCGACGCTGAGGATCTCGCTGGGATGCTTGACATGACCAAAGGCCAGTTGACTGATGTGGATCATGCCCTCGAGACCGCCGATATCCACGAACGCCCCGTAGTCTTTCAGCGAAGTGACGAGCCCCGACAACACCGCACCTTCGTGCAGTTGCGCACGGGTCTCCTCGGCGCGTTGACGCTGCTCCTCTTCGAGCAGGACCTTGCGCGACAGGACCAGATTCGGACGTCGGCCGCCTTCGAACTTGGTGATGCGAAAATCGAACCGTTGACCGACCAGCTCGGAGAGGTCTTCGATGAAGCGGATATCGACCTGCGAGGCCGGGCAGAAGGCACGCAAACCGGCGACCTGAACCTCGATACCGCCCTTCACAGCCGCGCTGACCTGACCTTGCACGGGCAGTCCCTGCCGGTAGGCGCCCTCAACCTCCTCGATACCGTGATAGCGATGACCATGCTGGCTGCCAAGCAGCAACATCCCCGAGTCTTCATCTTTGCCGGTGACATGGGTCTCGACGGTGTCGCCGACGGCGGACTTGAGATGGCCCTCCGCATCCTTGAGGACGGAAACCTCAAGACGACCTTCCGATTTGCCACCCAGATCGACGAAGGCGAACTCTTCGCCGATCGACACCACGACACCCCGCACCTTGTCGCCGACGGCCGCCCCCCCGGCACCGGACTGCGGATGGGTTTGGTCGAATTGCTTGAGGAGGTCTTCAAAGCTGGGTTCGGACATGATTGCGGTGTGCCGTCGTCTGGTTGAGGATCGCGGTTAAACCGCATCCGGAGTGATATGCGCCATTTTCATGTTGCGTTCGGCTTTGGAGATCTCCTCGATAGCTGTGCGACGCGGTTTAAATTTAATATTTTTGAATATTTTAAACCGCGCCAGCTCCGACAGTCGTCGGAGCTGGCGCGGCCAAGCCAATCCTACACATGTCGCATACCGCACCGAGCGCGGTTTAAAGGGTCAATGTAGAACAATTCGAGCGCGCGTCACAGCAGCGGTCGGATGATCCATCGTCGAGCCCGAGCACGGCGCGTCAACCTGCAGGCTCAAGCCGAGCATAAGCCAGGACCAGCCATTTGGCTCCGGCCTTCTGAAAATTGACCTGAATCCGAGCCGCGGATCCGCGACCCTCGCTGTTCAGGACGACGCCCTCGCCGAATTTCGGGTGGATGACACGTTGGCCGAGCCTGAAGAGACCGGGATCGCCGCTCGACATCGACGCCAGGCTCGAGCTCGCGCTCGGGGTAGATGCCGTGCGGCGGATGTTGCTGCGCGCCCGAACCTCCTCGACCAACCCCGGCGGGACCTCGCGCAGGAACCGCGAGGGCATCGGTGACTCCTCCCGGCCGTAGAGCCGCCGGCTTTCCGCGTGGGTCACATAGAGCTCGCGCATCGCTCGTGTCATGCCGACATAGCAGAGTCGACGCTCCTCTTCGAGCCGGCTCGGATCTTCGGCCGAAAGACTGTGGGGGAAGAGGCCTTCTTCCAGCCCGACCAGGAAGACGACCGGAAACTCCAGACCCTTGGCGCTGTGCAGGGTCATGAGCTGAACACTGTCCTCGAAGCCGTCGGCTTGAGTATCCCCTGCCTCGAGAGCGGCGTGCGCAAGAAAGACCGCAAGCGCGTCGGTCTCTTCCTCGTGCAGGTCCTCCTCGAAACGCGCGGCCGTGTCGACCAACTGCTCCAGGTTCTCGATCCGATCCTGGCCCTTGCCGTCCTTGTTCTTCTTGTAGAAATCAGGCAAGCCGGCCGCTTCGATCAGGGCGGTTACCAGCGCGTGCAGCGCCAGACCCTCCCGCGCTCGGCGTTGATCCCTGACCAGATCGATAAAGCCGAGCAGTGCGGCGCCGCCCCTCGGGCCCAGGACCGAGGTCCCGGTCAGATCGGCCGCTGCCCGCCAGAGCGAGACCCGCGTCTCGCGTGCCTGCTGGCGCAACAGATCCAGGGTGCGGGTGCCGATGCCTCGGTTGGGTGTGTTGACCACGCGCTCGAAGGCGGCATCGTCGTCCGGATTGGCGACCAAGCGCAGATAGGCAAGTGCATCGCGGATCTCGGCGCGCTCAAAGAACCGCAGTCCGCCGTAGACCCGATAAGGGATCTGGGCCTGGATCAGCGCCTCCTCGAAGAGACGTGATTGGGCTGTGGTGCGATAGAGGATGGCGCACTCGTCGCGCCGATGACCCTCGCTCTGGGTAAAGCGGCGAATCCGCTCCACCACAAAGCGCGCCTCGTCGACCTCGTTGAAGGCCGTATAGCGTCGAATTGGCTCGCCCTCGCCGTCTTGGGTCCAGAGGTTTTTGCCGAGCCGGGTCGGGTTGTGGGCGATCAGGGCGTTGGCCGCGGCCAAGATGTTGCCGCTCGAACGGTAATTTTGCTCCAACCGGATCACCTGCGTACTGGGGTAATCACGCTGAAAGGATTGGATATTTTCAACCTTTGCACCGCGCCAGCCGTAGATCGATTGATCGTCGTCGCCGACGGCGAAGAGGTTGTCGTTCGCCCCGGCCAAGAGGCGCAGCCAGGCGTACTGGATGCCGTTGGTGTCCTGAAACTCATCGACCAGGATGTGGGCGAAGCGTCGCTGATAGTGCTGCAGGATGTCCGGACGCTCGCGCAGCAGCTCCAACGTCCTGAGCAGCAGATCGGCGAAGTCGAGCAGGCCCGAGCGTGCACGCTCCTCCTCGTACTGACGATAGACCGTGATCATCTTGTCCGTGAAGAAATCGCCGCTGCCGTCCAGGTGGTTCGGCCGCAGACCCTCGTCCTTCTGCTGGTTGATGAAACCCTGCACCTGACGCGGCGGCCAGCGTGCCTCGTCCAGGGCCAACGCCTTGAGGATCCGCTTGATCAAACGGAACTGGTCGTCCGAATCCAGGATCTGGAAATGCTGCGGAAGCTGCGCGTCCTGCCAGTGCGCGCGCAAAAAGCGATGGGCGAGCCCGTGAAAGGTCCCGACCCACATCCCGCCGATCGGCACGCCGAGCATCGTCTCGATTCGACCGCGCATCTCGCGCGCCGCTTTGTTGGTGAAGGTGACCGCCAGCACGGCGTAGGACGGCACCTGCTGCACCTGGACCAGCCAGGCGATGCGATGGACCAAGACGCGGGTCTTGCCCGATCCGGCGCCGGCGAGCACGAGAAGATTACCGGACTCGGCGGCGACAGCCGCGCGCTGAGCGTCGTTGAGGGGATCGAGTAGGGCGGAGACATCCATCGCCTGGATTCTACTAAACCAGCTCCGGCATGACATGTGTTGTTGTCGGCTGGCTCAACGCGGGGAGAGGGCAAGGCCAGACGTAGGGTTTCTGCTGAAAAACATATCGATTCAGTCTGTTGGATGAGCATCATAGCCTTGCAAGCGGGATCGGCCGGTTTTCCGGCCGGATCCTTATTTAAAATAGTTTAAATAAAAAACCAATAATCTTAATAAGCGCTGTGGATAACTCGATCGCACCTAAAATAAATTCAAGCTCAATGACTTGGGCCGATTCTTGGCTGTTCCCAGATACCTCTCCAAGCTGTGGGTAAGCGGTGTGTAAAAAGAAGCTGTCAAAATGACCACACCTTATCCACAGACTTGTGGACCCTACCGTGAACAGACTTATACAGTCGGTCGATCCCTCTCCCGCCCCGACGAGCGGTCAGTGTTCGGCCTGCCACGTGGCCTGCCGCCCGTACCGACGCTGCGGACAAAGGCGTCCACGTCCTTCGCAACCTCGTCACAAGTGAAACCCGTAGTAGAATGGACGCCTGAACCACCGCGACCCTTCTTCCTCGACTGCCCAGGTCCTGCTTCATGACGCCACTCATCAATGACACCTTCATCCGTGCAGTGATGCGCGAACCCGTTGAATACACTCCGGTTTGGATGATGCGCCAAGCAGGCCGCTATCTGCCCGAGTACCGTGCAACGCGCGCGAAGGCCGGCAGCTTCATGGATCTGTGCAAGAACCCGGAGCTCGCCTGCGAGGTCACGCTGCAGCCGTTGGAGCGTTTTCCGTTGGATGCCGCCATCCTCTTCTCGGACATCCTGACGGTGCCGGACGCGATGGGGCTGGGTCTGTATTTCGCGGAAGGGGAGGGGCCGCATTTCGAGCGGCCGGTGCGCACGCAGGCCGATGTCGATCGGATCGCCGTGCCGGATCCGGAGGACGAGCTGCGCTACGTGATGGAGGCCGTCTCGACGATTCGACGCGAGCTCGCCGGACGCGTGCCCTTGATCGGCTTCTCGGGCAGTCCCTGGACGCTCGCGACCTACATGGTCGAGGGCGGAGGCGCGAAGAACTTCTCGCAGGTGAAGGGGATGATGTTCGACCGTCCGGATCTGCTTCACGCCCTGTTGGCCAAGACTGCGGATGCCGTCGTCGCTTACCTGAACGCCCAGATCGCCCGCGGTGCGCAGGCGACCATGATCTTCGATACCTGGGGCGGTGCACTGGCGCCGGCCAACTATCGCGAGTTCTCCCTGGCCTATATGCAGCGCGTGGTCGAGGGTCTGAACCGCGAGGCAGAGGGACGCGCCGTCCCGGTGATCCTCTTCACCAAGAACGGCGGTCAGTGGCTGAATCACATGGCCGATACCGGCTGCGACGGACTCGGCGTGGACTGGACGACCGATCTGGCCGACGCGCGCATCCTGACCGGCGATCGGGTCTCGCTGCAGGGTAATCTCGATCCCTGCGCGCTCTACGCCTCACCCGAACGGATCCGCGAAGAAGTGGCGCGCGTACTCGCCAGCTACGGCAAGGGTCCGGGCCATGTCTTCAATCTCGGGCATGGGATCACGCCCGACGTGAATCCGGCGCATGCGGGGGCGATGGTGGCGGCGGTGCATGAGCTCAGTCGCCCCTACCACCGCTAAACCGCGTCCGGTGCGATAGGGAATATTTTTGGATTGGGCTCGCGGTTGCGCGAGCCCATGACTTCGGTGGGAACGCGGTTTAGGATATTTTTTCGAGAGGGTGGCGATGGCTCGGCTTGAGCTCACCGACAGACGCCGATCTGCGTGCAAACCCTTCCTCGCTTTTCACCTCTGAATCGCGTCGACTCAAACGCTGCTGGTCACACGGACGTCGAAATCACCGCCAACGCAACAGAAACCCTCTAAGGACGCGATTCATTTTAGACCGCCTCGGCGAGCGGCATGGCCTCGGATTCCGTATCCACCGCCGCAGTTGCCTCACCCTGCCCGCGCGTATCTTCGTACCCCATCAGAAGCTCCCGCGCCAAGCCTTGCTCGTCGATTCGGGCACCCAGATAGCCCGCGATCGAGCGCATATCGGTCTCTCCGCTGCCCAGACAACTCGTGCCGCCTGGCGACGGGGTCATGTTGAAGATAAGACCGGCCTCGTTGGTGATCTTGGCCTCTCCCATGCGCAGCTTGCCGGACGTCTTGTCAATCAACTGTGGTCGCAGCCCGCCGAAGCGCTCGGCATAGGTGATGTCGGCCGCCTTGATCGAGGGCACGATCTTGCGGATCTCGCGCACGAAGAAATGGCGATTCAGGCCCGGCACCTCGTAGAGAAGGTTGCGTAGGATGTAGTGGCGGATATCGCGCTCCTTGAGCATGGCCCAAAAGGCCGCGGCAACCCGTCGATCGAACCTCAGGACCTTGAAGAAATCCGGGATGCTGTCGCGGTTGTAGCGCTCGAGCATCGGCAGCATGAAGGCGGTCGGCCCGAAACGGGTCTTGCCGAGTTCCTTGATATCGTGGTCGCCGTGGACCGCGGCAAACGGAAGGCTCGGATTCTGAACCGTGTAGACCTTTCCGTTCAGCGCCTCGGGTGCGAAATAGAAGGACCCGGCGACCGGCATACAGGAGTATTCCAATCCCAGTCCCATCTCCTGCGCCATCAAGAGCGAGTGTCCGCCCGCGCAGACCACAAGGGCCCGCGCCTTCAACAGGCCTCGGTTGGTCTCCAAGACGTAATCCGGTCCGTCGCGGCGGATTTTATCGACCTTGGTCGAGAACAACTGGGTGATCTGCTTGGAGGTTTGCCGATCCATCCGCACGCAATCGGCCGAGAAGGATTGAGCCAGGGCCTGGAAGTCAACGGCACAATAGTCGTCCGGTGTGCCGGTGGCGACGATCTCCTCCTTGCGCCAGGTGCCGTCCACGAGGGCGACGTTGGGCTCGATGTCGGCGATCTCCTTGCGCTCGAGCAACTCCATGCGCGGATAGAGCCCCTTAAAGCGCTCGTAGCGATCACGGATGTAGCGGCACTCGGTCTCGCCGACGCCAAGTACCATCTTTGGCATCCGGTGGATGATGCGGTCGCGATCGCGCGGGGCGAGCTTGGTTGCGTAGTTGATCACCATGTAGGCGGTGCGCTTGATGGCGCGCGCCTTTTCCAGGGTGTAGTTGGTCTCGATGTCGCCGCAGTGAATGGTTTGGCTATTGTTGTGCGCGTGCGAGTTGACCGTGGCGATGCTGTCGTATTTCTCGACCAGGCAGAGGCGGTTCAGGTCGGTGAATTTCGCCAACTGGTAGAGGAGTGCAGTACCGGTGACGCCGGCACCGACGATGAGGACGTCGTAGTGAGTCGAAGCGATCATGGTCTTGCTGTCCTGACAAGCGGCCGTGAAGCCGAGCGCTCGGGTCAAACGTCCACAGGATGTCGAGACGTTTTTGTGCAGCGCAACAATACCGTCACGTTAGCCCATGTCAGCACAGGAAAGAATGCAGTAGGACGGATTTAAAGTATTGAGTAGAACAATCGGATTTGTGCGCAGGGTTAACTGGACGACGATCCAGAGCGTCGAGTAGAGCCTGCGTGGTCCCTTGATGCGCATGGCGCAGCGCCGATGTTAAGGTGGTATTAGTGTTGTTTCGTGTACGTCGATTTTGTGCGGCTGCTGATTTGAGATAGAGTGTCGCCATCGAAATATCAACGGAACGTGATCGATGCCGCACTGGTTCAGTCTTCTATTGGGGCTCTTCTTGCTTCTTTTCGGCCGGCTTCACGGCCCTGCCGCCGCAACGAGCGAGGAGGCGATGGCGGCGGGGGATGTGTCGTCGGCCTCGCTCGCCCCGGCGAGCGCGTCGTCGACGACGCGGGCGGTGCCCGGCTTCGCACTGGGGGAGGTCTATCGTCCCGGCATCGATCTTGACGGCTATCTGCTCAGCGAAAAGCTCGACGGCGTGCGCGGCTACTGGAACGGCCGCCGTCTCTTCACGCGCGGGGGCATTCCGATCACGGCGCCCGCCTGGTTCACGGCCGATTTTCCCGCGGTGGCCCTCGACGGAGAGCTCTGGATGGGCCGCGGCACCTTTGCCCTCCTGTCCGGAACGGTGCGACGATCCAAGCCGGATGAAGACGCTTGGCGTCGTGTCCGCTACATGTTGTTCGACCTCCCCGACCACCCGGGCGATTTCGAGACCCGGCTGAAGGTGTTGCGAGGGCTGGTCGCGGCCTCGCCGAGCCCCTTCCTCGCGCTGGTCGAGCAAACCCGCGTTGCGGATCATGACGCCTTGATGGTCGCGTTGGAGCAGGTGGTTGCCGCGGGCGGCGAAGGCTTGATGCTGCATCGACGTGATTCGCTCTACCGCATCGGACGTACGGCCGACCTCCTCAAGGTCAAACCCTACCTGGAAGCCGACGCCCGGGTGATCGCCCATCTCCCGGGCCGAGGAAGGCATGAAGGGCGGATGGGCTCACTTGTGGTCGAGGAGGCGGACGGCACCCGATTTCGGCTCGGCACCGGTTTCAGCGATACCGAGCGCGACGACCCGCCGCCCATAGGCAGCGTCGTCAACTTCAAGTATTACGGGCGTACGGCCAACGGTCTGCCCCGTTTCGCGAGCTTCCTACGGCAGGTCGAAACCCTTTAGGTGATTTCCGCAAACTTCCATACCCGTAGGTTGTGCTGACGATAGGAGGCACAACTTGCGCCGACGGTTGGTTGTGCCTCGCATGGCTCGGCACAACCTACGCCCTTGGCATGAAGGTTTCCGGAGTTCGCCTTAAACCAAACGACCTTGCGCGATCGCAGGTACCAGCCAGTAATGGATGCCGCTGCCCCCGAATTCGGCCCCCAATCCCGCGAGCACCGCGTGTGCGGTCTCCTCGGGAAGCAGCAGCATGAACATCACCCGGCGACTGCGCCCGGCGACCTGCTCGGCGGTGGTCATGGAGCGCTCGGAGGAACCGTGTCCGGCGACTACACTACTGGTGAAGCCGGGGATGTCCTTGCGCTCCAGCAGCCACTCGACGAGTGCGTCTTCCGCCTGTAGGGGGATAATCAGATGGAGTAGAAGGTGTTGCATGAGTCGGCCTTTTCTCGCGGCGCGTGATCGATGCGATCCATCCGACGGTGGTCAGTGCTCGGCCGAGGTCTTGCCGACCCGGTGCGCCACCTCGATTGCCGCGGTCCCGGGCGGGACGTCGGGCACCAGCGTGCTGAAGCTGGCCTTCTGCGGATTGGATCGCGTCGGTGAATAACGGACCATGTAGGTATCTTTCTGCGCGAGCACCGAGCCGGTCTCGTCAAGCAGCCTGATCTCGACATGGCCCTGCATCCGTCCGGTGTGCGCCGAGCGTTTTTCGACCCAGCCCTCGACCTTGAGTCCGTCGGGTGAGAGTTGATAGGTGACGTCGGTCGGGATGACCGATGTCGTGTCGTCGAGGAGCAGTTTCAGATCGGCCGCATGGGTCGGGATGACCACTGCGGTCATCAGGAACACGGCCGCGAGTGCATTGACGGTTGATTTCGGCATGGTTGTTGTCCTCCGTAAGCGTATGAGTCCTTGTTGTCCGGGGTCGCCCCGATTCGAGACGAGTGCATCGTCCTCGACGGCTTAGACCCGTTCCGCACCGAAACGACGGTAAAGGATCGGCAACAGGATGAGTGTGAGCAGGGTGGCCGAGACCAACCCGCCGATGACCACGATCGCCAGCGGGCGCTGGATCTCGGATCCGGGTCCGGTCGCGAAGAGCAGCGGCACCAGCCCGAAGGCGGCGATACTCGCGGTCATGAGCACCGGCCGCAGGCGTCGCCGAGCGCCTTCGACGACCACCTCCTGCATGGGTCGGCCGAGCGCGCGCAGCTGGTTGAAATAGGTCACCATCACCACGCCGTTCAGCACCGCGATGCCGAGCAGGGCGATGAAACCGACCGACGCAGGCACCGAGAGATATTCACCGGTGAGGGCCAGCGCGAAGACGCCTCCGATCATGGCGAAGGGCACGTTCGACAGCACCAGAGCGGCCTGCTTCACCGAGCCGAAGGTCGAGAAGAGCACCAGGAAGATCAGCACCAGCGCCACCGGCACCACTAAGGCGAGGCGTGCCGCGGCGCGCTGCTGGTTCTCGAACTCGCCGCCCCATTCCAGCCGATAGCCGGGCGGCAGCTCGATCTGCTCGGCGACCGCCGCACGCGCCTCGGCGACGAATCCCACTAGGTCGCGCCCGTCGACGTTGGCGATGGCGACCGCCATGCGACTGCCGCGCTCGCGCGAAATGGCGACCGGTCCCTCGGTGCGCTCGATCCGCACCAGGTTGTTGAGCGGCACGGCGCGCCCGTCGGGCAAGGAGACTTGGAGACCGGCGAATCGCGCGGGCGACTCGCGCAGCGCCTCGGGGCCGCGCACCAGCAACGGGCGACGCTTGCCTTCGACATCCAACGTCCCGACCGTCAGCCCCTCGACTTGGGCGCGAAGCAGATCGGCCAAGGCGTCCGCGTCCACCCCAAGTCGCCCGGCCTCCAAACGGTCCACCACCAGATTCAGGTATTGGGCGCCCTCGTTGCGCGGGGTGTAGACATCCTGCGAGCCTGCGATGCCTTCGAGCACGCCGACGATCCGCTCGGCGAGCCCGTTGAGCGCGTCCGAGTCCGGGCCGAAGATCTTCACCGCGAGATCGCCGCGCACCCCGGTCAACATCTCGGAGACGCGCATCTCGATCGGTTGCGTAAAGGCGTAGTCCAGGCCGGGGAAGCGGTTCAACACAGTGCGGATGGCGTCCATCAGCTCGTCCTTGGTCGTGAAGCGCCAGGTCTCGTGCGGCTTGAGCACCAGGAAGCTGTCGGTCTGATTCAGCCCCATGGGGTCGAGACCGAGCTCGTCGGAGCCGGTGCGGGCGATGATCGATTCGACCTCCGGCACCTCGGCCAGGATCGCCGCCTGGACGCGTTGGTCGATCGCGATGGACTCGGCCAGGTTGATCGAGGGCAGCTTCTCGAGCTGAACAATCAGATCGCCCTCGTCCATGGTCGGCATGAAGGACTTGCCGACCTGGGTGTAGAGTGCCCCCGCGGCGATCAGCAGGGCCAGCGCGCCGCTCAGCAGAACCCATTGATGGCGCAGACTCCAGTCGAGCACCGGGACATAGATCCGGGTCAGGATGCGTACCAGCCAGGGTTCGGCGTGCTCGCCCTCGCCCCCGTTTCCACCGGCCCCCGCGCCCTTGCCCAACAGATAAGATGCCAGCACCGGGATGACCGTGAGCGAGAGCAGCAGCGAGCTGGCCAAGGCGAAGACGATGGTCAGCGCCACCGGCATGAAGAGCTTGCCCTCCAGACCCTGCAGCGTCAGCAAGGGCAGGAAGACGATGATGATGACCAGGATCCCGGAGGAGACCGGCAATGCGACCTCGCGGGTCGCCCGATAGAGGATGTGCAGCCGCGGCAGGCGTCCGCCCGCGCTGCCCCGATTGAGATGCGTCACCAGGTTCTCGACCACCACGACGGCCGCATCGACCAGCATGCCGATGGCGATGGTCAGCCCGCCCAGCGACATGAGATTGGCCGATAGCCCGAACTGGCGCATCAGGATGAAGGTCGCCAGGGCCGATAGCGGCAGGATCAAGGCGACCGTCAGGGCCGCGCGCAGATCGCCCAGAAAGAGCACCAGCAGGATCAGGACCAGAACCGTCGCCTCGATCAACGCCTTGGTGACCGTGTGGATCGCCTTGTCGACCAGGACACCGCGATCGTAGAAGACGTCGATGCGCACGCCCTCCGGCAGCGCCGGCGCCAACTCGTCGAGCTTGGCATGGATGCCGCGCACGACCTCCCGCGCATTGGCACCGCGCAGGGCCAGCACCAGACCCTCGACCGCCTCGCCGCTGCCGTTGCGCGTCACCGCGCCGTAGCGGGTCAAGGCGCCGAAACGCACCTCGGCGATATCGGCGACCCGCACCGGTTGGCGGGCATCACCCCCGACCACGATGGCGCCGAGATCCTCCAGCGTCTTGATTGCGCCTTGGCTGCGGACCAGGAGCACCTCCTCGCCGGCGCTCAGGCGTCCGGCGCCGTCGTTGCGGTTGTTCGCCGTGATCGCCGCGGTCAGATCCGCCAGGCGGATCCCCCGCGCGGCCATGCGGGCATTGTCCGGCACCACCTCGAAGCTGGTGACCAGGCCGCCAAGCGCATTCACATCGGCCACGCCAGGCACGGCGCGCAGGGCCGGGCGGATGGTCCAGTCGAGCAGATCGCGACGCGCATCCAGGGTGAGATCCCCGCCCTCGATGCTGAACATAAACATCTCCCCGAGCGGCGTGGTCATGGGCGCAAGCCCGCCTTCCACGCCGTCAGGCAGATCGCCCCAGATGGCGCCGAGCCGCTCGGCGACCTGCTGGCGCGCCCAAAAGATATCCGTGCCCTCGGCAAAATCCAGGGTGATGTCGGTCAAGGCATATTTGGCGATGGAGCGCAGCATCGTCTGGTTCGGGATGCCGAGCATCTCCAGCTCGATCCGATTGGTGATGCGCGTCTCCACCTCCTCGGGCGTCATCCCCGGCGCCTTCACGATGATCTTCACCTGGGTGGTGGAGACATCCGGGAAGGCGTCGATCGGGGTGGCCTTGAAGGCCATCCAACCGCCGCCGATGAGCGCCAGCATGGCCAGCAACATCAGAAGCCGCTGGGTCAGCGCGAACTGGATCAGACGGGCGAGCATTATTCGGCGCCCCCGAGCCAGGCCGCCTTGACGGCGACGACGCCCGTGACCGCAAGGCGGTCGGCCGACGTCAGCTCACCCGCGACCACGGCACTGCCTTCCTCCTCGGCGAGCACGCGCACCGGGAGCGCTTCGAATCCGCCGTCCCGATTCACGAATACGTAGGCGTTACCTCCATGGCGTACCACGGCCTCCAGCGGGACGCGCCAACTCTCGCCTTCAGCCTCCGCGCTCAACTGCACCTCGACGAACTGGCCCGGACGCAGCCGCTCGGCTCCCTCGCTGATCTCGGCGCGCACCAGTACGCCTTGGTCCTGGTCATGGACCATCCGCCCGATGGTCACGATGGTCCCGGCGGTGTCCTCGCGTGGCAGGAGGACGCGCCCGCCCTCCTGCAGTCCGGTGATCCGTTCCACGGGCACATGGATCTCGAGCCACAAGGGGTTGAGCTCGGCCACCCGGTAGAGCGGGGCGGCGGTCGCGACCGACTGGCCCGTGCTGACCATCTGCTCCAGCACCACGCCGCCGATCGGCGCGCGCACCGGGAGTCGACTGGTCAGCCGCCGGGTGCGCGCAAGTGTCATGATGTCCTCGCTGCCGAAGCCGGCCAGCTCCAGCAACTGAAGACGCTGCTCGACCATCGTCGTCAGCTCGCGCTGCTTGGACTGGCTCTCCAGCAGACGCCGCTCGGCGATCACGCCTTCGCGGAACAGGGTCCGGTCTCGGGCCAGCTCGGTCTCGATCAGCTCGAGCCGCGTCAATGACTCCAGATACTGACTCTGGGCGTCCACCAGCTCGGGACTGCGCAGCTCGGCCAGGACTTGGCCGACCTCGACCCGCTCGCCCTCGGCGACCAGAAGGCTCTCCAACACGCCGCTCTGCGGCGCCGCCACCACGCGCATCTGGCGGTTCGGCACAGCCACCTCGGCCGGGTAACGCCGGGTCAGGGTCTCGGCGGCCGGGAGCGGGGCAGCCAGGGTGATGCCGAACGCGCTTTGCTGGTCGGCATCCACCGCGATCAGGGTCGCGGCCTGGAGGGTGCCGCCCTGCGCCAACATGGCGAGGACCATCATGAGGGTCGGCTTCATTCCGGGATCACTCCTAAGGCTTGATTGAGCCGGGCCAGGGCACGGCCCTGCTCCAGGCGACGCAGCTCCAGATCCATGCTCGCCTCGCGAGCGCGCTCCTCGGCACGCAGCAGCTCGGCGAGATCGGTCTCGCCGAGATCAAAGGCGCGGCGCATCAGACGCAATGCGTCCTGTGCGAGCGCGTGACGGCGCTCGGCCACGGAGAGGGCCTCGGCCGCGCCAAGGCGTTCGATGTCGGCGCTGGCCAGGGCCTGCTCGGCCTCCAGACGGATGCGATGCAGCTCGGTGAGCCGCTCGGTGTAGGCGCGTTCGGCCGACGCCAGTGCAGGCGCCGATTGGCTGGCCAGACCGAAGGGCATACTGACCTCGATCTGCAATGAGTCCAGGGTGTCTTCGCCGCGCAGCTCCTGCGCGCGCTTACCGCCGAGGCTCAGGGTCGGATGGCCGCGCCGGTCCGACCCGACCTGCTTGCGGTCGGCGCGGGCCCGGGCCAGGGCGCCGTCGCTGTCGGCCAGCAGCGGATGACTCGGCGGCAGAACGGGTGCTGTGCCCTGTGCTGCATCGGCTGTCGCCGGTGCGGATTCGGTGAGTGGCTCGGGCAGGCTGTCGGCGCCGGTCAGGTGCCGATAGGCGTCATGCGCACGTCGGGCCTCGACCTGGGCGGACTGCAGGTCCACCTCGCGGCCGAGTGTTTCCTGACGGGCCATCAAGAGATCGACCCGCGCAAGCTCCCCCGCATCGGTGCGTTTGGCGACCGTTGCCTCCAGGGCACGCGAGGCCTCCAAGGCGATCTCGGCCTGGCGCAACCGGCCCTCGGCGAAGGCGGCCTCCCAGGCGGCCTGTCGAACCCGCCCGGCCATCTCCCAGCGCAGCAGACGCTCGAGCGTTCCGGCTTGGCTGTCGATCGCACCGGCCACCTCCCGACGGGCACCGCGTTGACCCGGCAGCCAGAGCGGAAGATCGACCATCGCCTCCCATTCGTTCGCCCCGCCGCCCTCGGTCAGTTCCTCGGACAGATATTTCACCCGCAGCGCGGGATCTTGCGCGACGAGACTTCCCGCCTGGGTGCGGATCGCATCCGCCTCCCGCCGAGCGGCCGTCACCCGCGGCGTCTGCTCTGCGAGCGCCAGCGCGGCGCCGACCGCCTCGGCGAGGGTCGTCGCCGCCGCACTGCCGGCACCGGTCAGCAGCAGACCGATCAACGGGATGATGAGAAGTGGACGAGGCATGGCTCCGATCGCGACCTGCGTGAGGTGGGCACGAGGGAGAGACTAGGGGGTCAAACTGAATCGATGCTGAATCCGGGCGCGCGATCGAGGAGGACGCGGTTTAGACGTGAAATGGTCGTGCCGGTGGTGGAAAATCGCCTAAACTCATCGTCAGACAGCGGCTGCGGATCCTGATCGAAGCCCTTTTTGAAACCTGCCGATGACCGCAAAGCGCCAGCCGGCGTTGTTCATAAGACCGCCCGGTAGGGTGGACGAGCGAGAGCGAAGTCCACCGAACCCCGCGCCGGCGCTGGTGGACTGCGCTGCGCTTGTCCACCCTACAACGCAAAGCCATCGCAGGCCGGCGTTATGAGCATGGCCGCGCCAGCCGTAGGCGCTGGGGGCCGCGCGGGCCGACAGCACCCCTGGCCAAGCCGATACAATGCCCTATGAATGGGGTAAGGCGCGCATCCCTCGGCGTCGTACCTGGATCGGACCAGCCCAACGCACATTTGTCCCGCGTTCGCGACGAGCGTTCCCCCAGCATCAGGGATCACTGCTACGCGCCATACGGATACAGAGTAAAAAGGGGAAAAGGGATCAAAATGAATAATCCAAAACTATCATATTTCGAGAAAGAGGATATATTGCACTTGGCAATATCCGATGAAAAAGAATTCGGTAGTGTCGAGGTTAGCCCGAATGTTACCGCCGAACTAAATGAAGACGGGGAGCTTATTGGTATTGAAATAATAGGCGCAAGTTCGTTCTTGCGAGACTCAGTACTAGAATCTACTCAAGCCAAACTATTACAGTTATCGAAAAAAGTAGCATAACTCGCGTCGTGAGATGAGCCGGCGCCGACGGGTGACCCGGTTCCGGATCTTCCCACGGACATCCGATGGTGCGGGATCGAGGCATTGTTCCAGGCGCTTGGCGCCGAGGTCAGTGAAGGCTCCTGAAGCCGAGTGTCGATTGCTCTCAAGGGTGTCCGCGCGGTGGTTCACCGCCCGAGAGCTTATTAGAGCCTATTAGGGACAGACCATGGTTTCCCGTCCCTTCTTTCGATTAAACGTGGTCCGTCCCAAGCCGTCCGACAAAGGTGTTGCTCCACTCGGAAAAAACGTCATTGCGCCAATGCGTTGCGGCCGATTGGTATGCAGAAGATATTTACCCGATATCCGGGGGGCTGGAATCGTGTGTAAGCCATTGTTTTCGTACCCGCAGTTATTGACGCTCCGTCGAACGCGCAACACCTTTGTCGGACGGCTTGGGTCCGTCCCTGTTTATTCTGAACGCGAAAGAATGTTGACCTGCATCAACAGGAATGAACATTAGCGCGGTCAGCGGTGGGAACCCCGACGGATCTTCCAGGGTACTCGTTCAGACTCCCCTGCTGAAAACAGGAGCCTGAGAGACACTGGCGAGAAATTGTGGAACAATAGCGTCCCAAGAGCACACCTGATTAGAAAGGAACTTCAGCCAACACCACCGAGCGTCGCGATACGGACCCGGATGACGGATTTCTAGGGCTGATTTGGGACAAATTCGGCCCTTTGTGAACTTTCTGGGCGCCTGGTCGGCCGCATGCCAGCTGAAAAGACGGCTGGCTGAAACATCTTTCTAATCAGGAGAGCACAAGCATCTTGGACTTTCCGCGAACATCGAGACGCGACGTGAAGCTCAGTCCACACGATCTGCGACAATTGGACGACGCGTACCTGCGGCGGCTGCCGGAGGATGCGTTGCGGGCGCTGTCGTTGACCTTGTTGGAGGATTTGAAGGAAGCCCGAGAGCGGCTGCAACAGGGGGAAAGGGGCCAGGGGGAAAGGGGCCAGGCTCAATTAAATACGCCGGCTAGAGAGGAACGTCGTTGAGCCTGGCCCCTTTTCCCCCGGCGCCGAGGTCAGCGAAGGCGCCGGAAGCCGAGTGCGGGTTGCTCTCGAGGGTGTGCGGGTGGTGTTTCACCGCCCGGACCCGAGTCCACAGACCAAACGCGGGGCCGTGCGGTCTGTACGGGGAATTCCTCGACGCGGCGGGTACAACACCTGTCGGGGAGCAAGACGATGCTTGAATATAAGGGTTATGTTGGGACCGTCGAGCCGGACGAGGGCGCGTTCATCGGGCGAGTGGTCGGGCTTAGGGATGTGGTCACGTTCGAGGGTGAGACCTACCTCGAGGTCGAGCAGGCCTTTCGCGACAGCATCGACGATTACCTTGCCTTCTGTGCGGAACGTGGCGAGCAGCCCGACCGCACCTTCAAAGGCAGGATACCGCTCCGGCTAACGCCTGAGGTCCATCGTCGCGCCGACGCGCGAGCCGAAGCCGAAGGGTTGAGCCTGAATCAGTGGATCGCCACGCGCATCGAGGCCGCGGTCTCAAGGCCCCGATGATCCAGACCTTCCATTTGGGGCCTGTGGGAGTTGGAGTTACGGGACAGTTTACGTAATTCCCTCGACGAAATACTTCGTATCGAGTGGATTAGTTAAACTGTCCCCTGAATTGAGTGGTAGCATTTTCCACATAGCTAGGCGGAAGCATCTATTCACGACTCTTGCAATGGGGGACCATGAATGAAGATTTCGAGCGTGTCTACGCAGCATTTCAGAGCCTTTGGATGCGCAAACCTTCCCATTCGACCATTAACGGTTCTAGTCGGTGCGAATGGACTTGGCAAATCGTCACTGTTCCATCCGCTCTTGTTGCTCAAGCAGTCGTTTGACAAGCTCAATAAGTCTACGCCCTATGACATCCACGTTAACGGCAAATATCTTACCTACGGAGAGGCAAGGAACGCTTTCCACAGATTGGATGAGTCGGAGGATCTTGTTATATCTCTAAATCTTGTTGAAACTGATTTTATTAGGCGCGTCCGCGCTTACCAAAAAAGAGCGTACGATGATGCCAGTAGGGCCGCTCGCGGTATGTTTCGCGAAGTTGAGTATTTGGCTTCAAAGGCAAGTCGCATACAGAAAAGACCGAAGGATATTCAGGAGAATATTGAGGCATTTCTCAGTAAGATGAGCCGTAAGTCATCTCAGATTTTTGACGGTGAGAAAGACGCTGGTCGACTCATTCAATTGTTGCGTGAGATTGAAAATTTGGCGTCCCGCTCACAACTCAAGGGTACGGATTATTGGGATGCTGAGTTCTCTTCATCATTCTCTACCGACGGTTTGAAAAGCATCATTTCCGAGTTAAGTAAATTATCGAGTTTTCTCACGAATCTTGAAAGCCTCGGTGATGGTGAGTTCATGCTCCGATTTGTCTGCGCTAATCTTCCAGATGACAGACAAAAAGGTTTGCGTGTCAAATGCGTGTCGATCTACCGGCAAGGGATGACACTGGTCAGTGCAACGTACAAAGAGGGCCGGGTATTATCGGTGTCTTCCGATCTCGCAGGTGTATCGAGCGATGCAATTGCTGAGGCATTTGACCTTAGGAAATTTGGCGATTGCAGTGTCCTTGACTATTTTATTAACCTACCTGACGATCATGTGGATAATCAATTTTCGCAGTGTCTATTAACACTTTTGCATTCCGCATTGGTTATTCTACAACAAGTGACAACCGAAAAGCTTGCACATATCGGCGCGTTCCGAGCATCGCCGCTTCGCTATTATGATCAGGGTGCGGTAGATCATAACAAAGAGCGAACAATACATTTGATTAATTCCTTGTTGGAAAGCCCTGGGATGAAAAAGAACATTTCCGACTGGTGGCTACAGAGATCCAACGTGTCATTTGACGGGCGCGAAATTGAAGGGTCTCTGCACTCCCTGGTAGTCCACCCGAAATGGTTAGGCAGCGATCAAATCCTTACGATTATGGATACAGGACACGGATACTCACAGATTCTTCCTATAATGGCAGATATCCTAGCAGCCCCGGTAGGATCAATTATTATTGTTGAACAGCCGGAAGCCCATTTGCACCCTAATTTACACCCAGAGATTGCAGATTGGATCATTACGCGGGCGTTAGACACGCCTCAGCGACTACAGCTAATCGTCGAAACCCATAGCGAATATTTCTTGCGCCGAGTATTGAGGCGGGTGGTCGAAGGGACGTTAAAAGAAGATATGGTGGCTATACTTACTGTTGAGGAGGATGAGAACAACGGCGCACCTGTTGTCCGAGAACAGGTGGTTTCGCGAGCCGATGGCTTCTCGTGGCCGAAAGGCTTCTACGAGAAAACCCTCGAAGACAATCTTGCGATTGGCCGGGCGCTTAAATGATACCAGGAGTTGCCTGCGACGAGTACGTTTCCAAGTGTGCAGATTCCTTCGATACATTTTACAGGGGCTTAATTCCGCTAATCGATGAAAGAACTGAACTACGATTACAGTTTGACAAGGGCGGCAAGCGTAAGTCCCGTGTGTTAGAGTATTACTCCAGAGTTGCGGAGCTGGCAGGCAGTGACAAGAGATCGCGCTTAAGCGACTGGCTTAGGCACATAACTGACTTAAGGCTATTTGAACAAAATGCTGTAGAAATATCCGCGGGTGTTCCTACGCACAAGCACCCGTTCTTTCTGGCATTGCGGCGAGCATGCACGTCGGATGCAGTGTTCTTGGTAGCGCGGGATTCGGTATACCATTCGAAGGCTCGTCCAGATGAGTGCTTGTATATTCTGGGCACGATTGATGCTTTTGAGTATATACGGAACTGCCCATCCGCTTGCGGAATCAGCAAGCCCATTTACCACTCAAGAAGCGAGGTATACATCATGATCCACATTGGTGACAGAATCGAGGCGTCTGGAAATGCAACGCTTGTAAATAAATCATCCGTGAATCGTTCGTTTCAAAAGCTACAGACTGACGAAAAAATGACGAAGTTCAAAATTTGACAGCGATTCTCGAATGTGTTCTCGCATCTGAAGACAAACGAACGCACGACTTATTTTCAGGCTTCGCAGAACAGATTGCCCGTGGCGGCGATGGGAACAAAGGAGTTGGAAAAGCAATCTGGGACGCACTGAAAGGAGGGCTAGAATTGGTCAGCAAAGCCGCTGGAACAAGTCAAGCGGTCGGCGCAGCGGTGGAGTATTGGGATACGTTTTTTGATGTCGTTTAAACGTAATCGTTCACACCCCTGGCTGCGGAAGAGAAAAAGGGGTCGAAGAGAAAAAGGGGTCGGAGCCGTTTGCTGATATGATCACAGCGGAATCCGGTGACAGTTTACTTAATAGGAAACCGGGGACAGACCACGGTTTCCTGCTATCACTCGGTGCATCTGTTCCCGCGGGACAACGACCTATCGGTAGGACATGCGGAATGGCCTTCGAGATGCGACCAACGGTGGTTTCGTCCTGGGCAGTGAACGCTTTCAAAAACAGATAACGAAGATGGTCGGTCGGCGCACTTGGCCCGACGCTTCCGGCCGAACGCGGAAAGAGCTGGCCGACGCCGATCAGCTTGATCTGCCGATATGGGGAAAATGGGCCAGGCTCAATTAAATACGCCGGCTGGAGAGGAACGTCATTGAGCCTGGCCCCTTTTCCCCTGCAAAACCGCGCGCGGACCTCGTAGCAAGACGGCAAGCAGAGTGCCAGCGCGGTTTGGGTCGCTGCATTCAGAACGTTAGGCAAGAAATGAAAACAACATGGCTTTGTTGATAACCCTGCTGAAATTAATCTCAACGACCCTTGCAGGTGCGTTTGGTGTTTTGGCGCTCCTTGTAGAATACAAAGATGAAAATGGGAAGGTGACCAAGTGGGGAAAGATAGCATTATGGGGAGTCATAATCTCTACAATGGTTTCATTTTCCATGCAGCTTCTGGAGCATTTGAATGCCGAAATCTCCGCGCAGGCCGCATCAATAAGGTCCAACAAAATACTAACCCAACTAGTTGAACTCGAGCGTGCAAGTCAGCCACTTGATAAGCCCGAGCTTACCATTGTCTTACAAATACCAAATGACTTTGTTGGAGGGGAAGCGTTTCTATCCTCCCTAAGAACACTTGGAAAAGAGCTTCGAGACCGTAAGATCGATAGCTCATCTTCGCTTTCTTCCGAGTATATTGTCAACTCGCATCAAAATGGACGCGTAATGTCCTTTTCAATAGATCGCCGTTCAAGCTATTTCCCTAATAGAAATACAGACCCCGACCTATACTCCTTTCTTGCCCAAACAGGGGTTAAATTAGCGTTCATAGCTGATGATGCAGATTTGGCTGACATACAGCAAGCTTTTCGGTCCTCAAATGGGCGCCCTTCTGTTGGGTACTTTGGCCAATATGGAGACTACGCATTCGGAATTAAAAGCGAAGATGTAAGAATCCAATACAAAATCGAAGATGACGCGATAAGCCTATGGATAAGAGGCGCACCACAAGAAAGATATATAAGGAAAAGTGGCGAGATTGAATCGTATCCTGAGTTTAATGAAAGCTTTGTGCTTTTATCAGTGAGTTATGTTAATGTGCCAAAGCTAGGGGACGAGGATTATCCGGTATTGCGATCTAACAGAAAATCTCTGGCGCCAAGCATCTTGTTTTTGCGCACTTCTGGCAGATTGTATTTGATTCGGGATTTTGATGAGATCGCTAATGCCGCTGGATACAAAATGTTTGTGGATGGGCCAATGGACAAATTTAGAAGACAATAGCCGAGATCCGGTGACAGTTTATTAATTCCGGCGTTCGCCCGAGAGAAAGATGATAAGAAGTTGCCTAACACGCCCACAAGCTTCGACGCCAAACTGCGGCATCCGCTCTCGCTCAAGCCGCGGTTTGGCACGGGTTGTGGGTGACGTTAGCCCGCCGAGAGCGCGACAGCGCGATTCGGGAAGGCCCGCAAGAGCTTCTTGTCCATGGTGACGAGCGGAGATACGGGGACAGTTTACGTAATTCCCTCGACGAAATACTTCGTATCGAGTGGATTAGGTAAACTGTCCCCGGAATTGAGGAATTGACGGTCTCCTTGACGGCAATCACGATGTGTCTCGCCGTCGCGAGTGCCTCGGCCGAGGACACCGGACAGCGTCGGCAGGGCGCCCATGTCCACGGGATAGCCCACACAACAGGTACCGTCAATGCCCTTACTCTGGGAGCTCGTCATCGCCAGCGCAGCGCTCGCGCTTCTGCTCGGCTATCACCTGTGGTACGCGCTGGAGCTGAAGCGGCGGCCGCTCGCCACCTCCCTCGGCCGCAACAACCGCATCCGCCGGCTATGGCTGGAGCAGGTCATCGCACGCGGTGCAGACATCCTCGCGGTTCAGACGCTGCGCAACTGGACCATGGCCGCGACCTTTCTCGCCTCCACGGCCATCGTGCTCGCGCTGGGACTCATGAGCGTCGCGCTCACGTCGGACGCGCTCACGCAGCTCAAGTACGGACTCGACCCGCTCGCGAGCCAGCACGAGCACCTGACGACACTCAAGGCGCTGGCCATCGTGCTGCTGCTGCTCGGGGTGTTCATCTGCTTCACGCTGTCCCTGCGCTACTACAACCACGCCGGTTTCCTGATCAACGCCCCGCTGGACCAGGACGCGGACGTGACCATCGACACCGCCTTCCACGCCGTCAGCCGCGGCGCCGGCGCTTACAACCTGGGCATGCGCGGCTGGTACCTGGCGCTGCCGCTGATCCTGTGGCTGCTGGGGCCGCTATGGCTGCTCGGGAGCGCCGTGGTCATGACCGCGATCGTCCATCGGCTCGATCACGAGCCCGGCTAGCGAGGCGAAGCCTCCGGCCGACAAGGGCAAGGAACGCCGTCTTGCGCAACCCGCTCGTTGTCGCAAGTAAACCGAAGGGCGAGGGCCGAGGAGGGCTCCTCGGCCCTCTGCTCCGGTATCGTTGTGGAACTGAGGAAACCGGGGACGACCACGGTAATCGCAATCAGCAACCAATCGGCCCCTTGATCATCGGTATGTTGAAAAAGGTCCGAGAAAGGGCTCTGACCCCTTTCTTGCTGGACCCCTTTCTTGCTGTTGCGATGCAGCTCGGTGAGACGCTCGGTGTAGGCGAAGGGGAAAGGGGCCAGGCTCAATTAAATACGCCGGCTGGAGAGGAACGTCGTTGAGCCTGGCCCCTTTTCCCCCGGCGATACTTTCTCACAGGCGGTTGGATTTCCTAGCCGTACAAACAACTGCCGCGATTGACCAACTAGCACAGTATTTCCATGCGCCTACTCAAACTTCATATCCGCAATTTCCGAAAGATCGAAGACCTTTCGATCACCTTTCCAGAAGGACTAACCGTGATTGTCGGCGAGAACAACGCAGGGAAAACGGCCATTATCGATGCATTGCGACTGATGCTATTTTCAAGCCGTGACTTTGAAACCCTCCGGCTTAATGAAGATGACTTTCGAAGAGGCTCCCAGAATTCCCCAATCGAGATTTCGTGCACTTTTTGTGATCTAAGCGATATCGACGAAGTTCACTTTCAAGAATGCCTCGTGGACATTGGCGACGGAAAGTTTCACGCGCGGCTGAATGCACGAGCGGAGTTCAACGCCACCACGAGAAGGGTAAATGTGAAGATGTGGGGCGGTGAGACCGAAGGCGGCACGCTTCCGTCCAACCTCTACGACCACCTCAGCTCAATCTACCTGCAACCTCTCCGTGATCCAGAGAGTGGATTACGCCCTGGCAGGCATTCCCAAATTTCTCGCCTACTCGAGCGCCTAACGCCTGATGATAAACGCGGCGAATTCGAGACTATCGCGCAGACAGCAAACGATCAGATTCGAGACCTTGATCCGGTTAAGACAGCAAAGACAGATATCGACACCCAGTTGTCTTCGATAGCGGGCCCCGAACTTGCTCAAAAGACCGAACTCATATTCAGCGATCCTAGATTTCATCGCATCATAGCAGGCCTTCAACCTGAGATCGATGGTTTGCCTTTCGCATTGAATGGATTGGGCTACAACAACCTCGTGTTTACGGCTGCGACACTGGGAACCCTTAGGCGAAGCTCAGACTATTCGTTTCGTTCAATCATTGTCGAGGAACCCGAAGCCCATCTGCACCCGCACCTGCAAGTTCTCCTGCTTCGGCATCTGGTAAATGCGTCCGAGGACACCGGAGGAAATCCAGTCCAAGTATTGGTGAGCACCCATTCCCCTGTATTAGCAAGCCAAGCTCCGATTGATTCGGTGATTTCCGTGCACGAGGTGGGTGGGAAAGTGACTGGCGTATCACTTTGCTCGATTAACTACGATGAGACTCTCAAGAAGAAGCTTCAGCGGTTTCTCGATGCAACGAGAGCCGAGCTATTCTTTGCTCGAAGAATCCTCATGGTCGAAGGGATCGCAGAAGCCCTTTTGCTCCCGGTGCTCACCCGTATCGCCGGAGGGAATTTGAAAGACTCCTCCGTCACCGTTCTCAATGCGGACGGAATTAATTTTAACGCGTTCATTCCACTCTTCGGAACCGAGCGCCTTGGTCTATCAGTTGCAATACTTACCGACGGTGATGATGCGGACCGCACCGGACAACCCTCCGCGACTGCAACCGGGCTGAAGGCTAAGGAGGATGAAATTCCAAATCTCCGTGTTGAATTCGGCGAAGTAACCTTCGAGCACGAACTAGCACGGTCTGCCATCTTGCTTCCGTTTTTGGTTGAATCCTTTTGGCGATTACGGCCGCAACTCGGCAATGCGCTGCGAACAGCTCTCGCCGGCTTGCATTCAACAGATGAGAAAGCTGATGCGTTTCTTGCCGAGTTTCTTCGGAGCGGAACGTCCAAAGGCGAGTTTGCCCAAGAACTGGCCGGCCTTCTCGAAGATTCACTAGAAACACAGAGAACCTCGACTGGGTCCTTCAGTTGGATTTTTTCGCAAACCGAAGCGGAGAGGCTGACTGCGGATTCTGTTCCGCACTATATTCGCGATGCCTTGGTGTTCCTCGGGGTCATCAATAATCTGAACGCCAATGAGCCGGACTGAGCGACTACGGGAACAAATACTGGCTCAGAATCCAACTGGCCAGCAGCGAGACGCAATCTTTGCGGACGAGTTGGAGTTTCTGCTTCGAGCGTCTCCCGGCAGCGGCAAGACATGGACGTCATGTCGGCGGTTTATTTGGCGCGGTGCAAATTGGCATCACAAAGTTGGAGGTCTCGCTCTACTCTCGTTCACGAACACCGCGATTCGGGAGTTTCATGAAGCGACAATCGAAGTTGGCAGAAGAGAGCTACTTTCGAATCCGAACTTCGTTGGGACATTCGATTCATTCGTTGAACGCTTCATAATCACTCCGTTCGGGCACCTGCTCTATGACAGCAGAAAGCGTCCCAAGCTATTTCTCGGACCACGTCCTGGCGACTGGAATAACAAAAAGCTACAAGGATGGACCGAAAATAACAAAGGGCAAAAGTATTCTGTGCCTGTTTGGGAGATCATCCCTTTTTTAAACGATGATGGGAAAGTTGGGTATAAAGCCTCGAAGGACTTTGGCGGCAAGGTGCTGGAATTCAAGTGGGGTAATCCAGTTTCGGAGTTTTTCAAACTTGGCTACTACACACACGGACAGCGAGTATATTTGGCGTGTAGGATTCTATTCGATCGCCCGCATATCGCCCAGTGTTTGTCGCGACGCTTCCCGGAGATCATCGTTGATGAAGCGCAAGATACGAACATTTGGCTCCTCATCCTTTTGAACTTCCTGCGAGAGAAGGGCATGAAGGTGACGCTAGTTGGCGACCCAGATCAGTGCATTTATGAATTTAGCATGGCAGATGCAACATCACTCCCGGCACTGAAAGAGAAATGGGGAATAGTTGAGAAACCTCTGAGTCGCTCATTCCGCTGTAACAATGTCATCGCGACAGCGGTCCGCCATATCAGCGGAAATGATGGCTTCGATGGTTGTGGTGAGCCACTAAACGAACATTGCAGAGCTTTTATTGTTCGCGGATCGGACAATTTGTTCAGCGGGTGCATATCCTCGTTTGAAACTCATCTATCAAGGGCTGGAATATCGCAGGACGGCTCGGCGATTCTTTGCCGCGCCCATCAACAACTGGAGGCGATTCGAGGTGTCGCGAACTATAACGAATTGCAAGGTCTCACAAAGGAAATAGCACTTGCTGCCTTTCACCGCGACGTTCGGAAAGACTACAAGAAGGCCTTTCGGATTCTTGAAAAGGCAATCCGTGAGATGATCGACGAGCCAGATTTCTGGGATGCGCTGGATGAGAATCCCGAAGGTGCCGCGGCCGCTGAATTCAGGCTGGCACTCTGGAGGTTCACTAAGTGCCAAGAAGGATTGCCTTCGGTTGGGGAGAGTGGAACCACTTGGATTGACAAATTGAAGGCAAATCTCGCCCCTCTTCTCAACAATCTTGGAATCAAAAACATCCCCAAGTTAGGCCAAAAGATCAGAAGGACGGGTCTTGATCAACAACAGTTAGCACTTCCGTTATTTCAGCCGCAAACTCTATTTCCCCCTATACGCCAGGCAACCATACACCAAGTGAAGGGTGAGAGTATTGATGCAGTTTTGGTATTGGGCTCCACAAAGTTCTTCAATTCTGTCGTTTCGGCGATCCAGGGAGCTGAGAATACGGAAGAACGCCGATTGGCGTATGTAGCAATGACCCGTGCGAGACATGCGCTTGTGGTGGGTTTGCCGTCTTCGCATTTTGACAAGCATGCGGCGAAGTGGGTTAGCTGGGGATTCAAAACAATATAGTAATCATGCATACGAACGCAGAACACATAGCCGCCCGAAACACCTTTTCAAAATGACCGACACCAGCCAAAAACAACTGGGGAACACGCGCTGGAGCATGGCCGACCAACTGCGCGGGGCCATGGATGCGGCGGCAACGGTCAAGGGATCCTTGACAGTTCAAATCGAGGGCAACCGCGAGTTCCTGCGCACGGTCATACATCCCGTAAATTTATGAGAAGGGGGGAAAGGGGCCAGGCTCAATTAAATACGCCGGCTGGAGAGGAACGTCGTTGAGCCTGGCCCCTTTTCCCGTGAAGAGGGCGCCCCGCAAGGGGGTCTGGTCTCGCCCGTGCTCAGTCATATCGACCTGCACGATGTCCTCGACCTCTGGTTCGAGAAACGGTTTGCCGGGACCTGCACGGGACGGGCGTACCTGATTCGCTACGCCGACGACGATGTGGCCTGCTTCGAGTACGAAGGCGATGCACGGGCCTTTCTCACCGAGATGACCGCACGCCTGGCGCAGTTCGACCTGGAGGTCGAGCCGAGCAAAACGGCACTGCTGCGTTTCGGCAGCGAGCAACTGGGTCGGACGCGGGCGGAAACGCCCGGACCGCGGACCTTCAGCTTCCTCGGCTTGACCCATTACGTCGGGAAGAGCCGAACGGGGCGTTTCGTCGTCGGTCGCAAGACCGACGGCAAGCGGGTCCGCAAGAAGCTCGCGCTCTTGAGCGAGCGCTTGCGTGGGTTGCGGGCGCAAGGCGGGCGGGCGATGGTGGCTTACCTGATCCGGCATCTGCGCGGCCACATCCAGTACTACGGTGTGAGCGGCAATAGCCGGGGCGTGTCGGGTTATCTCTACGCCGCGACGGGCCTATTGTTCAAATGGCTCAACCGGCGCAGCCAACGTCGTTCGTTGACCTGGAAGCGCTTCTACGCGGTCATCAAGCCCATGCTCCCGACGGCGCGGATCCTTCACGACCTCTACCCCGTCCCTTGGTGGAAGACTCAAGCTGGGAGCCGGATGGTGTAACACTCCCAGTCCGGTTCTGCGAGGAGCCGGGAACGAACCGTCGTATGGCCGAGATCATGTGGCACCGCCGGGAAACCAGGCGGCAAACAGAGAACACAAACATCAGCCTAACCGACGGTGAGGACCCGGCTTACTCTCCGGCTCAATTAAATACGCCGGCTGGAGAGGAACGTCATTGAGTCTGGCCCCTTTTCCCAACCCTTACCCGACCGGGACTTGCACCTGGTAAGAAGCGCCAAGCTTCGCTTGGCGCACTAACGTTTCGGCTAATCCGACCAATGCCGCGCAAGCCGACGACCTTTCATTAATCCACAAGCTCAATGCGCGGTATTGGGTCGGAGTTTAGTCGCTTGTTAGCCGTCGTTTTCATGCAACCGACCTTCAACATACTTGTGAAGGATGCTGGCAATTAGTGTTTGGTATGGGATACCTTCCGCAAGCGCTTTCTTTTGCAGGCCACGAAGATCTTTCGAGGGGAGGCGAATGTTGATCCGGGAATCCTTCCGGAACATTGCTTCGGCATATTCTTGGTGCCGTTTCTGGGTCTCCGCTGCGTTCTTGGAACGTTTTACGTTGCCGGACACAAACGCGTCCAAGATTTCGCGTTCTTCCTGATCTAGCTTGTTCATTTGTTGCCACCTTTGTAGTTCTTGGTAGCTTTGCGGCTCGGAATAATCGTCTTCAAGAAGACCTCTTCTTCCGACTCCACAAACGGAACGAGGTATACGTATTCCTCGATAGCAACCACGTGAATCTGCTGACCGGGATAACGTTCCTGATTCGGGTGGTCAATTGTGTCCAGGATGTCGCCGGCCATGATGTGGAAAACCACATCTTCAAAACAAACCCCTCGCTGAACTTTGAGAAGTGCGTTTTTCTCCGGATTCCAAGAAATCGGCTTCATGCGCCAAGCTTAGCACGTTGTGTGCCGTATGTATCCCTTTCGACTAGCGTTAGCCTCTGCCGCTTTGGGCAGCGGCTGGAGGCTCTAGTTGGCGTTTCTAACGGAACCTGTCGCTCTATACGCGTTATCCCTCTACGCATTTCTATAATCCTGTTTTGGGGAAAACGGGCCAGGCTCAATTAAATGCGCCGGGTGGACAGGAGCGTCATTGAGCCTGGCCCCTTTCGCCCCCTTCCCACGCATCCTTCTTGAGAAGGTGCGCCGGTCGGCCCGAGCGGTCTGCAGCGACGCTCAGTGCTTCCCGACGATCCTCGGCCGGAAGGAGGAGGAAGGTGTCAGCCATGCGCAACCTTCCCTACGCTGCGCGCAAGCCAGGTCGGAAGCTGGGGCGCCGCCGCCACCAGCTCGCTGAACGTGGCGGGCGGGAGCTTCCGTTTCAGGGTGCGCAGGGCGGCCTAGGCCTTATCCGGTCCAAGCCAGGCAAGCGCCCGAACCGCTTGACCCGCTGGCTGATGCGGCATAGCGAGCTGCCAACGCGGGGCGTGGCGAAGCTCGACGATCTGTTTGCCGAGGCTCATCTTCCGGGTACGTCCGGACGTCAGATAGACTAACCGGACCGGTACCTGCGTCGTGAGGCCGAGGTTGTTGGCGGCGGCGGCTCCGCTCGAGACGATGATCTCGCCGCGCTGGGCGGCGATCGCCTCGACGGCCTGTTCCACCGATGGCGCTCGGGTCCCGAACCGACTCGTAACCGGCAGCAAGTAAACGCCGCGCCCAGCTCGAAGCAGTTTCCCCCTCTCGGCCAGGCGCGCCAGGGCTTGGTCCACCGCCGCGCGATTGCCAAGGTGAAGCAAGCTCTTAGCCGCCACGGGCGTGCCCTTCGGCAGCCGCGTCGCATGCTCGAGGATCTGTTCGGTCAGGGGTTGCATGGCGGTTCTCCTGTCAGAAAAATACGAGGTTTTCTGACAGTTTTCAACCTCGGGATGGGCGCTCCGGCTAGATGAGCGGCGGGTCCTTATCGAGAAGGCCGTCGAGAAAATCCTCCCGGGATGAAATGGACCCCGCCTGGGTGGCGAGGATCAGCGTTTCCACGACATCCCGAGCCAGCGACCGGGCCATAACCCGTTCCTTCGTGAAATTGGGTGTCATCGAGATCCGAGATCCCGCTCCGAGATCCGTGGACAGTTAACTTGGTTCCGGCGTTCGCCCGAGAGTAAAGATCAGAGAAGAGGTTGCCTTACATGCCCACGAGTTCAGACGCCAAACTGCGGCCTTCCCACGCGCTCAGACCACAGTTTGGCGCGGGCTGTGGTTGGCGTCACCTGATGAGAAAGGAGCTTCAGCCAGCACCACCGAGCGTCGCGACACAGTCCCAGGTGACGGATTTCCGGGGCTGATTTGGGACATATTCGGCCCACTGTGAACCTTCGGGGTGCCTGGTTGGCAGCATACCGGGTGAAAAGACGGCTGGCTTAAATATAATCAGGTCACGTTATGGGCGCGAACGGTCAGTAGTGATGCCTAAGCTGAGCGATAAGAATGGAATCAGTTTCCACCTTGTAGACAAGCCGATGTTCGTCGTCTATTCTGCGAGACCAATAACCTGATAACGCATGCTTCAATGGTTCGGGTTTGCCAATTCCCTCAAAAGGGGTGCGCTGGATGTCCTGTATGAGCAGGCTGATTCGTTTGACCAACTTCTTATCCATGCGTTGCCAATACAAGTAATCGTCCCATGCGTGTTCAGAGAAAATCAATTTCATTCAGTCAATGTCCGCTCGGTACCACCACCATTCTCAAGTTCAGCAATCGATGCGAGCAGTCTTTGGGCGTTTTTCGGGCTGCGAAGCAAATAGGCTGTTTCTTCCAGAGCTTGGTAGTCGTCGAGGGAAATCATCACCACGGATCGGCAGTTTTTTCGGGTAACAATCATTGGGGCGTGGTCATCGCATACTTTTTCCATCGTCTCTGCTAACTTAGCGCGTACTTCCGAGTAAGTAATCGTGTTCACGGCAGGGCCTCCCGCGGTTCAGTTGTACAACTAATTGTACGTTAATGGTTGGTATGTAACAAGCCGCCCACGGGAAACAAGGGGCTCGATTAACTCAGCACGCGAGCCTCAATTGTTGGCGCGCAAGGTTTCCTTTGCTCCTTGGCAGCATACCGCGACCGAGAAGGGAATTTGGTAGACCGTCCCGGTCACGGGCGCGGATGGCGGAGGGGATGGGCGCCCCCGACACACGTCTGCGTCGATCCCGCGTGCGAACCAAAACGCCCGAGTTATCTTGGAATCGCAAGCGCTCCGGGTCATCAAAGCGTTTCTCATTCTTAACAGAAGGGTCTCTTTGCCTAGAATGGTAAACACTATGCCCGCTCGATCTCCCGTGACCAGCCCTGCCGCGACCGCTAAGCTCAAGGTGCTTGGCGAGCAGATTCGTGTGCGCCGCAAAGCGCTCGGGGTGAATGCCACGGTAGCGGCCGAGGCTGCCGGTATGTCGCGGGTCACGCTGCACCGGATCGAAAAAGGCGAGCCTGCAGTCACGATCGGTGCCTATCTGAACGCCATCGTGGCATTGGGTCTGGATTTCGGCATCCTCGCGCCGGATCAACCGGTCGACGCCGTCGGTGACCACGCAAAACCAGGCTGGATTCCGGTTCGCATTCGGCTCCAGGACTATCCGCAACTCAAGCGCCTGGCTTGGCAAGTTCATGGAACGGACGCTTTGACGCCCGTCGAGGCACTGGGGATCTACGAGCGCAACCGGCGCTATCTGGACCTCGATGCCTTGGAGCCACGCGAGCGGGAACTGATCGATGCGTTATGCCGTGCGCTTGGGGAGACGCACAGCCTTGTTTGAGCGGCCGCATCACCACAGCGTCGCGCAGGTGTTGTCCGCGCTCGACGGACCCCTGTTCAGAGAGAACAAGTGCCTGTTCGGCGGAGGCACCCTGATCGCGCTGCGTTACGGAGAGTATCGCGAGTCGGTCGACATCCATTTCATGGTTTCGGATCTCGCCGGCTATCGCACCTTGCGCCAATTGCTCACCGGACCTCCCGGCATCGCAGCGATTGTTCGTCGAGACGCGATACCTTTGAAGGAAGCGCGAGCGTTGAGGGCCGATCAGTACGGCATCAGGACAGCGCTGCTGGTGGGCGAGGAGCCAATCAAATTCGAGATCGTTTTGGAAGGGCGCGTGGCGTTGGCGGCGCCGACCCCGAGCGACGCGATCTGCGGTATTGCGACATTGACTCCGCTGGACATGGTCACCGGCAAGCTGCTGGCCAACTCCGATCGCTGGGCCGACGATGCCGCCTTCAGCCGCGACCTGATCGATTTAGCAATGATGACCCCACGCCTGGGGCTACTGCGAGAAGCGGTCGCGAAGGCGGAGCACGCTTACGGGGGATCCATCCTGCAGGATCTCGAAAAGGCGATTGACCGAATGCAGAACAGAGACGGATGGCTGGAGCGCTGCATGCTGGCCATGGCGATCAACCTACCCAAAGCGCAGATCTGGCAGAGAATCCGCGCGTTGCGGCGGATCCTGCCCTCGAAATAACGCCTATCCTGTCACGCCCTAGCCGAGCAGGCGCGGTCTTGTACTCGTTGCCAGTGAGGGCGATCTCGCCGACGCCGGCACGGCCCTTCACATCAATGAACCGCACTTCGATCGCGGTAGCGGGATCCTCCGGATGAGGGCGACGAGGGATCAGATCGCTTTCCCGCAAAAGCCTCGCTCGGAGCGAACCTCAAGTCCGGAATCAGAGGCGTTGTCTGCGTCGAGCGACTCCGGCGTGTCGAGATTCCACCCTCATTCACTCACCGGCAATCTGACCTCTGCACACAAGCCGCGGAGCGCGGACGAGCGGCCGAAGGCGATGTGCCCGCGGTAGCTCTCGACGATCTCCGTGGCGATCGCCAGGCCGAGTCCGTGGCCGCTGACCTCCTCGTCGAGTCGGACCCCTCGACCGGTGATGTCGGCGATCTCGGCATCGGAGCAGCCGGGTCCGTCGTCTTCGACCCTGAAGACCAGTGCCTTGCCCTCCGTCAGTAGGCTGCACCTCACCCGCCCGTTCGCCCATTTACAGGCATTGTCGAGCAGGTTGCCGAGCAGCTCCAGCATGTCCTCCCGGTCGGCGTCGAGCGGGCCGGAGGTGCGGATGTCGAGCTGGATATCGAGGATCTTCGGGGCATGGATGCGTCCTAGAAGCCGGGTGAGGGTCGGCAGCTCTTCGTTCGGGTCGAAGCGAAGGCCGGCCCCGCCGGCACCGGCGAGGCGCGCGCGTTTGAGCTGGCGCTCGGCGAGGCGGTGCAGGCGTTCGACTTGCTCGATCAGTGCCTCGCGTGTGTGTGCATCGATCGACAGCGCCGGGTCATGAAGCTGTTGTCGCAACAGACCGAGCGGCCCCTTGATCGCGTGCGACAGGTTTCCCGCGGCGGTACGCGAGCGCGCCAGGCGCTGGGTGAACAGCAGCAGCAGCCGGTTGAGCTTGTGCACCAGGGGGAGGATCTCGCTCGGCACTTGCTCGGTCAGGGCGACGGTCTCGCCAGACTCCAGGCGGCCGATGTCGCGGTAGACGGGGACGAGGGTCGCGAAGGCCCGTCGGACGACGAACCGCTGCACCAGCAGCATCAGGAGCAAGCCGCCGACCGCCATCGCGGCGAACAGTCGCTCGTAGTGCACCAGGGCATGATCGAGCGTGGTGACATCCTCCGCGACGGCAACCGCAAAGTCACCGCCCTCCAACCGGTAGCCGCCTCCCAGCACCAGCAGTCGCTGCTGCTCAGGGCCGACGGCGCGCCAATATTCCGACACGCCAGGTGCAAGCGGCCGACCGGCGAGATCCTGATCCCAGAGCGAGCGTGACCGCATGCGTTGCCCGTCTCGGGTCTCGATCACGAAATAGTGCCCGGAATAGGGCTGGTGGTAGACCGGTGTGAGCCGTTGCTGGCCGAGCTTGAGTCTTCCATCCGGGTTTCGGGACAAGGCGCCGACCAGCGCCTCGGCATCGTGCGCCAGTCGCGAGAGCACGAAGGCGTCTGCGGTGCGGTGCAGGGCCGCATGCCCGATCCACCAGACCGCCCCGATCAGGACCACCAGACTGGCGGCCAAGCCCAGCTGAAGACGACCCTCCAGCGATCTCATCGGCGCGGGAACAGATAGCCTTGACCCCGCAGGGTCTGGATTCGGTCCTTGCCGATCTTCTCGCGCAGACGCCGGACATAGACCTCGATCAGATTACTGCCCCGGTCGGCCTCGAGCTCATAGACATGATCCATGATCTGGGGCTTGGAGAGGATCCGGTCGGGATTGAGCATCAGATAGCGGAGGAGCCTGAACTCGGTGCCGGTCAGCTCCCGGGCGCTGCCGTCGGCAAGGACGACCTGCTGTAGGTCTTCGTCGAGACGAAGCCCGCCGACCTCAAGACCGCTGCGCAGATTGCCCGCCGCACGACGCGTCAGGGCATTGATGCGCGCGACTAGCTCTTCCATGTGGAACGGCTTGCCGAGATAGTCGTCGGCGCCGGCCTTGAGCCCGTCGACGCGCTCGTGCCAGGCGTCGCGCGCGGTGAGCACCAGGACAGGTGTCGTCACACCGCGCACGCGCCAGTTGCGCAGCACCGTCAATCCGGGCCGTCCGGGGAGCCCGAGATCGAGGACAATGGCGTCGTAGGGTTCGCCGGCGCCGAGCGCCTCGCCCGTGACGCCGTCGGCGGCGTGATCCAGGACGAAGCCCGAGGACTTGAGCGCCTTTTGCAGCTCGGCCGCGAGGGCCATGTCATCCTCGACCAGCAGCAGGCGCATTAAATCGCGTCCCGAGCGACAAACGGTGTCGCCCTGATGATTGGATCCCGGAGGTTCATAAGAACATTGGAGTCGACGCGATTTAAGATGAGTAAATTCAATACACTGAACCGCGTCTGCCGCCGCATGTGTTGGTGAGCGAAAGATTGCAAAAGGATACAGGAGCGCATGCGGTACCGGGCGCGGTTCAGTGCTTAATGACCTCGCCAGTCGCGGCGTCCAGATAAAGCTTGTGGACCGTCCCATCCGCGGCCAGGATCTTAATCTCGTAGAGATAGACGCCGTCCTCGCGTTCGAGCTCGGCCTCGACGAGCTGGCCGGGCTGCACGGTCTGGGCGCTGGCCATCACCTCGCCCATCGGCAGGATCTGTCCGGTCTCGCGCAGTTGCTTGATCTCGTCGTGGTCGAGCCGATCACCGGCGATGGCACCGCCCGTGACCGACAAGAGTCCAACCGAGACGGCGATTGCCGTTAGCCGCGGTCTCTGCATGCGCCTGGTCCCCTTGGTTGGGATGAGTAGCCTTTGTGGCTCGTCTTCCCTTTTGGGCCAGAGCAAGCCGACTGGGTCGAAGGCGACCCATGTGTCGCCTTCGCCCCGGATGCAGTCTCGTTCCCTAAACTGAATTGGCGCTGAACTGGAGTTCAAATCGAGCGCGGAGGTGAGCGTGGGTGGGTTGTGTGTCAGCGTCTCGGCTTCCAAGGTTACCTGTTCACCGTCTCCGCGATCAGCACCTCGGCGGGAATACCGAGGTGCCGGTGCAGCCTGCGAATCATGGGCAGCGTCAACGGCCGTTTGCGATTGAGGATTTCGTAGACCCGGTTGCTCTTGCCGATGAGGGGTTCCAGGCCGCTAGGGTTCCCGACCGGATGCCAAACTCCGGCCGCACACTCGGGTACGCCGACTTCAGTCGGCTCCCGGGTACGGGCGACTTTGGTCGCCCGAGTGCGCCCGCACGGCGGACTGAAGTCCGCCTCCCCGGGAGCCGACTAAAGTCGGCGTACCCGGGTGACGATCTGGACACTGCCGATGTGGCCGAAACGATGATCGAGGTCTCCGCGTCCGCGGCACCCTATTCCTTGTGGGTGCCGATGCAATTGATGAAGATACCCCGGCCAGGATGACGCGTCTTGTCAAAACTCAAGCGACGCCCGGGCCCACAACTGCCGTCCCGGCTCGTTGACCTGCACCGGACCCGGGTTGAAGGGATCGACGTTCGCGCGGTTCACGGCATAGGCGTACGCGCGATCGAAGAGGTTGTCCACGCCGAGGCTGAGCGTCGCGGCCTTTGAGATCCGTGCCTGACCATAGAGGTCGAGGATCCACCAGCCGGGCGTCGGGCCGACATCCAGGCCGCTCCCGGTGAGCGGGTCGTCGTCAACGCGGTCCTGGGTGTCGTTCCAGTTCAACCTGGTGCCGACGGACCAACGCTCGGCGAGATAGTCGAGGCTGACGGTGCCGCCGAGCGGCGGTGTTTGCGCGATGGGTGTGGAGTCGGTGCGATTCTGTGCATAGACATAGGCGAGCGAGGCGCCGGCTCGCCAGTGCCGGGCAAACTCGATCGAGCCGGTCCATTCTCCGCCGGTGAGCTCGGCGTCGATATTCCGATAGATGAAGGTGCCGTCGGCCAGCAAGATCCCCGGCTGGCCATGGGCGCGATCCCGCAAGATGAAATCGTCGACCCGGTCGTAAAAGAGGTCGAGCTGGGTGTTCCAGAGCTTGGCGACCTTGGCCAGCGTCACGCCGATCTGATGATGCGCCTCGGGATCCAGGCCGGGGTTGCCGACCCAGCGTTGATTGTTTGCGACCGTGGACGGGGCGGCGTTGGAGGCAATGTAGCGTTCGGTGGCATCGGCGGAGCGCAGGGTGCGGCTGACCCCAACCGAAAAGGAGATGCCGTCGTCGAGGATGTGCGCGTAGGTCAGGAATCCGCCCAGATTGTCTTCGTCCGTGTCTTCGGCGCCGACACCATAGTAGGCGCGATACAACTGCTCGGCGGAACGCACCCAGGCGGGTCCGACGGGCACAAGCGCGGCACGCGACTGCGAGACGCTGGCCTCGGTGCGGTCGTAGCGCAGCCCGGCGGTGAGTCGGGATTGCTCGGTCAAGGGGCGCTCGATCTCGACGAAGAGGCCGAGGTCTGAATTCACCACGTCAGGCCAGAGATATGAGTTGGGGACATCGACCGCCGCGGAGCGGTAGTTCCAAAAGCGCGTGGCGTCGCGATCGACCTGGAGATAGTCGGTCCCGAGGGTCCAATTCATGCCCATCGCTTCCAGATCGGCGGTCAGACGCCCGCCTACGGTATCGGCGGTGCTGGGGGCGCGCATCTTGAACATGCCGGTCAGGGGCCGGAGGCTGTAATTGTCCATCAGATGATCGACCGAGACGCTGTAGAGCTCCGCCTTCACCGCGGCGAAGGGACCGAGCGGGGTGTCCTGACCCAGGCGGAGACGCCACTGGTCGCTGTCGCTGTAGATGCCGTCCATGCCGGCGCCTGCGTAGAGGACATCCCAGTCGTGGGTATGGTCGTAGCTCAGAACGGCACGGGTATCATCGTTCGGGGTGAGGCCGAGCGACAGACCGGCCCCCTCGGTGTTGTAGGCACTGCGCACCGGGTTGCCGTTGCCGTCGTCGTAATTGTCCGCGGTCTGATACTGGCCGGTGGCGCGGGCAAAGCCCTCGGGGGTTCCGACCGTCACGTCCGCGCCCAAGTTGTTCGTGTGCGAGTTGTCGGTGATGCCGCCGGTGAAGCGTGCGCGGAAGACCTCGTCGGGATCGAAACGGGGGGTGTCGCGCTCGAACAGGATGGTGCCGCCGCTCCCGCCGCCACCGTAGCGGACCGTCTGGGATCCCTTGATGACGGTGACCGAGTCGTAGTTGTCCAGATCCACATAGACGGTCGGCGGGTCCATCCGGTTGGGACAGCCGCCGAAGGCGTAGGCGCCGTCGATCAGGATATTGAGCTGGCTGGCGGTCTGGCCGCGGATGATGGGGTCGATGCCGAAACCGCCCATCCGGGAGCCGCTCACGCCGGGGACGGAGCGCAGGAGGTCGCCGCCGTCTGCCGGAAGGCCGGGTGTGACCTCGACGATGGGTGCGACGAAGGTCGCGGGCGGGAGGGCGTCCGGGCGCTCCGCGGTCACCTCGAGCTCGGGCAGGACCACGCCGCCGTCATCCGGGGTTTGCGCGGTCGCCGTGTCGACCCAGAGCGCGACCGAGAGTCCCGCCAGCATAGCGATCAGGATGCCGGCCCAGGCGGTGATCTGGTTGCCGAGCGGTACCCTTCCCGGCGCCCGTATCCCTGTCTTGTTGGCGACCTGAAGCCTCGCCAGGTTCGTGCCTCGGTTCGGGAGTCGATGGCTCCAAGACCTTAATCTTAGTGTGCTCATTGGATGTGCCTCCGCGTCTCGTCTGCGTGATCGAGTGGCGGAGGAGCCTATCTAAGTTCTTTCCCCGGTTGCCGGGATTCGAGGTTTTACTGATCGGAGACAGGAGAGAGTAGGTGATATCGCCGAGCGTGTGCCCGATATCGCGCAAAGTCTCGCTCGGCCATCCAGTGACGTTGTTCGGAAGAGACCAAGGCTCAGCCGTCCTGTCGATCTCGATGAGGGGCAGAGGCCGAGCAAACCGCGCGTTGTTAAGCCGCGTCCAGAGCGAGAGGCTCATTTGCAAGTGAGCTCGACGTTTGGTGCATCCACAGCCGATAGCGAGAGACGCGGTTAAAATTATACATTTTTTAATATCTTAAACCGCGCCGGTTCCAACGCTCGTCGAGTCTGTCGGGGCCGATCCCATCCACTAACATCGCATACCGCTCTGGGCGCGGTTTAAACCGGCAAGCTCTCTTCGCCGAGGCTGACCGGATCCTGATGGATGGTGATGTCCGAGTCCGGATGCTCCACTCGAATGCGTGCCTCGACGTCGAGCGCTACCTGATGTGCGGCCAGCAGCGGCATGGCGTCGTCGAGCTCCAGATGCAGTTGGATGATCAGGGATTGTCCGGATCGGCGTGTCCGCAAGCCATGCACCCCCAGCACGCCGGGAACCGAAGCCGCAAGGTTCAGGATCTGTCGGCGTGCTACTTCCGGAAGCTCGCGGTCCATCAGGAGTTGAACGGCGTCGAAGCCGATCCGCAAGGCGCTGTAGAGGATGTAGACCCCGATCGCCAGTCCGAACAGCGGATCGAATCCGGACCAGCCGGCGGAGGCGAGCAGCAAGGCCACCAGGGTCGCGGCATTGGTGGCCAGGTCCGTCGCGTAGTGCAGGGCATCCGCCCGAATCGCCGCCGACCCGGTCCGGCGGATGACATGCCGCTGGAAGGCCAACAAGGCCAGCGTGACCAGTATCGCGAAACCGATCACCAGCAGGCCGACTCCGGCCTCCGCGACGGGTTGCGGATGCAGCAGACGGTCGACCGCCTGCACGCCAAGGAATACCGCCGAGGCGGCAATCAAGGTCGCCTGTCCGAGCGCGGCGAGGGCTTCGGCCTTCCCGTGACCGAAGCGGTGCTCGGCATCCGGCGGCATCAGCGACCAATGCACCGCCAGCAGGTTCACCAGCGAGGCGCCCGCGTCCATCGCCGAATCCACCAACGAGGCCAGCACGCTGACCGATCCCGTGACCAACCAGGCCCCGAGCTTGGCCAAAATCAGCAGACAGGCCGTCGCGACCGATGCGTAGGTGGCCAGACGCAGCAGTCTTTCGTTCGAGGCTCCGGATCTGGCTGGTCTAGCGGTCTCGGGTGTGCTCGGACTCACTGCGGTGCTCCTTGTTTAGGGTGATTAGAACCGCCGGCCTCCAGCCTCCAGCTTCGAGTCGCAGTTGGCCGGCGTTGATGTTATTCCCTGGCGGGCACAACAACCCGCCCGGATCCAACCCCGGACATCGAGCCCCGAACGCCGAACGCCGAACGCCGAACGCTGATAGCTGATAGCTGATAGCTGATAGCTGATAGCTGATAGCTGGAGGCTCTCACAAGAGAGCGAATGCCCCGCGCGCCCTATTCCTCGAACACCAGCGCGATCGGCTTCTGCATAAAGGCGTGCCTGACCTGGGCATTGTCGAACACCGAGACGCCGAACGGGTAGGCCGCTGCTAGATCCTCGAACTGCACGTCGGTCTCGCTGCCCGTGACCAGCTTGCGCCGCATCTCCATGGTCCAGACCCCGTCGTTCCAGGACAACCCGAGCGCGATATCGCCGCGGTCGCCCTCAGGGTCGGCGCCGTATCGAAGGCGATCGCCGTCACCGTTTCGAGTGCGCGGGCAGCGAGCGCGGGAGCGGAAAACGCGCAGGTGGCGACGAGCATGGCCGACAAGGCCGTCGTCTGTCTTCTCGGGTTCGCAATCATCTTCGGGTTCCTCTGGTGGTGGTCGTCGTTGTTGTCGTGGCTCGGATCGGAGCTGCGCTGGTGAAGAGCCCTCGCGTATCTTGCGTGCGGGTTGCTCTCCGACTTGTACCGCCGACCCCGAGGCAACGCAATTCCGCCGGCGCCTCCCCGAGCGTGTGGTTCAGTCGTCGGTCGGACCCCGCTCGCTGGCCGACCGGCGATCATGCCGCACCCGGTCGCCGAGGATGAAGTCCGGAGCTCGTGCCTCCCTAGGGGGACCTCAGTCCTCCCAGCGTCCATGACCGGGGATGGAGACCTGTTTTTCGTTGTAGATGCCCTCGGCGGCGCCGCGGTGGCAACTGCTGCATTGGCTGAAGCTGCCGACCTCCGGGTTGTCCGTCACCAGACGGGCCGGGATCTCGTCATGCTCGTGCATGAAGTAACGGGTCTCGGTGATCCGCGGGAGCGTCGTCCCCTCGGCCTGCACCGATTGATTCGCGCCTACGGCAAAGGCCCGTGAGCGCGAGCGCTCGGCTTGGTCGGCCGAGTTGTTGAGCAGAAACGCGGTGATATCGGTGCGGACGTCGTCGGCCAGCGAGGCGTCGTCGCCATAGTGGTTGCTCAACCCGGCGGGACTCATGATCTGCGCCCAGGCATCGCCGGGCAGCAGACCCGCCTGATAGGCCATGTGGCAGGAGCCGCATTCCTCGCTGTAGGTCGCATTCACGACCGGGGCGACATCGGGGCGCGACTTCACCCAACCGCCGCCTTTCTCGTGTTTTTCGTAATCGTCGTCGTCGGAATCGCCGACGGCCAGGCCGACGGCGCCCAAGGAAAGGATTGTGATAGCCAGCATGGCGATCGTTTTGGTCGATGTCCGCATGGGAGTTAGCTCCTGATTACTGGGTTTCGATGTAACTGATGAAATCGGCCTTCTCATCGCTTGTGCATTCGCGCCCGAGGGTCCAGCGACAATTGCGCAGCAGCCATTTCTCGACCTTGGCCTGATCCGTCAGGCGCTGCGGATTCACCGATGGCGCCAAGGGTTCGATGACCTTGTTGGTCACCGCGTGTCGGCCGGGCTTGGTCAGGTCACGGTTGTGGCAGGTGACGCAGCTGCGCGCCGGCGAGCCGTCGGTTTGCGGGTATTCCTTTGTCCAACCCGCGGCGCCCGCCGTGGCGTCGCCGGCGAAGGACGCGGTCGGGAGGGCCGTGGCGCCGGACACGAGGATCAGAATGGCCAGAGTTGCATTCATGTTGCGTTTCATCAGATGTCCTTCCGTTTTAAGCCGGTGATCATGCCGCCGATCAGGTTTTCCCGATGGGACAGGCTGGAGAAGATGACGCCGGCCACATGGGCGACGATGAGGACGAGCGTGAGATTGGCCATGACCTCGTGGACGTCCTCGAAGAAGTGGCCCCAAAATCCCGGCAGTGCGCTCATCATCGGTGCCAGCGGACCCGAGAGCTCTTCCGCGCCGTAAACCGCCAGCCCGCTCAGTCCGGTCAGCACGACCGCAATCATCAGGGCGATCACCATCGCACCGCCGGCCGGGTTGTGGCCGAGGTAGCGCGGAGCGCGCAGCCGCAGGGCGTCCCGGACATAGGCCAGGACGTCGCTCGGCTTGCGGACGAAATCGCTGAAACGGGCGTGACGGGTGCCGATCAGGCCCCACGCCAGACGAACGGCGATCAGGCTCAGCACCAAATAGCCGGCCCAGACATGCACGCCGAGGAGGTCGTCCTCGACGATGAAGGCGGTGGCGAAACCGCCGACCAGTGCCCAGTGGAAGATTCGAACGAGAGGATCCCAGACGCGGATGCGTTCCGGGCTATCCGTTTGGGTGATCGTCGGTGCGACCATGGTCTCGGTGGTCATCTGAGTGCTCTCCTGATCTCTGCGTTGAGGATGGTTTGGCCTCGATCGATCTTGGCCTGGTTGCAGATTACCGGGGCGAGCCTGACGAAACCCTGTGCGCCCTTGTCAGCAAACGGTCAGCTTGGTTCGGTCCATAATGGGTTCCATGCACACTCAGCCGTTCCGTCATCGACTCTTGGCCGCCCTCATGGCGTCCGCTCTGGCTCCGGCCTTGTCTCTCGCGGACTCCCGAGTGCATGAAGGCAATGACGAGGCGCGCCATGATCACGACCGTGCCCGACACGCCCTGCAGCAGGGTGAGGTTCGGCCGATCGCCGAGATCCTGCGACGGGTCGCGGAGGAGGTTCCGGGCGAGGTCATCGAGGTGGAGCTCGAGCGCGAGAATTGGCTCGGCAAGAAGCGTTGGGTCTACGAGATCAAACTGATCGCGCCGGACGGGCGACGGGTGGAGGTGTTGGTGGATGCGCCGACGGCCGAGATCCTCGCGGTGGAGGAAGACTGATGCGCCTGCTCTTGGTCGAGGACGACGTGCGGCTCGCCGAGGGCCTGGTCGCGGCGCTGACGGCTGCGGGTTTCGTTGTAGATCACGAGGCTGACGGCGAGGTCGCCTGGTTCAAGGGTGATACCGAAAGCTATGCGGCGGCGGTCCTGGATCTCGGGCTGCCGAGCATGGACGGGCTCTCGATCCTGCGTAAATGGAGGGCGAACGGGCAGCGTTTTCCGGTGCTCATCCTGACCGCGCGGGGTGATTGGCACGAGCGTGTCGAGGGTATCGACGCCGGTGCAGACGACTATCTACCTAAACCCTTCCGGATGGAGGAGCTGCTGGCGCGTCTGCGCGCCCTGGTGCGCCGGTCCGCGGGCCAGGCCAGCGCCGTGCTTGTCAACGGCCCGCTCGTACTCGACACCCGCCGGATGGCCGTGACGGTCGAGGGTGTCCCGGTCCATCTCTCCCCCCAGGAATACCGTCTCGTCAGTTATCTGATGCAGCATGCCGGGCGTGTCGTCTCCCAGCTCGAGCTCACCGAGCAGCTCTATGCCCAGGACTTCGAGCGCGAGTCCAACGCCGTCGAGGTCCTGGTCGGGCGGGTGCGCCGCAAGCTCGGGGTGGATTTGATTCAAACGCGGCGTGGGTTCGGGTATTTGGTCGAGGAGTCGTATTGAACCGCGTCCGGAGTCCAAGCCTGTGTTGGAGTGAGCGCGATCGCTCGAGGTCCGGCGGGCGCTCGGCGAGACGCGGTTCAAGCGAAAATCTGAAAAGACTTAAACCGCGTCATCTCCAAGAGGCTTGGTCGCTGCGGTGTATGGTCTACAGTCGAACCCAACGTGTCGCGCGAGACGCGGTTTAACATGGCCCGCCGCTCTCTACGCGCCCGCCTCTGGATCGGAGCCGCACTCTCCATCACGCTGGCCCTGGCGGTGGCCGGGCTCGGTCTCCTGACCCTCTTCGAGCGCCATGTCGAGCGGCGCATCGGCGAGGAGCTGCGCGCGCAGCTCAACCAGCTTGCCGCAGCGATGACGATCACGCCGGATGGGGAGGTTCAGCTCGCTCGCGAGCCGGCCGACCCGCGTTTCGCTCAGCCCTTGAGCGGGCTCTATTGGCAGATCGACGGCCCGGCGCGCCCGGGGCTCCTGCGCTCGCGCTCGCTCTGGGATCATCTGGTCGAGCTGACCGACGACGACCTGAATCCCGGAACCGTCCACGCCCACGAGGTCATGGGTCCGGACGCACAGATTTTGTTGGTGCGCGAGCGTCGGATTCGCCTGCAGGCGGCCGGCGGGCTCATGCCCTTGCGCCTCATGGTCGGGGTCGATCGGGCGGAGTTGATCGCGGCGCGTGATGCCTTCGCGGCCGACATGCTGCCCTATCTTGGCCTCATTGGGATTGTTCTGGCTCTGGCGACCTTCGTGCAGATCCAGACCGGTCTTGTGCCGCTCGATGCGGTGCGTCGCGGTCTCGGTGAGATTCGCACCGGCCGGACGCGGCGGCTCGCTGAAGCCTACCCGGACGAGGTCATGCCGCTGGTCGGCGAGGTCAACGCACTGCTTGAGGCCCGAGAGCAGGCGATCGAGCGCGCGCGGGCCTGGACAGCTGACCTCGCTCACGGACTCAAAACCCCGCTGGGTGCGCTGGTGGCCGATGCGCAGCGCCTGCGCGAGCAGGGCAACGCGCCCCTGGCCGACGATCTGGAGCACTTGGCGATGGCCATGCGGCGACGGGTCGAGCGCGAGCTGGTGCGCGCCCGGTTGCGCTCCGGTACCGGTCTACAGCCCTCCTATGCCGACGTGGTCGAGACCATTCACCGACTGTTGCGCACGCTGCAACGCACCCCGGAGGGCGCGCGGCTCGACTGGCAGTTGGTCGCGCCTGCGCAGGCCCGGGCCGCCGTCATCGGCGACGATTTGCTGGAGCTGCTGGGGAATCTGCTGGAGAACGCCGCGAAATGGGCGCGGAACGAGGTGGATATCCGGGTGAGCGTCAGCGATCGAATCGAGATCGGCATTGAGGACGATGGCCCCGGTGTCCCACCCGAGCAGATTCCTAGGCTGGGCGAGCGCGGCTTGCGTCTCGACGAGCGTAAAGAGGGCAACGGTCTTGGACTCGCGATCGCCCGGGATGTGGTGGACGCCTACGGCGGGGCGCTCGATTTCGAGCCCGGGAAAAAAGGAGGGCTTTCGGTGCGGGTTCAGCTGCCGATGGCTCAGTCCGCGTAGGTACGAATTCATTCGCACAATCCGGGCGTAGGTGCGAATTTACTCGCACTTACGCCCGGCGACCGCCGGATTTCGTGTCAGCGGATGTCTCCCGGCTGATCCTTGCTCAGATAGGCTTCTTCCTCGGGGGATAGATCCACCTCGTCGAAGCCGTTGATCATCGGCATGAGATGCTCGCGGAAGGAATGCCCGATGGTGAGCATGTAGACATGGATGAGCACGAACGCCAGGATCATGAAGGCCGCCGCCGTGTGCACCATTGCGACGCCGGTGAGCCATTGCGTGGCATCGGGCACGTCGCGCCACGCGAAATAGAAGAGATAGGCGAGTCCGGTGATCCAGATCGCCGGAAACAGCACGATCTTTAGCATGAGGTAGGCCAACGCCTGCAAGGGGTTGTGCTTGCGCCAATAGGCCTTGCGGTAGGGGTGGCGCTCGCCTTTGAAGATGCCGTAGCTGTAGAAGCGCAGTACACCCCACATCCCCGTTGCGGACGGGATGAAGTGGCGCCAGGTGCGCGTCGTAAAGAGCCAGAAGACACTGAAGATCCAGAGCAGGAGCAGCGCGAAAGCGGCCGAGGTATGCAAGGTGACCGCGTCTTCGAACGTAAAGAGATCATGGAAGCCGTGCAACCCGAAACCCGTGATCAGCAGCGTGACGATGAGCAGCATCTGGGACCAGTGCCAGAAGCGCTCGAACAGGCTGAAGATCTTGACGCGGCGTGTGGTCATCAGTGCTGCTCTCCCTTGGAGCCATGGGACGGCGAGAAGAAGCGAACCAATCCATGAATGAGGATTCCGCCCAGGATGCCGGCGACGAGAAGCGTCCCGATAATGTCCAGCCAGCGGTTATGGTCGCGGCCCGGCATGTAAACGCCCTCGACCGAGGCCAGCCGGCTGCCTGTGGGGGTATGGCAGTCGCCGCAACCCAGCGCCTGTTCCTTGGGTGCGACCATGTGGGTGATGGGCCACCAGGAGATGGTCTGGATGAAGCCGAACTCGCCTGAATACGGCAGTCCGAAATCGGCCATGCCCTTGGCGATGGACTTGCCCATGTCGTAGTTGCCCCAGTAGGCGGCATCGTCCTCGCCCCACAGATGGGTATAGACCAGGGTGCCGTTGCCTTTGTCGTAGGGCTGCCAGGTGTGCATGCGTTTGAAGGGCCAGATCCGGGATTTTGGATCCTCGCGCGAGCCGTTGAAGCCGTTGATCTCGATGGACTCGGCCTGCGGGTCGAACTTGGTGTCGATGGTGGTGTAGAGCATTTGGCCATCGAACCAGCCATAGCTGGGAGGAAAGTTTTCGTCGAAGGTGAAATCGCCCTTGATCGACTTGTAGGTGTAACGGTGGTCGCCGTTGCCCTGGATGTAGCCGTCCTCGTGATAGCCCTCGCCGTCCCTCGTCTTGCCGGCGGTGCGCCAATCCCAATCGACGACGGTTGCGACACCGCCGCGTGCGATCTCGGGGATGTGGCAGGTTTGGCAGGCGATGCTCTGCACGTGATCGTTGAGCTTGAAGCCCGCGAGCGAATCCACCGGATGGGGCGCGAGACCGTGACACGACTCGCAGGTCGCCACGTCGCTGCGCTGGCCCGGCTTGCCCGTGCCCTCGGTGTCTTTGGAGATGACTTGGTAGCGGCTGCCGGCCCAGACATGGCGGTTGGTGATGTGGCAGGCCGTGCAGGCGAAGTTCAGACCGTCGACTCCCATGTGGACGTCGAGTGTCCTCGGCGGGCTCTTCAAGGCCGAGGAGAGGTCGCCGTGCTTGACGTTGTCGCCCCCGCCGCCGTTGAAGTGGCAGGCCCCGCAGTTGGCGCGTTGCGGCAGCCCTACGCTCCTTGCGGCCGCGGCCAGATCGATCGGGGGCTTGCCCTCGAACATGACCGAGCAGGCCGCATTGCCGGCGCTGTTCGGGGTCTTGTAATAGGTGCCCGTGGTCTCGTGACAGACCAGACAGTCGATATTGGTCTGGTCGCTGAAGTCGAAGCTCTCGTCCTTCCAGCCGTAGCCGGCATGGCACTGGGCGCACATCCCTTCATTGCCGCGGGAGTTGGTGCAGAAGTTGTTGATGAGATAGCGCTTGCCGAGCTGCTGGCCGGTCTCCTCGTTGGTGTAGGACCAAGTCCAATGGACGTTGCGCATGAAGTGATCGCCGGCCTCGGTGTGGCAGCCGAGACAGGCGACGGTGACCTCCGGCCCGGAGCTGAAGGGCCCCTTGAGCTGGTCGAACTTGGTGTGATCGGCGGTGCCGCCCTGCAGCGGTCCGGAGATCTGGGGAGCCGGAACGGCTGCTGCCGGCGGTGTCGGCCAGGTGTCCCGGGCGTCAGGGCTTACGCTGAAGAGTGCGATCAAAAGAAAGCCGGCGACGACGCCGATCGAGGCTCGCATGATGTGGCTCCGGAAGGTGAGCTGGGGCAGGGTCTGTGCCCGGTCGTGGTCCGGACATGCGCTACCGCTACCGCTGCCGCCCGCCCGTTTACGGTCTAGCATACTAGTTCAGATCAGTCGTCTTTTCCGTGACGAGGCGCAATGACTTTCAAGAGCTCGGACTCTCCATCGAGACCTACTTCTCGCGACCCGAGTACGTGATCGAAGGTACGCTGCTGGCCATCTCCGAGGCGGTCCATCGCTGGGGAACCTATCCGCTCGATCTTTCTCTCGAGCGCGCAAGCTCCCTGCCACCGAAGGGCCCCCGGAGCTGACCGCGTGGCGGATACGCTGTGTCTGATGGTCTGCAGCCATTTTTGCAGGGATGTCGAGACCGCCCTCGCGGGCCTCGGCGAGGGGGGCGTGCGCGTCCAGGCTTACCCCGCCGTCTGCACCCTGCGTCCCGGACAGTGCAACCTCGCCGAGGCTCGCGAGACACCGCCGCCGGAGGGTTGTGACGGCGTCTTGGTGCTTCTCGGGTGCGAGACCGAGACGCGTGCTGCGCCGCCGGACCCTCGCGTGCTCCTGGATACAGGCAACGACGCAGCAGCCCTCGGGGCGCTCGAGGCGATGGCTCGGTATCTGGGTCTGCCGTGCCGCAGCCGCTATGTCGGATTGGATTATCTGAAGCTCTTTCTCTCGGGCGCCATCGCCAAGTGGCGCAATCTCGCCGTGGAGGCAAAGACCAGAGATGTCCTGGCGCAGGCCAACCGCAAGGTCGCCGATGACGCCATGGCCTTCGACCTGCTGGTTCGCTTGTCGCACATCACCGACGAGGAGGCCACGATCGCGGCGATTCAGGAGCTCTTCGCGATGCTTTTCGGCTGCACGAACCTGGTGTATGGCCAGGTGGAGGAGGGGCGGGTCAAGGAGATCTTCGCCGCGGAGGAGCGACCTCGGGATCGCGTCGATCTTCAGCAGGCGCTCGGCGCACTGCACGAAGGCTATCTGATCATGCCGTCCGGGAGCGGTTTTGTCCTCCGCATCGACTATCGGGATGCCGTCCTGGGATTGATGCTGGTGCGCGAGATCCCGTTCCCGGCCTATCGGGATCAGTATCTGAATCTCGGCCTGGCGATCTCCAACCTCTGTGGTTTAGCCATTTCCAACGCCCGTACCTTCGTGAAGCTCCAAGAGACCGAGCAGAACCTGCGCCGCGAGCGCGAGATCAATGCCCGCTTGTTCCAACAGATCCGCGCCTTGGCCGATACGGATCCCCTCACCGAGCTGCTCAACCGCCGCCGCGATGGGCCGGGCCACTCAAATCCCAGGTTTGCCGGCCGACACGGCCGACACCGCCGTATGTCGATGATGATCCGAATCCAAGCGCATGCTCTTGCGCAAGCCGATGAACCGCACGCGCGGCGGCAGGGCATTGGTCCACTCGCGCTGGTCCCGACACTGGCGCTGATGATCGCAGCCCCAGCGCCTTCGGCTGATCCCGAGGTGGCGGTAGTGCTTTATCAGGACTTGATCGAGGTGGCTCCAGGTGAGTTCCAGGTGCGTGGGCTGAGCCTATCGGCGGCCTTCGGCCCGACGGCTAACGCATCGGTGACCACTATCAGCGACCCGGAGGGCCAGGTCATAATGGGTTTTACCTCGGCGGTTGCTGGCCCCGATGTGCGGGCAAACAGCCTACCAAAGGTGACCGTCCCGGAGGGCTGGACGGTCGAGACCCAAGTCGGGCAGTCGGTGACACCTCCACCCTAGCTGCTTCGCGTTTTGTCGCGTCTGGCTTGTGCCGGCCATGCATGGAGCGGCGCTGGAGTCGGTGCCCCGGAACACGCCCGTTGGTGAGACGGGGAAAAACGCGGTGCCGACCGTGCCCCGGCGGGATGTGGCGACCGTGCGCGGCCGCGCCTTCGATCAAGAGACGGGTGCCGGGCTGTCCAACGTGGTGCTCAAGCCCATCGAGGCCGAGCCCAGCGCCGACCAAACACTCAAGTTCAGGGTCGAGCTGAAGATCCGCACCATGCGGATGCTCGCGCCTTTGAAGGTGAAGGGATAAGGCGATTTCAGGGAATCAGTATCCCGCATCGGTCGTTGCTTTCCCGGAAAACACCCTCGTTCACAAACCCCACACCGATAGGGCGGATCATTTTAAAACCGCGCCTGACGCGATATGCGTCGTGTGTTGGATTGGCTTGGCCGTGCCGGCTCCGACACCTGTCGGAGCCGGCACGGTTTAGGTGATTTCCGCAAACTTCCATACCCGTAGGTTGTGCTGACGATAGGAAGCACAACTTGCGCCGACGGTTGGTTGTGCCTCGCGCGGCTCGGCACAACCTACGCCGTTGGTATGAGGGTTTCCGGTATTCGCCTTAGTTCTGGGCCACATCGCGCCTGTCCTCCGCTTGAGCCGAAAGGATCATCGGGTTTCGGAGTGCGTGCTCGATGGCAACACGAGCGCAGTCGCGGTGAGGAACTCGCGTAGCGCTCGGTGATAGGCCTCGGGTTGCTCGATCATCGGCAAATGGCCGCAGTCTTCGAGGCGAACCTCCCGTACGTTGCGGATCCTGGCCGCAAGCGCACGGGCGCCGGATGGCGGCATCACGGCGTCCGCGTCGGCATTCACCATCAGGGTCGGCGTCGTCATCGTTTCCAAGGCCGTCAGGAAGGCTGGACTGCCGGCGCCGATCGCACACTCCAGCGCGCTGAGCGGATCCGTGCTTAAAAACTCGCGCACGCCGAGACGCACCATCTCGTCGTCATCGGGGAGCTGGCGCAGAACGTGCGCTGCGACCGTCCGATATACCAGTGGTTGAGCGCCGAGCCAGTCGATCGCCGGTCGCGAAAGCGCGAGCCATGGCCGGGACATGGCTAGCCAGGGCCGCCAGAGCGACAGGGCGAGGTTCATCTGATGATAGGCCTGCGTCAAGGCGAGACGCTCGAGCGCGTTTCGAGCCGTTCCCAGGCTGGTCAGCACGAGTCGATCGACCCGCTCGGGCCGGTATGCCGCCACCAGGATCGCGACGGCGGCGCCCCAGGAATGGCCGTCGAGGTCGAAGCGATCAAGGCCCAGGCGGTCGGCGAAGTCGATGACCAAGCCAGCCATTGCTTCGGGTCCGGCCGTGCCGGATCTGACGGGCGTGTCCCCGTGACCCGGGAGATCCAGGGCATAGAGATCGCGGATGTCAGAGAGGTGTTCCGCGGTGTGCTGCCAGTGTCGCGAAGAACCCCCCCAGCCGTGGACAAGCAGGAGAGGCGGTTTGCCGTCGGTGACCTTCCGATAGACGACAGGGCCGTCGGCGAGCATCAGGCGATGCCGGGTCGAAAAGTCCATCGGCGTTGCTCCATCAAAACGGCTGCGAGGCCGGGGTCTGCTTCTTGAGGTACCCCGGCGAGGAGCGGCGCAGCATAATGGCCGTCCGACGGGCTCGTAAGACCTCGCCAGAACCTCGTGCAGCACAGCATTTGTGTCGAGACCGTTCGTTGTCGTTGTCGTATCGATGGTCGATTACGACAACGACAACGACAGCGACAGCGACAACGAAGTTGATCTCGGACGGTCTCGGAATCTCTGCACCGCTCCACTCGTCGGGACCCATACGGTAGCCCCGGATCACTCGGAGAAGGTAACACCATGACCAAACGCACGACAGCTTCCCCTGCAATCATCGTCGCACTCGCGACTGCATCTGTTTTGGTTGCGAGCTGTTCGGGCTCACGCGAGGATGTGCGCGTGAGCTTCTGCAAGAGTTTGGTGGCGACGCAGGTCGCCTCGCCGGGCTCGGTGCGCTGGACCGGCGTGGAGACGAAGCCCCGAGGCCATTCAGGACTTTCGGTCGTGCTGGGGTTCGAGTCCGACGGCGTAAGCCGGCCTCGGCAGGCGACCTGCCACTATCGTTACAATGCGGTCGATGACACAGCGTTGACGCTGAGCGATCCACTGTCCGCCTATTCGACCTCTCCGGAGACCATGACGATCGACGGCGAGTCGCTCTCCAGGTCCGTACTCGCCGAGGCGGTCAAGCAGGCGATGATCGCCCAAGGCAAGGCAATCATCGACCGGGCACAGCAGGGGATCGAGGATGCCGCGGCTATGGCGCGCGACCGTCTCGGCTCCGGCAATGGCAACTGAAGCCGGCGTGGCGAGCTGACCGAGGCGTCGGGGGCAAGCGCCGCTTTGTCCATGAACACTGCCGCAGGACTCCGTGGGCTTCGCTCTCGCTGGTCCACCCGACCGGTCGGTCTTACGCACACGGTCGGGCGGTCGATGGCGGTCAGAGCAGGCGTTCGATGGCCTGGGTCATCTTCTCGCTCTCCGGGCCGATGCGGCTCGGGAACACCTCGACGACCTTGCCGTCTCGATCGATGAGATACTTGTAGAAGTTCCATTCGGGGTAGACGCCGGTCTCTCCGGCCAGGTGCTCGAAGAAGGGTGCCGCCGCACCCTTGCGGACTTGAACCTTCTCGAACATCGGAAACTCCACCGAATAGGTCAGACGGCAGAACTCCTGGATCTCCTTCTCGGTGCCAGGCTCCTGATTCGCAAAGTCGTTGGACGGAAAGCCGAGCACCACCAACCCGCGATCACCGTATTCGCGGTAGAGTGCCTCGAGGCCGTAACTTCTCAAAAAGTAGTGGCAAGGAAACCAGTAAGCTACGAAAATAAACTTCACTGCAGGACAAACTGTCGCCCCTGAATACTTCATCTGTCGAGCATGGCTGATCCGAATCCACTGC